>NZ_JAAEQH010000093.1 GCF_024231755.1 Neptuniibacter sp.
AAAATATGCTGCGGTAGAACGCCAATGGAAACATTGCTTGATGGTAAATCGATTTGGGCAGAGAAGAATTTAGCCCAGATCTAAACTGACAGACACCAGATAGAAACGGGTAACTGTCAGATCAAGTCTGAGCTACTACAGCTTATATCGTAAAACCATTTGTTTTTAATAATGTGTTGTTAGCGTGATTATGATTTCTTCAAAGCACTATTAACAGTCACGTAAGCACCATAAATAAACTTTTCCTTTGATAGCTAACACTTGCAAATAGTCCCAAACCAACCCCCTCAAATATCATAAAAAATATTAGGATTCTGCTCGTCCTCTTGAGGGCTTTCCTGCTTCTTACTGAGCTGATTAATCAGCTTCTCAAATCTATTGTCTATCTGCTGATTTAGCTGTTTTAGATCGGATTGAGGCTGCTCTGAAGCCTCGCTATCCGATATCAGTGCGTTTGCCTTAACTAGTTTTGCGAGTAACCCATTTGCAGGTTCTCTTATGTGAGAATATTCCGGTGGTAGGTTGACTATCCACTGTTCAAAAGCTGTCGGATCAAAATGCGCTGGAGCGCAGTGGATCTCTCCGGAGAAAAAGTCGTTGATACTTTCGCTCCAGACTCTGTGTTTGGTGGAGCTGTTAAGTATGATCAGATCTCTGGTTTTAAGAGGTTTCTGCTTCAGCCAGCTTTCAGGAGCTTTCCACTCAGAGATCCAGCGTGGGAGGTGATTGGCTGGGATCGCTTTACTGATAAAGAACCCCTGAGCTTCTTCGCATCCCAGTTGCAACAGTCGTAGCCCTTGCTCTTCGGTCTCTACGCCTTCAGCAATGATGTGGTGTTGGAAAGTGTTAGCCAGCCCCAAGGTTGCTTCCAATATGGCCAGGTCCTCTGGGTCGAGTAACATTCCTTGAACAAAACTACGATCAATTTTCAGTTCTTCAACGGGTAGTTGCTTGAGATAGCTAAGGGATGAATAACCAGTTCCGAAGTCGTCCAGTGCAAAGCTAACCCCCATCTCTTTAGATTCAGTAATGGCGTTAAGGGCTTCGGAGAGGTTTTCCAGAGCGTGGGTTTCTATCACTTCCAGGCGGAGTGCTTCTGGAGATGCCTCTGGATTTTGCTCAAGAATGCTTTTCAGTCGGTGGGAAAACTCCGGGTCTTGTAGCTGTAGGGGGCTGATATTGACGCTGACTGGAATTTCCAGACCAGAGTTCTGCCACTTGGCGATCTGCTGCAGTGCGGTTTCTATAACCCATTCACCTATATCTACAGATAAAGGGTGTGTGCTGATAGTCGGGATAAAGTGAGAAGGAAGTAATATGCCTTGCTCTGGGTGTCTCCAGCGGATCAGGGCTTCTGCTCCAACTACATCTCCCGTTGCCATATTTACTTTCGGTTGATAGAACAGCTCAAACTCGTCTCTATCAAAAGCATGGCGAATGTTCTCGATAGCCTCATGCCGTCCTCTAAGGAGCAGGTCTTTTTCAGCATCGAATATGTGGAAACGGTTTTTTCCTGACAGTTTGGCCTGATACATCGCCTGGTCAGCCTGACGAACCAGTTTGTCTGCATCAATAGGGCTTGATTGTGGGTAATAGGTAACACCGATGCTGGCTGATATCTGCAGTTTGTAGCCGTTTACATAAACGGATTTCTCAAGCTGCTTTAATAGGTGATTGAAAATTGGCTCGCAGGATACATCTGGGGCGCGGTTGACCAGAGCGCCGATAAACTCATCTCCGCCGACTCGTCCGATAATGTCGTTAGGACCTAATGCTTCGGTCATCCGGTTTCCCAGAGTCTGCAATAGCTTATCGCCGAAATCATGGCTATGGTTGTCGTTAACTGCTTTGAATCCGTCTAGATCCAGATAGAAAACTGCGACAGTGTTCTGGTTAGTCTCCGCGTTGGCCATTACCTGATGCAATAGGTTAGTAATATGGCGTCGGTTAGGCAGCCCTGTAAGAGGGTCGAAGTGAGCGATCTGTTCCAGTTGCTGCTGCTGTTTCTTCTGAGCGGTAATGTCGGAGAATAGGGCTACATAGTAGCGAGCGCCGTCTGGATCATCTACAGCGCTGATCGTCAGCATCTGGGCATAGCTTTCACCATTTTTCTTACGGTTCCACAGCTCTCCGCTCCAATAACCTTTTTCGCTAATGTCATGCCAAAGCACAGTAAAAAAGTCTGAACCGTGATGGCCTGAATTTAGGATATTCGGTGTTTTTCCCAAAACATCTTCACGGGCGTATCCGGTGATATTTTGGAAGGCATCATTGATATCAATAATCCGCCCATCGCTTTGGGTGATCATGATTCCTTCGCGGGCGTGGGTGAATACGCTTGAAGAGAGGCGAAGCTTATCTTCAGAAATTTTTCGTTCGGTAATATCCATTAAGCGCAGGACGTAATGTTCTTTCTGATCGGTAAGGGGCTGAATATTCAGAGAGAAATAGTAATCCTTATCTTGAATTGAAAGGCGCAGGTCCTGCTCTTGGTTCTGCTCTTCGCTTAGTAGATTCTGCCAGCATTGGGCTTTGTGCACTTTCTCAAGAAAGCGGGTGTCATTGATGAATGGAATCAGTTGTTCGATATGCTGACCGGTCATGTCAGGGAACAGGTGCTGGAAAGCTTTGTTCGTATTGGTGATGTTGCCCTGTTTGATGATTAGCATCAGATCAGATGATGAATTGGTCACGCTTTGCAGGAAGTACTTTTCTCTCTCAATTAATTGTTTATTGCGATGCAGAAGTGTAGCAATAGCGAGAATGACTAAAATAACCGTGAGTGCGGCGATGATGATATTGCGGATTAGTGCATTTAAGTCCGTATTATTGACGGTTGTTAAAGGAACAAACTGGATAAAATAGCCCATATCCTCACCGAAAATGTCGGGGATGCGATGGGTGGTCAGGAGATTTTCATTGTGAGCCAGGTAGTTATTGCTGAGTAGTTGTTTTATCCCTATCTCCGCAATCTCTCTGTTTCGTTCAGGCAGGACGTCGAAGTTAGCGACATAGTAATCTTCAATAAAGGTTTTGCTTATCGCTTTGCTTAATTGTTCCCGGTAGCGTTTATCTACCAGAACCACTGAGTCGATCCCTGCTTGTTGAAGCTCTTTGATAATGGAGTTGAAGTGGGTGATTACCTCAACCATGCCGATGAATTCATCATTCTCAAAGATGGGTACCATCGATTTGAAGCTCATGGTGAACTTGCCGGTACTGATGGTTTCCATAACCTGAGGTGAAGCCATCATCTGTCGTACATCGGCTCTGACTTGTGATATTTGATCACCATACTTTCTGACCCAGCTTCGGCTGCGGCTGATACCTTCTTTGTCGATTAACTGAACCCATACATTTTTATACTTAGTATGCTTTCTAAGTTCAGCGGAAAGGTGTTTGGTTGTCTGATTCATCCCCGCCTGTATCACAGGGTCGAGTAGTATCGACTTAATATTCTGACTTTCTGCCAGAGATAGCGTGAGGGCTAGGGTGCTCTTTCGTTTAGCGTCTATGAGTCTCCCTACATCATTATTCATGTCTTCAGCGACATGTTGCAGGTGTTGCTGCTGTAACTCGCTGATTTTGTTTGAAAGAAAGTAAGATGCCGTAAAAATAAGCAGGAGTAATGCGCTGCCAAAAATGTAGTAAGTGCGGGAGGTGTAAGTATTGGGGCGCATAGATGATATAGCCGATTTCAAGATCTATTGTTGCTAATGTAACGCAGGCTTAATTAGTACAGCAATAAGTAATAAGTGTGTGAATGACTTGGGAGAGAAATCTGTTCTAAAGTATCTATTCCCATATCCAAAAAGTGGTTATATTTTCAATGTGCGGAAAAATAAAAACAACTATCGCGTCGCTTAACTGTCATAACTGAGATATGAAGGTCAGGCGAGAGGAAGAGAAGACCATGATTGATGCTGATCACTGGATACTTGAAGAGAAAGAAGCGCTGGCTCCATTGGAAAAGTGGCAAAAAACTGTGGATGTTATGGCCAGGGTATTTAGTGCCCCGGCGGGTTTCATTGTGCAAAGAGGGCCTAGCGGCTATCAGGTAGTTATCTCCAGCGAGCAGGAAAGTAACCCCTATGATGCGGGGGTCTTAATTGAAGAAGATACCAATATATTTTGCCGTAAAGTCGTTGAGGAGAAGGCGTCGCTTTATGTAAAGGATGCTCCAACAGACCCGTTTTGGGATACCAATCCAGAAGTTGTGAATGATGGATTCCGCTCATATCTGGGTTTTCCTGTGTATTGGCCGGATGGTGTACCGTTTGGAACAATCTGTGTAATGGATTATGAGAATACAGATTATGGTCGGGATTATATTGACCTATTAGGCGAACTAAGGGGGCTTATTGAGGCCGATCTGGAGATTCTGCATCAGTACCACATGATCTCTAATCTGGCGATGACGGATGAGCTGACCGGGCTTTATAACCGTAGGGGATTTAATACGGTTGCAGCTCAGTATATAGCCCTGGCAAAGCGTTCAAATATCTCATTAGGTCTTTTGTATATGGATATGGATGGCCTGAAACAGATAAATGATGTTAATGGCCATGCCGCGGGTGATGACGCACTAAAAAGCATGGCGGCATCAATGCTCAGTGTTGTCCGTGAAGATGATGTTGCCGCTCGCTTATCGGGCGATGAATTCGTTATGTTAATTGCTGTAAATGATAAAGAGCAGCTGGAGTCTGTAGTTCAACGAATTACAGGAGGGCTTAACAAGCAGGAGCTTAAAGTCAGTATAGGAGGGGTGATGCTTGATGATCCTGAAAAAGATATTGATTACTGGTTAGAACAGGCAGATATACGTATGTATCAAAAGAAAAGGGCTTAAGGTTCATACTCTACTTTCACAATTTCGTACCAGACTTCATTACCGTCTGGTTTTTCTAGGCAGACTTCATCACCTAGCTGCTTTTTGAGAAGCAAGCGTGCCAACGGTGAATCCATACTGATGTAGTCAGAACCTGCATTAATCTCATCAGGACCTACAATACGGTGACGTTTTTCCTGATCATCTTCATCCAGTAGGGTGATCCATGCGCCAAAGAACACGGTATCCCGTTTATCTGGATCCGGTGCGCGATCCACAACAACCATATCTTCTAGTCGTTTTGATAGGTAACGAACACGGCGATCAATTTCACGTAGCTGCTTCTTGCCATAGATATATTCAGCATTTTCGGAACGATCACCCTGAGCGGCCGCTTCTTTAACGGATTGAGTCACTTCCGGGCGTTTAGTTTTCCAGAGGTACTTCAGCTCATCGTTTAGGCGTTTGTAGCCCTCTCCGGTGATGTATTTCGAACTACGAGGCTGGGGTGGACGCCATCTTCCCATATGAAAAATATTCTCTTAATTTTTATTAAGTTAGGGTAAAGGATTCTAGCCTTTAGCCGATAAAAACGGGACA
>NZ_JAAEQH010000094.1 GCF_024231755.1 Neptuniibacter sp.
CTTCCCGACTGCATCCTGAGTAATAAAGTTGCGGTTCCGCGCTTCAGTCAGGAACCGTTCACAACGACTGCCGCGTAAGGTGAGCTTCGCTGATATGGACCAGTGCGCCTTTATCGTGCTGTATTCAAAAAAAGTGTCAACTACTTTTGGGGGCATATGAAGCATGCCGATCTGTATAGTCGTTTTTTTGAGACGAAAGCCTGATCATGTCCAAGGGCATTTCAATCTTGGCTATGAGCTCATGGTTATGAAAAAATGTACAGGAGCAATAGAGCACTTTAATAGAGTGCTAGAACTGAGCCCCTCCTACAAGGAGGCGCATCTGCATATTTCCAGATGTTACAGAATCTTGAAAGATGAAGAAATGGCAGGACGGCACATGCGGGAGTACAAGGAAAAGTGAATCGAGTTGTGTGGTTAAAATCGGTAGGGAGATAAGTTATGCGTTATATAGTATCTGTATTTTTTTATGTATTTTTTTTAATCAGCCCGACCTATGCAATGGATCTCCCGGAACCTGTTGTCTTACAGGACGGATCCCGTCAATGGATTATTACAACACTATTAGGGAAAAGTGAAAATCGCATATCCTATGAGTATATTGTTAATGGAGAATCTATATGCTCCAGTACTGTTCAAACAGAACTGTATTCTGACCTGTATCCCAGAGCAATTCTGAATAATGGCAATCCGATTCTGGTATGGTCAGGCATTAAAAAGAACAACGGAGACAGCGATATTTATTATGCTGAATGGGAGAGTACTTTTTCTGACTGCAAAGACAGCTGGAGTCCGACACGCATGGTGCATCCAGATAATACCTTATCGGATATGGCACCGGAACTTACCTATGATTCAGAGGGGAATATTCAGCTCATATGGCAGCGTAACACCGGCAGACATATTGAGCAACAAACAGCAACTTTTCTCGACGGAGCTTTTGAGGTCGACACCATCCCTTTGGAAACTCAGTCGCTTCCTTTGAACGGGTTCGCAACTGGGTTTTATGCAGGAATGCCGATCAGGCTTTTTCAGGAACCGTTAAACTGCATTGCTTTTGGCGACAGTATCACTCAGGGACTCAAAAGAAACAGTAGCGGTTACATCAGTCCCGAATGCAAAGATCCCAGCGGTGGTGCAGAGGCATGCTCCTACACCGAAGAGTTATCGTCAGCTCTTGAGCAGGAAAATGATGTGTCCACTGCAGCAGAGTACAACTGGGGGGTTAGCGGTGAACGGTCGTATCAAGGAGTGGCTCGTATTGAGGCTGTTATGGCTGACCAATCGAACGCGAACTGCATTCTTATCATGTACGGGGCGAATGATCTCTATCAAGGGTTGCAGCCCAGCGATACAGCAGCAAATATCCAAACAATGGCTGAGCTGGCACTATCAGTCAACAAAGTGCCGGTTATAGCAACTGTTACGGCCAATACTGCTGGGACGGGCAGTATTGTCCCTTATAATGATGCAATTTGGCAGATGGTAGCTGATGTTGGGTTATTGCCCATAGAAATAGCTGACCAATATACGGCACTTAATGAAAATTGGGAACTTTACAATTCTGGAGACGGATTGCATGTCTCTGACGCTGGCGACCAAAGGATGTCGGAGGAATGGTTGCGGGCCTTGAAGGAAAATCCGGCTTTATTCTCCGTTGACCATGATGGCGATGGTATTTTGACAACTTATGAGGATGCTGACAGCGACGGTGATCCACGTAATGACGACTGTGATCAGGACAGTCTTCCAGATTATTTGGATACAGATCCATGTGATTTACTTTGTGGTAACGGCGTGATAGATCCCGGCGAGCAGTGTGATGACGGGAATACGCTGACCGAGCTCTGCGCTTATGGTCTTACAAGCTGCACCGTCTGCGATTCCAGTTGTGACGAGGTTGCTGGCGCGGTGTCCTACTGCGGCGATACCCAGGTTGACCCCCTTAACGGTGAGACCTGCGATGATGGTGGAGAATCCGCAAGCTGTGATAGCGATTGTACTTCATCGGTTTGCGGGGACGGGAGCCTTAATATTTCTGCCGGTGAAGCCTGTGACGACGGCAATACAGTAGATAACGACGGCTGTTCAACCGCCTGTCAGGAGGAAATCTGCGGTGACGGGATTATCCAGGCAACCGAGTCCTGCGATGACGGGAATACGCTGACCGAGCTCTGCGTTTATGGTCTTACAAACTGCACCGTCTGCGATTCCAGTTGTGACGAGGTTGCTGGCGCGGTGTCCTACTGCGGCGATACCCAGGTTGACCCCCTTAA
>NZ_JAAEQH010000095.1 GCF_024231755.1 Neptuniibacter sp.
AGGTGCGCCAATCCAACCCAGAGCAACTGGCAGAGCTTGACCTGCCATTCCAGGATAATCGTCTGGAGGAGATGTTGCTGCGTTATAAAGCCCGGAACTTCCCTAATATTCTTAGTCATGAGGAGCAGATGCGTTGGGAAGAGTATCGCCAAAGTAAACTTTTACAGGGTGAAGGCGGTCATCTAACTATGGAGCGTTTTTATGAACGCCTCAATGAGCTCTATGGTCAACCGGATATGGACGATAATAAACGTCATATACTGGAAGAGCTGGCTGTATATGCCGAAGCAATCTATCCGATGGATGAGCCTTTTGAAGAAGCATACTAACTGGATAATCTTACCGCTAACACTTGTTGCAGCTTTCGCGATGGCGGAGGAGCAGCTTGAAGAACCGATCCAATATGAGGTTACGGCGGTAAAAGGCTATCTGTACGGTACGGTTGATGGTGAAACGGCCTATAAAGACTGGCGTCGTGGCACATTTGATAAAGAAAGAATGACCGAAGTTAAGCCAAAAGAGCTACCGGATAATCTGCCAGAGCCCGTTGTTATTCCTTTCGTAGAACCTAAAGTGCGTGAAGTGCCTGTTGGCCAACCAAAGCGCCCACCACTCAAAGGTGAAGATAAGATCTTTGTGCAGATAGGTGAAGATGAGATCAAAGCCCGCTGCTTTATTCTAGGTGAAGGTTGTGAACAGCTAGAGAAACCCGAAGAGCAAGATTCTGTTTACTACAAGGCAATTGAGAAAGCTCAAGAAAAGCAGCAGGCGTTAAAGCAGGAAGAGTCAGATAATAAAGGGCGAGCTATCGTTAAACCTTGAGTTGAATGCGCCCGGTTCACCAAGCGCATTTTTATGATGGCGTTTTGTTAGAATACTTTTTGCTTAATTTCGTGAGCTATAGCCTTACCTAACACTTCATGCTGAGCTTCGTCTAAATGGATGCCATCGACTTCACTAGCTGAAGTTACAGTATTTGAATCGAAATACAGTACAGAATGTTCAATGGCAACAGCTTCAAGCTCCTGAACAAAACCGACGCATCTTTGTTCTGCATTGGCAAATTTATTAGCGATAGCTCCCTTAGGTTTAATGATTTTAGGCGGGGCCACAACCATTATTTGTGGCACGGGCATACCCGGTTCGATTGGTGCTGTACGTATAGTGTTAATTAATTTGGCTATACCTTGAGCTGACAGCCACGCGTTATTGTCATGAGTACACTGAAAGTCATTTGAACCTAGCAAGATAATTACAAGTTTCAGTGGTGAATGCATTTCAATTGTTTGAGCTAAATGCTCAGAGCCATCACGTCCTGATTTAAATGGATCAGGCCATACTGTTCTGCGCCCATTAAGACAGTTTTCAATTACCCTGACATCTACGCCAAGCTCTTTTAATGTTGCATCAAAAACGCCAGGCCACCTTTTCTTGTATGGTAAGCGATTACGTGTATTCGGGATGATGCCCCATGTAAGGCTATCTGAGTAGACTAATATTTCTTCCATAACGCTAAGAAATTCCTTCTTCTAATATTTTTACTAGGAGTATGTGTATTTTAACGAATGCTATTTGCTGCACTAAACATCAGGAACAATTGATTTATTACCTTCCAGATAGCTCTTGGCCTCAGTGACTTCAAGAGTATGGTTAGAACTCAACTTTGTACCAAAGCTGCGCACAGTTAAACGGCGTTTCTGCAGCTGTTTATAGCTCTGTTGCAGATCCTGAATGCTAACCTTCTGAACAGCTTCAGCGAGCTGTTGACGGGTATCGAAACTCAGCTCTCCCCAATCCAGTTCACGCCAGTAGCGTTTGGTGCGGCTACTGAGTTTGTTGTCTTTCTTGGTGATACGGGAGAGAACACTGGCTTTAAAACGGTTAAGTGAATCAACATCGAATTCATCTAGGTTGCTTTGCCATTCTTGCAGGAACTGGTTGATATTTTGTTCCAGAGTCACTGCATCTGTATTAGGCGATTGAATAATAAAGCCTAGTCCTGGTGTTTTGTTCATCTGCAGTGGCGTTGCAAATACGATGTAGCCCAGTTGCTTCTCTGTTCTCATCTGATTGTAGAAGGGAGAGGCAAGTATTTCTGAAAGCACTGATAACTCAGCGCGTGCTTTCGCCGAGTTGTTCTCTCCCTGCAGCAGAACTGCGATCGCGGCATCGTTGTGTTCGATATCCAGCGTTTCAGTCAGAGGTGTATCAAGAGGTAACTGCGTGACTGTAATAGCTGGCGTTGCGGCAGTTGTATCCTGTAGCAGCGCCTTTCTTACCTGTTCCCCCATGTTCTGCGTGTATTCTTCAGTAAGATTGCCGTGAGCCAGAGCTTTTATAGCAGGAGCTTTGAGGAACTGGATTGAAAAATGTTGTAGGTCTTTAAGAGTGATATTTTCAATTGCATCCAACTGACTACGTTTATCTGCCTGGGACATCAGCAGTTCAAACATGCGTCCAGTCGTTTGATTATAGGGTTTGTCGTTAAAGCTATTTTTCAGTTTTTCGGTGTAGCGCTGTTTAAGGATAGCGAAGCGCTTTTGATCAAATTCGGGTGTTTTAAGTGCGTCTACTACCTGCAGTAATAACAGGTGTAGTTTATCGTTGTACCCAGATAGGCGAACACTGTAGCCCTTCATATGTGGATAGATCTCTGTACCCATGCCAGCAAGGTAGGCATCGTATAAGGTCTCGTTAAGCTGCTCCTGTACCATTTCGGTAAAGAGTGAATTTAGAACCCAATGTTTGGCATCTAGATTGGCTAACGTACTTTGTACCGAGAAGTAGAAGTTACCACGAGGGACATTGAATTCTGTATCTTGCTGGAACCAGAGGCTGAATCCTTCTTTAGAGTTTATTAACTTCGGCTTTTCCCCATCATCACTGCTTAGGATATTCAGGTCTTTGGCAATATAAGGGTTTGGTTCTCTGATGGTCAGCTTAGGATCAATCTGCTTCACCTGAAGCCCGATCACTTCCTGTTCGGTTAAGCCGCGTACACTGAAAGGTGCTTTGTAATGAGGTTCTACCTGATCAGTTTCCAGGTTTTTAGCTTTAATATTCAGAAATAGATTTTCAGGTTTGATTTCTGCCAGATAGCTGTTGATAAGGCCTTTATCAAACTCAGTGAAGGTGTAGTTAGAGGAAATTACCTGCTCCGTTGGCAGATGCTGCATCTGGCTGGAAAGAGCGCTCACTAAGTGGATCGGTTCCGATTGTTCCTGAAAGCGGAACTGGATAGCACTCAGTTGTTTCTCTTCAGCAAACAGATCGGCTCTTAGGCCTTGTTGTTTCATTAACTCAATATATTGAAAAACATGCTGGGTAACGGCCAAATAGTTATCTAATCCCTCTTTGGTAAGCCTAATGTTTACCATAAAACTACCCTGATTGTTCAGGCTATGCCCAGGTGAAGCGGAAAGTGAAGTAGCCCAGCCTTTTTCTTTTAATAGTGACAACAGGCTGCCTTTGCCCTCATAACCAACTAAGTTGCTGATGTAGTAGAGAGGCTTTTTCTGCCATTGACTTCGGAACTCTGGGATAGAGAAGGTCAGAGACAGCGAGCGGATATCTTTGACCGGCTCAATAACTACCTGCTGCGGAAGTTGATCCTTTCGGAACAGCGGGGCTTCGGCATGGAACGGCTTAGCGTTGCGGTTTTTTACCGCACTGAATTTTTCCAGCACCATCTGCTTAAGCTCTGGCAGGCTCTCCTTGCCTAGTATCACCAGTGACATTAGATTGGCTGAGTAGTACTGCTCGTAGAATTTGATCAGTTCGTCGCGAACTTTTGAGTTTTCGCGATCGGCGAGCGTTTTTAAACTGCCCACAGCAAAACGGTTGTAGCTGTTTTCCTGATTCATTACATGCTTGGTTGCTGCATAACCACGACGGAAATCATCTTTTATTTTCGCCTGATACTCCGAGTGAACTGCATGACGCTCACGATCTACATATTTCTCATCAAAACGCGGCGCGATAAAAAACTGGGCAAAGCGATCTAAGGCTGGCTCAAGGTGTTCTGCGCTGACATCAAAGAAGTAGTTGGTGTTTTCTTGAGAGGTATAGGCGTTATGGCCACCACCATGGGAGCGGATAAAGCTTTGGTATTCATCTGCGCTAGGGTATTTGTCTGTACCGAGAAACAGCATGTGTTCTAGAAAATGAGCTAGCCCTGCACGATCTTCTGGGTTGGCGCTGGAACCTACTGCAACGTTCATAGAGGCTGCAGCTTTGTCTGCATCCGGGTTGGATATGAGCAGTACTTCCAGTTGGTTATCCAGAGTAAAGCTTTCATAGAGTTTGGGATCGTTAGGGCTTTTCTCTACTGCAGCCTGAAGGTTAAGGCTGAAAAGCGAAACAAAAATAATCAGTAGAGGTGTACGTACAGATAAAACGGAAAACATTGTGGTTAATGCCTTAAATTATTTATCACAGAAAACAATGAGACCAAGAATAACGGCTGGGGTTCCCGGAAGAAAGTTATCTCTGCAAAGATCGTTATTAGTTGATTTTTAGCAGGTTTTAATAGAACACTATGGTGTTACAATCGAAAAAAATAGCAGGCTTAACGCTCTGGGACGAATGTTATGAACAAAGAGAAGGTGATTTTCGCATTTTTCATCGTGTTGGCTTTGACCCTGAACTTTGGTTTTTTTCTGGGCGATATAGAGAACCCGGAACACCATAACGTTTACGAGTTCTTTGCGGCAATTGTCGTGAGTATGATCTGTACGGTGCTTAAGTTTGGTGACCGAACTCATCTGGGCGCATTGATGCTTGCTACATCCTTGGTGGCTGATCTGCAGCTTGTGGTTGCTGCATGTATCTGGGGCTATGCAGAGCAGATTAGTGGGGTTGGGATGAACCCTTCAAATATGTCCAGTGTTGTCTCTCTGAGTGCTGGTGCGCTACTGGCCAACATTATCTCGGTTATTCTGCTGGTGGTTGAATCAGCAATGCTGCGTCGCTGATTATAAGACTGAGCAGCTCTGATGAATAACGTCATCTACCTGTTTCTTCGCCGCCTGCGGACACCGCTGATTACACTGATTGTAGTGTATTCCATCTCTATACTTGGCTTTGTGTCGATCCCTGGTCAGGATGATCAGGGTAATGTCTATCACATGGATTTCTTCCATGCTGCGTATTTTGTGTCTTTTATGGGTTCGACCATTGGCTTTGGTGAGATTCCCTATGCTTTTACACCTGCGCAACGCATGTGGACGCTGTTCTCTATCTACGCGACAGTTATTGCTTGGTTATACGGAATAGGTACCTCGCTTGCATTGTTGCAGGAGCCTATGTTCGGCCGAATGCTACGCAGGCGCTCTTTTAAGAGAAATATAGCCCAGATAAATGAGCCGTTTTATCTGATATGCGGTTACGGCGTGACTGGCAGTGTTATCGTTAGGCAGCTGGTTCGACGAGATATTCATGTGGTTGTGTTGGATATAGAGAGCGACCGCATAGATGCTTTGGAGATGGATGACCTATCTTTTGAGGTTCCTGCCCTGTGTGCTGATGCCGCTTTGCCTGATGTGCTAGATGATGCGGGTTTACAGCATCCGAAATGTATAGGTGTAATGGCGGTTACCGATAATGATCAGACTAATTTATCCATTGCTATTGCGAGTAAGCTATTGTGCCCTGATAGGATGGTAATCAGTCGTACTGAATCGGATATCACAACAGGCAATTTGCAGTCTTTTGGTACGGATCTTGTTGTTGATCCTTTCCGCACCTTCGCTCAATACCTCTCTTTGGCTGCTCATGCACCATATATGCATTTGGTTTATGACTGGATCCATAATCCGTTCCATCGACCTCTATCGAGTGTCTATCAGCGCACTAAAGGCCGTTGGATTATCTGTGGTCATGGCCGTTTTGGTCGGGCGCTATACCGAGCCTTTGATGAGAGCGATGTGGATCTGACTGTTGTTGATATCAATGCCAGCAAAATACAGGATCTGCCGCATCAGGTGACGGGTGTGGGAACAGAGGCAGTTACACTTACTGAAGCGGGTGTAATGGATGCAGTAGGCATTGTGGCAGGTACGCCAAATGATGCGGACAACCTATCGATAATCATGACTGCCCGTGAGATGAATCCTAAGATTCTGACCGTTGTGCGGCAGAATATTCACGCCAATAAATTGGTGTTCAAAAACAGTCGGGCCGACTTTATTATGGAGCCCGGTAGGATTATCGCAAACCGTATTCTAGCTCATGTGAAATCGCCACTGGTCCCAGTGTTTATCGAACAGATGCAAGAAAAATATGATGATGTCTGGGCGCATACGTTGATTAACCGTATGAGTAGTGTGGTCGGTGATCAGGAGCTTGATAGCTGGGCATTTACCATCGGAGAGGAGGAAACTCCTGCTCTAATGCAGGCGTTTTCGCAGGGTGAAGAACTAAAGCTGTCACTGTTCTTTAAGAATCCATTCGATAGAAAACGTAATCTACATGCTTTCCCCCTGATGCTGCGTCGTGGTGAGCACATTGAAATGTTGCCGGGTGAGTTGGATCTTCTCCAGCCAGACGATGAGATACTGATCTGTGGTCTGAATAAATCCAACCGTCGTATGCAATGGACAGCAAATAACTATAATGTACTGCAGTATATTCTGACTGGTAATGACGCAAGTAATAATCTACTCGCACGGATGCTCAAGCGAACCAGCAGCTGATCCTCTGAGGTAATTTTTCTGGCTTATCTATTGTTGGCTCTGACTACTTTGTTCTGGGCGGGTAACTTTGTCCTCGGTCGAGCGTTTTCTACCGATATTGAGCCGATTACATTGGCTTTTATCCGTTGGGCTGCTGCGTTACTAGTTTTGCTGCCTTTCGCCTTGCCTGCCTTATGGAGAAATCGTGAACTGATCCTGGCCAATGGTGCACGTTTATTTGTGTTGGGGGCGTTGAGCGTAGCCGGATTTAATACCTTTGCTTATCTGGGTTTGCAGTCGACAACTGCGATGAATGGAACACTAATGCAGTCGACAATGCCGATCATGATCTTGTTGCTTAGTGCCATCTTTTTAAAGGAGATGGCATCGCTGAAACAGTGGTTGGGTGTGGTGGTCTCTCTGGCAGGCGTGTTGGTTCTGATTAGCCAGGCCCAAATTGAGCGATTATTTCAGCTGGAATTTAATAAAGGTGATCTTTGGATAATTTTCGCAATGCTGATCTGGGGGATATACAGCATCGGGTTGCGCTGGAAACCAAAGGAGCTTAGTGCCTTTGCTTTCTTTTCGACCACATTGGTTGTTGGGGTTGTTATTCTAGCGCCTCTTTCCTGGTGGGAGATGCAGGGGGCGCCTGCAATAGAGTGGAATAATGATCTATATCTGCTATTCGCTTACCTGGCGGTGTTTCCCTCTATTCTTGCTTATCTATTTTGGAACTATGGCGTAGAGAAGCTGGGGGCGCAGCGTAGTGGATTATTCATCCATCTAGTACCGCTCTGGGGCATGATTCTCTCGATAATCTTTTTGGGTGAGCAAGTCCAGACTTTCCATTTGGTCGGCATGGCATTAATATTTAGTGGTATCTACCTAGCTGTACTTTCGGGTAGTGCTTTTCATAAGAAATAATTAGAAGAGTAGAGCGAATGCGAACATTTTTAGCCACATTAGTGGCGGTTTTTCTGATTGCGCTTCCAGTGGCAGAACATGCTGAAGCTAAACGTCTGGGTGGCGGTTTTTCATTAGGTAAAAGTTTCTCTTCCCCAAAAAAGGCAAAACCTGCTCCTACACAACAGAAGCAAGCGGCTCCAAATCAGGCCCAAAAGAATGCAGCTCCAACAACTACACCAAAACGTAAAGGCTTTGGTGGGCTAATGGCTGGTTTGCTGGCGGGTGGTATTTTTGGTGCACTATTATTCGGTGGCGCTTTTGATGGTATCCAGTTTATGGATCTACTGCTGATTGCAGCGGTGATCTTCATTATCTATAAAATTATGTCGATGCGCAGGCAATCTCAGCCGCAACCAACCTACGCCAACGAGGGTGCGCAGCAGTACGAGATTAATCCGCATCAGGCCCAACAGCGAGAAGCGCAACAGGAGTCCACTCCGGAATTTAAACCTATGCCTTCTTTCAGCTCGGGCTGGGGTGAAGAAAGTCAGATCAAAGTGCCATCCTGGTTTAATGAAGAAGCATTTCTTGAAGGTGCTCGTAGCCACTTTATGAAGCTTCAGGATGCATGGGATAAGTGTAACTGGGATGAGATCCGCACTTATACATCAGATGATCTGTTCAAGGTTTTACAGGAAGAGCGTGCGAAGCTTCCTGCAGATCAGGTGACTGAAGTTGTATCTGTAATGTCTGAACTTGCGAACTTTATCGACAACAAAGATGAAGTCATTGTAAGCATTAACTTCTATGGTTGGTTGAAGGAAGATGCTGAAGAGACAACCGAGTTTAATGAAACCTGGCACCTGTCACGGGATATGACAAAAGAGAATGCCGACTGGTTTATTATTGGTATCCAACAGAACTGATCAGCTCAGTCCTAGCAAAATAAACTAGAAGAATTAAAAAAGCCAAAGCAATTGCTTTGGCTTTTTACTTTCTGGCGGTCCTTATTCATCGTGATCACGAATAAAGGTCCAGTTGTCACCTTCAGACATGCTTTCAGCAAAGCGATAGCCTTCCAGATCAAACCCCTTTAGCTGCTCAGGGTCTTCAATCCGGTTTTCGATGATGTAGCGGGTCATCAAACCACGTGCTTTCTTAGCGTAGAAACTGATCATCTTATATTGGCCGTTTTTCCAGTCTTTAAAGGCTGGAGTGATAATACGCCCCTGAATATTTTTCTCTTTGGCTGCTTTGTAATATTCGTTTGAAGCGAGATTGATCAATACAGACTCTTTAGACTGACTGAGTTCGCTGTTAAGTTGATCATTGATGATTGAGCCCCAAAACTCATAAAGGTTTTTGCCACGGCTGTTTGCCAGTTTTGTACCCATCTCAAGGCGATAAGGTTGCATCAGGTCCAGTGGTTTCAACACACCATACAGACCAGAGAGAATACGTAGGTGGTTTTGAGCAAACTGTAGTTCCTCTTCTGAGAGGCTTTCAGCATCCAGGCCAGTATAAACATCACCTTTGAATGCCAGTACCGCCTGTTTTGCATTTTCTTGGTTGAATTCCGGAATCCAGGATTCAAAGCGGGCTACATTAAGGCTGGCAAGTTTGTCACTGAGCTTCATCAGCTCAGCCACATCCTGCACTGATAGCTGTTTCAGCTCATCGATCAGAACCTGAGAATGCTCCAGGAATTGAGGCTGGGTAAAACTGCTGGTAATTGGAGCAGTTTCGTAATCCAAAGTTTTTGCAGGTGAAACGACAATCAGCATAGAGGTGATCTTTTATCTTTTAAAATGTTGAGAAGACAAGGAACCTACGAATAAGCCCTTGCTAACTTCTGGCTTTCAGTTTGATGTGTAATCAAGGCAGCGCTTTGCAGTAATGTCTGGACCTTGCAAAAAGCGAAAACGTAGAGTACGCATCAAACTGATAGCCCCGTAGGGCAAGGTCTGCCGCACACAACTTCGTTGTTGCAATCTTTGATAAGGACTATGGCCATTAGCAGCAGATTGCGCCTAGAATTTGCGCACGGCAGGCTCTTGCAGAAACAGCAGGGGCTTGTTCGTAGGTTCCATATTACCTCTGACTGCAGGCACAAAAAAGGCCACATTTTTTATGGCCTTGATTGCTTTTATCAATAACACCCGTTGTTGCGGACTTTTTGAGTCTTAACTAATTCAGCGCTTTTTTCTTAATATAAACGGTATGTCCCACAGTGCATGCTGCGGTACCTACGCAAACAAGCAGGGCAGGGATCAGGGCGCTGTCAAAACTGCCGGTTATTTTCATGATAAGGCCGGAAATCAGAAAACCACCAAATAGACATAAAATACCTGAGGCAATGCACATCATGATGTTATTGATGTTGCGATCTGAACTTTGGTGGATGTACCAGCCTACACTGGCAATAAGGGCGGATAGAGTTATCCAGGAAGCAATAGAATCAGTCATAGCTATCTCGAATTATTGTTATTTTTTCGCTCTTTTTAGCATCTTCCCGCAACTGCGTAAGTTCGACATTAGGGTTATTGCCTGCACGATACCATCAGAAACTACGCTAAGAAATCTAAGAGCTAGCTTTGTTGGCGCCTACTTATTCGTAGGTTCCAAAATATTTCGGTATTATACCCGCCATTCGTAAGAGTTTCAGAGCTAACTGTCTTAATTCCTGTTAAGACGGGGCGTATATAGAGAAGAAGTGACGTAATGGATAAGAAAACCGTTCTGACCGGTATTACCACCACAGGTACTCCGCATATTGGCAACTACCTGGGTGCAATTAAGCCTGCAATTGAGATGAGCCAGGGAGATAGCTACAACAACTTCTATTTCCTGGCGGATTTCCATGCGCTGATCAAATGTCATGATCCAGAGCGAGTGGCGCAATCTACCCGTGAAATTGCGGCTACCTGGTTAGCATTGGGTCTAGATACGGATAAAGCGACTTTCTATCGTCAGACTGATATTCCTGAAATTACGGAACTTACCTGGATTCTGACCTGCATGTGTTCCAAAGGTCTGATGAATCGTTCCCATGCCTACAAGGCGTCTGTAGATGCTAACCGTGATGCGGGTAAAACCGATCTGGATGATGGCGTGACCATGGGGTTATTCAGCTATCCGATCCTTATGGCGGCGGATATTCTGATGTTTAATGCAGATCTGATCCCGGTTGGTAAGGACCAGATCCAGCATATTGAGATGGCACGTGATATGGCTGGCCGTTTCAATCACACATACAAGAACTTGTTCACTTTGCCAGAAGCGGTAGTGGATGAAGAGACTCAGCTGATTCCAGGTCTGGATGGTCGTAAGATGTCCAAGAGTTATGACAACACTATCCCGCTGTTCTGTTCAGCTGATGAACTTTACAAACTGATCAAGCAGATCAAAACAGACACACTTGAGCCAGGCCAGCCTAAAGATGCTGATAACAGCACCATCTTCCAGCTCTACAGCTACTTCGCAAATGAGCAGGAATCTGCAGCTATGCGTCAGCAGTTTGAGAACGGTATTGGTTGGGGTGATGCGAAGAAGGAACTATTTGAGTTCCTTGATGCAAAACTGGCTGAACCGCGCGCTCGTTACAATGAGTTGATGAATGACCTGGGAGCGGTGGAAGAGGTTCTGCTTAAAGGTGCTGAAAAAGCGCGTGAAGTTGCCACTCCACTGATGGATCAGGTGCGTATCGCTTCTGGTATCCGACCACTGACTTATGTGGCTGAAGCCAAAGAAGAGCAGAAACAGAAGAAAGAGAAATCTGCTGAAGCAATTGCTCGTGCTGAGGAAGGGCGTCGTCGCGCTATTCTTATGCAGCTTAAGCCACTGCTGGATCGTGTTGAGAATGCTGCAGATAAAGCTTCAGAAGCAGCGCAGCTGATAGCGGAAAAAACAGCTGAAGTTGAAGGCTTGAAGAAAAAAGCTAAACAGAAAGCTCAAAACGAGTTGGAGCTGCTGCAAGAGGAACTGGCAGCTTATCTGTAAGTAAAATAGGGCGAGGTTTATGTATCAGACGATTGTAAGTGTTGAAACGCTAAAACAGAATCTGGGCCAACCAAACTGGGTAGTGTTTGATTGCCGCTTTAATCTGATGGATACAGAGGCTGGGCAACAAGCCTACGCTGAAGCTCATATTCCTGGTGCTTTTTATCTACACCTGGATAATGATCTGTCCTCGCCTATTTCCCCCGATACAGGTCGCCACCCGCTGCCTGATCCTACTAAACTTGCAGAAAAACTTGCACAGTCTGGTGTAGATAAAAATACACAGGTTGTGGTTTATGATGACTGCGGTGGCGCTATGGCAGCGCGTACATGGTGGTTACTACGTTGGTTAGGCCATGATGCAGTAGCAGTATTGGACGGTGGTTTACCTGCCTGGGTAGCCGCTGAGTCCTGCTCTACAGAAATACCTGAAGCTAGAGAATCAGGATTCACACCTGAGCTGCATGGCGTGATGAATCTGAGTGTTGATCAGTTACAGCAGGAGCTTTCTGTTGGAGATATTTTACTGGTAGATGCCCGTGCTGCAGAACGTTATCGCGGTGAAGTTGAGCCGATAGACCCGGTTGCAGGGCATGTGCCTGGTGCTGAGAATCGTCCATTAACTGATAATTTAGCGGATGGGCTTTTCAAATCTGCTGAGCAACTACATGAAGAATGGTCAGCTGTGCTGCAGGGGGCGGCACCTGATCAGGTTGTGCATATGTGTGGTTCGGGTGTAACCGCCTGCCACAATCAATTATCTATGGAAATTGCAGGTCTCACAGGCAGCCGAATCTATTCGGGTTCTTGGAGTGAGTGGATTCGTGATCCCAATAGGCCTGTGGTGTTGGATAAGAAATAGTTGTCTTTAAATGGATTATTGTAGAGTGTTTCCGAGATTTAATTGGATGAAATAGCTCTTAATTAGAAGTGATGGAACACTGATACCGAGAAGCTTTGCGGGAGCTTTGATGCTAAATCGGTATGCTAAGGATCCAGAAACATATTTTGAGCTCTGTCTATATAGTTAACTTCGGTATCAAGAAAAGTGATGTAATGTCCATCATAAAAATCTACAGCTTTAGTTTTTCTATTCGTTCTCAAAAAGTGGTACCTAAGCAAAGGTGTAGTTTCATCTACAATAATCCTAACAGCTAAACCACTAAATCCCCCCCCTCCTAAATTTCCTCCCTTGCTACGGGCTATGAAAATCTATACTTGATATCGATCAGTTTATAAACAATTATCTATAAACGACCCCGTCAGGCTCACTGGCAAAAAATCGGCAGTAAGTCTTAGTCTTTCCAGAAGGAACAGGAGTTGATGATGACTATTGCTAACTCGAGCTTGAATATACTGATTTTTGACAATCCGTATTATACGTGGGATACCTCCGCAGGTTGGTATAATGAAGCAATCAGTTTAGAGTCCCAGTTATCTTCCTTGGGTTTTACCTCAGTCACTCGCACTTCTAGTGCTCCAACACGTGATACAGCTATAACTCCCGCTCAACTCGCTGCTGAATTAGCGGGGAAAGATGTTTTCTTATTAACCGCTCGAGAGAATTTCAATCATCTGGAAGCTTATGATTTTGGTTCTGTATTGGAATCATTTGTTGCCCAAGGTGGAACTTTAATCGCCTTTGGCGGGCGCTATGGAAGTACGGATCTTCAGTTTATCAATGACACCTTTGGCACCACTCTCACGAGTGGGTCAGTGACAGCAAATATCTCAATTACAGCAGCAGCGACGGATACCGATTTTTCAGATAATTCAGCCACGCTTGAACAGCATGATTTCAGCACCTACATCCGAAATGATTCGCTAACAGATGAGGATGCGGTGAGCTTATATGACGGGGATTATCTGTCTATTGCAGATTATGGATCTGCCGTTACCGTATTGAATTATGGGGCAGGTGAAATAGTCTGGTTAGGTTGGAGCTACGATAAAATAGGCCATCCTACTGCTTCGCAGGATCCTGTTAATTGGAATCAAGCACTTTTAGATGCTGTTAATTTGGGTGGCTATGACTTTTTCCCGAACCTGCCTGTAGATGATTACGGCGAGACTCCGGAGACTGCAGGTACCACTCAGATCAATGGAGAGGTGACAGGTCGTATTGAAACCAGCGGCGATCAGGACTGGTTTGGTGTTTCCCTGATTGAAGGCCATGAGTACGAAATTTTTGTAGA
>NZ_JAAEQH010000096.1 GCF_024231755.1 Neptuniibacter sp.
AATCAGGATGGCGATAAAATCATCCTGCGTGGTCATACGGTTGAGATCGCAGATGTTACCCAAGGCGAAGATGAGGGTGGCGATTATTCACTGATCCACGTCCGCTCCCAGCAAGGTGATGGTGGTGGAGCTCATGATGAAGATTCGCTAGGTACCATCAAAGTTTATGGTGATGAAGTAACCGCAGACGACATCAACGTTGTTAAGAAAAACGTATTTGATGGCATCGATATCTTTGAACCGATTCCGGAAGATGAGGTGCCAAACCTTATCTACGGCAGCAATAACGCCGATTCTCTCGAAGGAACCGAAGGTTCTGACAACATCCATGGCCGTGGTGGTAAGGACACCATCCTGGGTAATGACGGTGATGACTTTATCTTTGCAGGATCCAGTAATGACCTGGTGATGGCTGGAGAGGGCAATGACTGGATCGAGGGTGGTCGAGGTAATGATTACCTGGATGGCGGTTTAGGTGATGATTTCGTGGTTGCTGATTCCGGCGATGACATGATGGTTGGTGGAGCTGGCAGTGATCATTTTGTCATCGAAAACGGCTCCGCAGGTGCCACTATCCTGGATTGGCAGGATGGCCAGGATCTATTCGACTTTTCCCGCATGGATACCGTTGAAAGTCTGGATGATCTGGATATTTTCCAGATGGGCCCTCAGATGGCGACTGTTTCATTCATCAATGAAAATGAAGACGAAGTATCGGTAATGCTTATAGGTCAGACATCTTTTGCACTTGATGCAAATGACTTTGTGTTCTGAGCATGATTGTTAGAGCGATCTGTAAGGCAGGTTTGTAAGAGTGGTTTGTAAGAAAGGGAAGACTGGTTCGGGGGATGGATCTCCCGAATCAGTTCTTTTTTTGGAGAGCGGGCCTTTTGGTCTGTCCGCAAATCCGCTCTCTCCCCTATTAAACTGAAAACGGGTACTGAATCGGGTCGTGGTGCTGGTAGCCTTCCACTTCAAAGTCATCCACGGTTACCCAGGTTTCCAAATCTTCCAGCGTTTTAATATCTGGATTGATCTTAAAGGTCGGCAACGGCAATGGCTCTCGTTTTAACTGAACATCACGCATCAGTTCTAGCTGATCTTCATAGATATGTGCGTTAACTATCTTATGGTACGCCTTGCCCGGTTTATGGCCTGTGATCTGTGCCATGATCGCCAGTAGGAAATAAACCTGAACCATATTGAAATTCAAACCGAGCGGTACGTCGCAGCTGCGTTGAGTGCTGTTCAGATAAAGCGTATCACCCAGTAGTGAAAAATGGTGACTGTACATGCATGGGCGTAAGCAACCCATATGGAAAGCGCCTGGGTGATAGAAGGTATAGATTTCGCCTCGATCATCAATGCCGTTGCTCAGGTCATCAACAATCTTGCGCAGCAGGTCAATGCTGCCTCCATCCGGCTTTGGAAAGTTGCGACCAACTTTACCGTAGATAAAACCGCAGTCGTCTGGGCCTTTTCGGTGTGGGTTAGCCAGCCAGTCTTCATTATCGTTAGCGTTAGCGTCCCAGGTTTTGGTGCCAATCTTACGGAAATCGGCGGCGCTGTCATAACCACGGATGTAACCTAACATCTCTGCAATCGCAGACTTATAAAATGACTTGCGAGTAGTAACCAGCGGAAACTCGCCATTGGCAACATCGTAAGTGAGGTCTGCATTGATAACGGTGAGGCACTTTTTACCTGTGCGTTTGTTTTCTACCCAAACGCCCTCATCGACTATTCTCTGGCAAAGATCGAGGTATTGTCTCATTGGTTTGTGGCTAGCCCTGTGGTTAAATTTAGCTTAATCATGTTACCTAAAGCGTGTTACTAAGGTAAAGAATATTAATGGTCTGCTTTTGTGCTGTGAGCTTTGGCAGAATCATAAGGTGAGGAGCATGCATGAACCTGGCGATTATTGTTGCGCAGGCAAAAAATCGAGTAATCGGTGTTAACAATAAATTACCCTGGCGTCTGCCGGAAGATCTGCGTTACTTTAAGCAGGTTACCATGGCGAAGCCGATTATTATGGGGCGTAATACCTTTGAATCTATAGGTCGGCCGTTGCCGGGTAGAACCAATATTGTAATCAGTCGAAATCCTGATTATGCACCTGCCAATGTAAAGGTGGTGTCTAGTCTTGATGCTGCTATTGAGCTGGCGGAAAGTATCTGTCTTATTGATGGAGCTGAAGAGGTGATGGTTATTGGTGGAGCTCAGATCTATGAGCAGGCGCTGGAAAAAGCTGATCGTCTCTATCTGACTGAGGTGGATACTGAAATTGAAGGGGATGCTTGGTTCCCTGATTTCGATAGAGAGAATTGGAAT
>NZ_JAAEQH010000097.1 GCF_024231755.1 Neptuniibacter sp.
GATCCCACAGTAAGCACGCTATCGCCAGTAGATGGCGCTACAGCAGTAGCAGTGGATTCAAATCTGGTGATAACATTCGCGGAGGATGTGGACGCGGAGACAGGCAACATATACTTAAAGAAATCAAGCGACGGATCAACAATACAGACCTTTGATGTGACTTCGGATATAAGCGGCTCGGGATCAGATACAATAACAATAAATCCTTCATCAGATCTTGCAAGTGAGACCGGTTACTATGTCCAGATAGACACAACAGCGTTTGATGATAGTTCAAGTAATAGTTATGCCGGTATAAGCGCTACAACTACGTGGAACTTCACTTCAGCGGATGTGATATCGCCAACAGTAACATTTGATCCGTTAGATTCAGCTACAGCAGTTGCTGTAGATTCAAATGTTACTATTACATTTAATGAAGCGGTGAGAAAAACGGACAACAGCGCATTGAGTGACAGTAATATTGATGCATTAATAATTTTAAAAGAAACCAACGCGAGCGGCAGTGATATATCATTTGATGCAACGATAAATGCCGGAAAAACTGTTGTTACTATCAATCCAACAAGTAATCTATCAAGTGAACAGGTAGTATATGTGGCAATAGGCACAACGGTAGAAGATGATTCTGATAACGCGATCACAGCAGCAAATGCGACATTCACCGCAGCGGATGTAATAGCACCTACAGTAACATTTAGTCCGCTGGATTCAGCCACAGCAGTGGCAGTATATTCGAATGTAACAATAACCTTTAACGAAGCGGTACGTAATACTGATGATTCGGCATTGACCGATAGTAATATAGATGCGTTGATAACTTTAAAGGAAACCAACGCCAGTGGATCAGATATAGCATTCGATGCTACGATAAATGCCGGTAAGACAATTATTACCATTAACCCGACAAGCAGATTTTCAAGAGAACAGGTAGTGTATGTGGCAATAGGAGCTACGGTAGAAGATGATGAAGATAATGCAATAACAGCAGCGAATGCAACATTTACAGCAGAAGATATAGGAACGCCAATCCACAAGGCATCAATAACCGGAGCAGGTTCCCCTAATTATCTTGGTAACGCTATGGCTGTTTGTATCTCTGGCAATTACGCTTATGTTGCTAGTAAAGCTGACGATGCCCTGAGTGTATTTGATATATCAGATGCAGCCAACGGCAATTTAACCCTCAAGGCAGCAATCACCGGTAGCGGTTCCCCTAATTATCTTAATGGTAGTCGTTCTGTCTATGTTTCCGATGATTACGCTTATGTGGCAAGCGTTGATGACGATGCCCTGAGTGTATTTGATATATCAGATGCAGCCAACGGCAATATAACCCACAAAGCAGTAATCTCCGGTAGCGGTTCCCCTAATTATCTTAATGGTGCTAATTCTGTCTATGTCTCTGGTAATTACGCTTATGTGGCAAGCGATGCTGACGATGCCCTGACTGTATTTGATATATCAGATATAGCCAACGGCAATATAACCCACAAAGCAGCAATCTCCGGTAGCGGTTCCCCTAATTATCTTGATGGTAGTCGTTCTGTCTGTGTCTCTGGTAATTACGCTTATGTGTCAAGTGCTCTTGACGACGCCCTGAGTGTATTTGATATATCAGATGTAGCCAACGGCAATTTAACCCTCAAGACAGTAATAACCGGAGAAGGGTCTCCTAATTATCTGAATTATTCCTCTTATATCGATGTCTCTGGTAATTATGCTTATGTGTCAAGTGCTCTTGACAACGCCCTGAGTGTATTTGATATATCAGATGTAGCCAACGGCAATATAACCCACAAAGCAGTAATCTCCGGTAGCGGTTCCCCTAATTATCTTGCTAATGCTCGAGGTGTCAATGTTTCTGGCAATTACGCTTATGTTGCAAGTAACGTTGACGATGCCCTGAGTGTCTTTGATATCTCAGATATAGCCAACGGAAACATATCCCTTGACGGAGCAATCACCGGTGCCGGTAGCCCTAACTATCTTAATTATAATTATGATGTTACTTACTCTGACGGTTATGTTTATACGGCAGCCTATTTAGACAGCTCCCTAAGTGTATTTCAATATGGTCCTCCCGCAGTAACCTTTAGTCCTTTGGATTCAGCCACAGCAGTCGCAGTAGATTCAAATATTACTATTACCTTTAACGAAGCGGTACGTAATACTGATGATTCAGCATTGACCGATAGTAATATAGATGCGCTAATCACACTGAAAGAAACCAATGCCAGCGGCTCTAATATTGCTTTTGATGCTACGATAAATGCCGGAAAAACAGTAGTGACAATAAATCCTACAAGTAATCTATCAAGTGAACAGGTAGTGTATGTGGCTATAGGAACAACAGTAGAAGATGACGCTGATAACGCTATCACAGCATCGAACGCATCATTTACAGCGGCGGATATTATTGATCCTACAGTATCTACATTATCGCCTGCAGACGGTGCTACAGCAGTAGCGGTGGATTCTAATCTGGTGATAACATTTGCAGAAGATGTAGACGCGGAGACAGGTAACATATACATAAAGAAATCAAGCGATAATTCAACAATACAGACTTTTGATGTAACTTCGGATATAAGCGGCTCAGGTTCGGATACGATAACAATAAATCCTTCATCAGATCTTGCAAGTGAGACAGGCTACTATGTCCAGATAGACACGACAGCTTTTGATGATCCGGCAGGAAACAGTTACACAGGAATTAGCGCTACAACAACCTGGAACTTCACATCAGCGGATGTGATAGCGCCTACAGTAACATTTGATCCGCTTGATTCAGCAACCGGAGTATTAGTAGATTCTAATGTAACAATAACCTTTAATGAAGCGGTACGTAATACGAATGACACGGCTTTAACTGACAGTAATATAGATGCGTTGCTAACACTTAAAGAAACCAATGCCAGTGGTAGTGATATAGCATTTGACGCGACAATAAACGCCGGTAAAACTGTAGTAACAATCAATCCTACAAGTAATTTATCAAGTGAACAGGTAGTATATGTGGCTATAGGAACAACAGTTGAAGATGATTCTGATAACGCGATCACAGCAGCAAATGCGACATTCACCGCAGCGGATATAGTAGCTCCGACAGTAACGTTCAGTCCGCTTGATTCTGCTACGTCAGTTGCAGTAGATTCAAATGTAACAATAACATTTAATGAAGCAATGCGTAACA
>NZ_JAAEQH010000098.1 GCF_024231755.1 Neptuniibacter sp.
TAGCGAGGCAGCGGATAGTTGGCTCGGAATGACAGAGTGTTGTAGGTGGCTGATGTTGTAATGGTAAGTTCTGCTCAGAGCATTCCGAATAGCGGTGAGAGGGGGGGGGGTTCAGGCAGAAAGGGGAGTTGCTGTAATAGCGTCGATAAGATTTTCAGAGGAGATGGGATGTCGACGGTTTCGAAGAAATTCGGCACTGACAATAGTCCGGTTGTTGCCTCGATGTTGGTTGTAGGAATCCATACCTAGCCTGAGAATAAATACATCCTAACTACTAAACAAAGCATACATATTCATAAAGCTCATCATCCTATTATAGCTTAGCTATGATAGTTACAATTTTTAGCCATAAGTTTAGGGTAAATTTGGTAGTCTAGTTAGAGTTATAAATGGTTAGTAAGTCATGGCGTGCAGACAATTTGGGTTAATCGTTTGGTTGGTCAGTTGGAATTAGTTGGCGGGGAAGTTGAAGTTAATCAATTGATGCACGAGAAAACGAACGCGGTATTTCGGCGTGCTATAAGCCCAGTACGGACAGGTAGAGACCTGAGCGCGAAGTGGTTCACGGCAAGCGAACAGCGGGACTTGACAGTAAACGGCACTCGGGATCCAATAGATCGCATGCGGCATCATCATCACACCTTCTACATAGTTCCATGGATCGTTGGGTCCTTGACAATAGGCACCCTTGCCGTAGATGATTTCGATTGCAACCAACGTCACAATGGGTGACAGAGCAGTGAGTTGCATTCGGTCGATGCGCCATCTTTCCTGGATACGTTTCTCTCTGAGAAACATCATACGATACTGGTACATGCCGAGGGACGCAAAATTGATGTTCATCGTCTGCAAAGTCGGAGGTCTTCCCAAAATTTCAGGCTCAGAGAAATAGTCAAAGTGACTATTAACGTAGGACTGAATGATGACTACACGAAGCCGGAACGGAGAACAATCTTGGAAA
>NZ_JAAEQH010000099.1 GCF_024231755.1 Neptuniibacter sp.
CAACACCACCGATGTCAGGAGAAACAACCACAACATCATCGAAGTCGCGTTCTTTCATATCTTCAAGTAGCACTGGGCTACCAAATACGTTATCAACTGGTACGTCGAAGAAACCTTGGATTTGTTCAGCGTGTAAATCAACCGTCAGAACGCGGTCAACCCCAACACTTGAAAGGAAATCTGCAACTACTTTAGCTGTGATTGGAACACGCGCAGAACGCACGCGGCGGTCTTGACGTGAGTAACCAAAATAAGGAATAACTGCGGTAATACGTCCAGCAGATGCACGACGTAGGGCATCAACCATAACGATAAGCTCCATCAGGTTATCGTTAGTGGGGTTACAGGTTGATTGGACAATGAAAACGTCAGAGCCACGAACATTTTCATTAATTTGAACACTGATCTCACCGTCACTAAAACGGCCAACAACAGCATCGCCTAATTCAATATACAAACGTTTTGCAACTTTTTGAGCTAGCTCAGGTGTTGCGTTACCAGCGAAGAGCTTCATGTCAGGCACGGTAGGGTTCCTCAGGCACTGAATTTTGGGACTAACAGGCTATGGTAGGCACCAAAGCAGGTTAACATTTACTTGTACGTTACTTCATTTCAAAGTGAGCATTTAATGCTGTATGAGCAGGAGAAAGTGTA
>NZ_JAAEQH010000100.1 GCF_024231755.1 Neptuniibacter sp.
AGCGCTATCTTCCGGCATCAGGATCATGTCGGAATCATTAATACCTTTCCAACCTGAGATGGATGAACCATCGAACATTTTACCTTCTTCAAAGAAGTCATCGCCCATGTCGGAAACAGGGATAGTTACGTGCTGCTCTTTACCGTGAGAATCGGTGAAACGCAGATCAACCCATTTAGCATTGCTTTCTTTGATCAGATTCAGAGTCTTCTCTGACATGTGACTTTCTCCACTTTGTAATTATCAGACCGAGCACTCTCAGCCTTGAGAAATCAGAAATTATTATTCGGTGTTTTTTCAGAGCAACTACCATGCCAAAAGGACATCCAAAGATAATCCCTTGATATTTCAGCATCTATAGATAACTGGCCTCACTTTCTTGGCACCAAAAAGAAGCACAACAAGAAATAATGCACCAAAATAAAGCATGGCAAGAATTGTACATCTAATATGCACCACCATTGCGCAATATAATACTCCATCAGCACAGACAACAGCTACATCAAACAATCGTTTTCTATGCTAATTCTTACACGGATCAATTTTCGAATTAAAAGACCCCCTGTTGTAGTGATGATTCAGCAGTTTTGTATAAGAAATATGCAGTATTTTCTGCTCAAACCCGTATAATGCCGCATTCGCAAAAAATCTCTCACAGGTACATACACGTGATCGAAAAGCTAAGAAATATCGCCATCATCGCGCACGTTGACCACGGCAAAACCACTCTGGTCGACAAACTACTTGCCCAATCAGGCACTTTGGGCCGTCGCGACGAAGGCACCGAGCGTATCATGGACTCCAACGATCAGGAGAAAGAGCGCGGCATCACCATCCTGGCCAAGAATACAGCCATCAAATGGAACGACTACCGCATCAACATCGTTGATACTCCTGGACACGCAGACTTCGGTGGTGAAGTAGAGCGTGTATTGTCCATGGTTGACTGTGTATGTCTGCTGGTAGATGCGGTTGATGGCCCAATGCCACAAACACGCTTCGTTACTCAGAAAGCATTTGACCAGGGTCTGCGCCCTATTGTTGTAATCAACAAAATCGACCGCCCAGGCGCACGCCCTGATTGGGTAATCGATCAGGTATTCGATCTATTCGACAGCCTTGGTGCAACTGATGAGCAGTTGGATTTCCCAATTGTGTACGCTTCTGCACTAAACGGTATTGCTGGCCTTGAGCCAGACGATATGGCGGAAGATATGACGCCACTGTTTGAAGCTATCGTTGAACACGTAGAACCACCAAAAGTCGATATCGACGGACCACTACAGATGCAGGTTTCTGCACTGGACTACAACAGCTACTTAGGGGTTATCGGTGTAGGCCGTGTAACTCGAGGCACTGTTAATGTTAACACTCAGGTTAAGGTTATCGATCGAGATGGCAAAGTACGTGGTGGACGCGTACTGAAGATTATGGGTTACCATGGTCTAGAGCGTATTGATGTAGAAAGCGCTACAGCCGGCGATATCATCTGTATTACTGGTATCGATGAGCTGAACATCTCCGACACCATCTGTGATCCGGACAATGTTGAAGCTCTACCAGCACTGAGCGTAGACGAACCAACTGTATCCATGACCTTCCAAGTGAACGATTCCCCGTTTGCAGGCCAAGACGGTAAGTTCGTAACCAGCCGCAACATCAAAGAGCGCTTGGATCGTGAGTTGATCCACAACGTAGCGCTACGTGTAGAAGATGGCGAAACTCCTGAGAAATTCAAAGTATCAGGCCGTGGTGAACTTCACCTGTCTGTACTGATCGAAACTATGCGCCGTGAAGGCTTCGAGCTGGGTGTTTCTCGTCCTGAAGTAATTCAGAAAGAAGTTGATGGAGAGATCCACGAACCATACGAAATGGTGATGATCGACGTTGAAGACGAGCACCAGGGTTCTGTTATTGAAGAACTCGGCAAGCGCAAAGGCGACATGACAAATATGGAAGTAGACGGTAAAGGCCGTGTACGCCTAACGTTTATGATCCCATCTCGCGGCCTGATCGGCTTCCGTTCCCTGTTCCTGACTATGACCTCAGGTACAGGCATTATGACTTCTATCTTCGACCACTACGGTCCAGTTAAAGAAGGTGAAGTAGTTAGCCGTATCAATGGCGTATTGGTATCCATGGTTACAGGTAAAGCTCTTGGCTACGCCCTATGGAACCTGCAGGATCGTGGTCGTCTATGCATCGAACCAAACGTAGAAGTTTACGAAGGTATGCTGCTGGGTATTCACAGCCGTAACAATGACCTGGCTGTAAACCCAACTAAAGGTAAGCAGCTGACAAACGTTCGAGCTTCTGGTTCTGATGAAAACATCCAACTGACTCCTCCAGTTAAATTCACACTGGAACAGGCACTGGATTTTATCGAAGACGACGAGCTGGTAGAAGTAACTCCAAACTTTATTCGTCTGCGTAAGAAGCTTCTTAAAGAGAACGAACGTAAACGCGCTAAGAAATCATAACTCTTAGCAAATAAACGTTTCAGAAAGGCAGTCATTTGACTGCCTTTTCTTTTTTTAGGGCATAGCCTGTCTCACTCAGCCTCTTTATACTAAATGGGATTAAGGTCAATCTGGCTTCTGGAGATAATATGCGCGCCCTCTACCCTGAGATCCACCCCTATGCGGAACATCAACTTAAAGTAAGTGATCTGCATACTCTTTATATAGAAGAGAGTGGCAACGCCCAGGGCATCCCTGTCCTTTTTATACACGGCGGCCCGGGAGGCGGAACCGACCCAGCGCATAGAAGCTTTTTTGACCCAGAGAAATACCGCATCATCCTTTTTGATCAACGTGGCTGTGGTCGCTCAACTCCTCATTCAGAGCTTGAGGCTAACACCACCGACCATCTAATTGCCGATATTGAAGCCATCCGCAATTTACTGGGCATCGATCAATGGCTGCTGTTTGGTGGCTCCTGGGGGTCTACACTTAGCTTGCTTTATGCTCAGGCTTATCCTGAAAAAGCTCTCGGACTTATCTTGCGCGGAATTTTCCTCTGCCGTGATCAAGACATCCACTGGTTCTATCAACGAGGCGCTAGCGCAGTCTTCCCCGACTATTGGAAGGATTATGAACAGATCATCCCTCTAGAAGAGCGTGACGATATGTTAAGCGCATTCTACAGACGCCTAACATCCAGCAATGAAATTGCACGTATGTCTGCCGCCAAAGCTTGGTCGGTTTGGGAGGGGCGCTGCTCGACACTGGATCCAAACCATGATCTTGTTGACCATTTTGCAGATCCGCACGTAGCCCTGGCAATGGCGCGTATTGAAGCCCATTACTTTTTGAACAAGGCGTTTATCAATGACAATCAGATCATAGAAAACTGCCACCGCATACAGAATATCAAAACCACCATCGTGCATGGCCGTTACGATATGGTATGCCCTATAGAGCAAGCATTCGCACTGTATGATGCCCTACCTCAATCAGAACTCCACATAGTCAGAGATGCAGGGCATTCAGCCTTCGAATCAGGCATCACCGATAATCTGATTCGCGCTACGGACAACTTTGCACTATCACTGGCATAATCCGCAACTGATATAAAGCGACTGCGGTAGATAAGGAAAAAGATGAAAGCACTTATTCAACGAGTTAAATCAGCATCTGTGAATGTGAATGGGGAGCGAGTCGGAGAAATCGATCACGGCATCCTGCTTTTATTAGGTGTAGAGAAAACAGATGATCGAGCATCTGCAGATAAACTGCTCAAGAAGATTCTTGGCTACCGGATATTTGCAGACGACGAAGGAAAAATGAACCTGAACCTGCAACAGGTGCAAGGCGGTCTGTTAGTCGTGTCTCAATTCACTCTGGTTGCGGATACCCAAAAAGGCCTACGACCAAGTTTCTCGTCAGGCGCATCACCCCAGTTGGGTGAAGAACTATACGACTACTTTGTTGAACAAGCAGAAAAAGCACATGAAACCGTTGCTACAGGGCGTTTTGCTGCAGATATGCAGGTTAATCTATTAAATGATGGCCCCGTAACATTCTGGCTGGAAAGCTAGAGCCTTTGCCACTCCCGGATCAAGGTCTTATCGGAAGTATCATCCGCTATAGGCCTCGTTAAACGTGAAGCCCTGTAGTGCTCATTGAATATTCGAAAATATGCAGAAAGTAGCTCACTGCCCTTCTTATCATGAACGAGCCGCAGCATCTCAGCAGCAACTTCAGCTGTACATAGTTGCCCCTCTACAGCCGCTTTACGTAATCGATATGCACTGGAAGACTCCACAACCGGTTGAATCACAGGCAGAGCATCCAAATAGCGACTGTGCCTAAACATCCTACGCGCCTGCCGCCAGGTACCGTCTAGAATAATAAAAACCGGCTGTTTACCCTCTTTGGGCTGATAATCAACCATCCGATCTTCATAACCTTCTCCCTCAGGGAAAACAATATAGGGATCGACATCAGGTGAGGATACAGCCGCTAAGAAAGATTCATCAGGTTCAGTTCGGGACCACTTAAAACGCTCAGTTCCTTGAATACAGTCCTCAATAAGGCGACCTGTATTGGTTGGCTTAAAACCCTCCTTATGATGCATCATAAGAAAAAAGCGAGCCTTAGCTGTATAAGAGGTTTTAAAACTACAGATACAAACTCTTTCCGACAATAAGCAGGACTCGCAGCGCTGAACCCTTGAGCCTCGAGCAACAAATGGCTTACTCATTTACTGTAAAACCCTATGAGTTTCTGGTGCACCAAATAATTCATCATCTACTCCCCAGTCTAAAGCTTTAGCACCACGGTGAAGTAGATAAAGCACCTGATGAAGCTCCTGATAAGAGAGAATGCTAGAGGCCAACGGTTCATCCTGTACATCAAAGAAAATTAATTTATAGCGATCGGCTTGATTACTGATATCAAGCCGATAAAGAAGGCCGCCTGACTGAGCTTCAACTTCATCCTCTGGCTCAACATCAAGCTCGTGCTGAGCTTGCTCATGATGAAATTGAGCCATCTGAGATTTCTGCTGCTCAGGGAGGTTAGCGATATCCTCAGATGTTTTTTCTACAAGCCCTTTCGCCGCCTCAAGTAAGCAAAGAACAAGCTTACGCGTGAGCCAAAAATCGATTCTTGGCTGTTTATTATTCAAATTACCAATCAAAAGGATTCGATCCTCAACATGATCGTAATTAAAAGTAAATGCGCCTATATTCAGCATTGACCTATACTCGATGTATGACTACATTGGTTATTCACACCTATCGAGTAGATATCATAGAGTTCAAGGGAGTGAAACATCCAACAAAATAGCATTCAGACCTTTAACAATTCAGATTTGTAGTAGGAATGTAGTTAGGTATTCATGATAACAGCTATTAAGGCACGACTGTATGACATCTAGATCGGAGCAAACCACTAGTTATATTATCCCTTCCCGGCCTGAAGTCCTTATAAAAATAACGGAAGAGATAAAAGCTGAAGATCCGAATACAAATGGTATCTGTACGGCTATCAAAAACGATGTGGCACTATTTTCGTCCATCATCTCTTCTGTAAATTCAGCTTATTACGGATTTGACCAACCGATATCCTCCATAGAGCACGCCGTATCTCTTTTAGGATTAAAGAGAACATTCAACATTGTCAGACTAGCCGCATTAAAAAATAGCCTTTCAGATGTCGGGCCGATGGAACGGTTTTGGGATACTGCCACAGAAGTAGCGCGTATCTGCGCTGCACTTTCTACGCAATTCACCAACATTGATAGTGATAAAGCCTACACATTAGGAATGCTACACGACATCGGCATCCCGCTTCTTATGCGAGCTAAGTCGGACTATAAAGAATTCCTTCGCACAATGAACGGCCTGAGCCTGACAGCAATCCACGATGCAGAAGTCGAATGCTATGGTGTAAGTCACTACCAACTCAGCGCAGAACTAGCTCGAAAATGGAATATGAGCGAAACGACAGCCGAAGCTATCGGACGACAGCCATTCTATAGAGAAACTTTCAAAGAACCTGCAGACGAAAATGAGGAGATGCGCCTAAGCCTTTGTCTTCTTCTTTTAGCAAGAGATATCAGCGATGCTTACAGGCACTTCTGGAGGCTCCCGGAGCCAAAAGACCCTCTTATCGAACTGCGAACCGCTCTGGACTTCCTCGGCATCAGTGATTTCGATTATGCCGATCTCAAGGAAGACATTGTTAGCACCTTAAGTCTTCAGCAATAAGCAGCGTTTAAGCGCTCACTAGAGCCTTTCTAGCTGGAAGGCTCATCACACTTCCTCCAATACCCTCTATGAACAGCTATGCGCAATGAGCTGGGTTACAAGAGATACCCAAAAGGCTCAGGTTATGCTCTCACCTCTAGGAGCAGTGGCCTCACTGCGATCGGATTAGCACGCTTCGAGTAGCGAGAACGCCGCTACGGAGCTGCTAGAGACTAGAAAAAGTGGTGTGGGTTAGGAGTAATGACCTAAGCCAGTACCCACAACTAAGATTGATGCCATGACCTACAATGATCAGAAGCGATGCTTCTGACCCTGCGGGCGTAGTCGTTGTACTCCTACGTCCAAAGCCCGTTCCTTTGGAACAGGGGCTTTGTCACATGGGTTCCCCATGCTCGATTAGCCTCACTGAGCACCAGACATAAAAAAAGGCCCATCCGTTAGGATGAGCCTTCTTTTAGGATTAAATGCTTGGCGATGACCTACTCTCACATGGGGAAGCCCCACACTACCATCGGCGATGTTGCGTTTCACGTCTGAGTTCGGGAT
>NZ_JAAEQH010000101.1 GCF_024231755.1 Neptuniibacter sp.
CCGAGAAACGAGAATAAAAACGAATCATTTACGAAGGTGACACTCCATGTCTCAGACAGAATTCGATGCTAAAGATTTTCGCCGCTCCCTATCTCAGTTCCCTACCGGGGTTACTGTTATTACAACCCTGGATGCGGATGGTAATCCTGTAGGGGTAACAGCAAGTAGCTTTAACTCCGTATCAATGGATCCTGCATTGGTTTTGTGGAGTATCGATAAAGGCGCCCACAGCCTATCTGCTTTCGAAAATGCAGAGTACTTTGCTGTAAACGTTCTTAACCGCGATCAGGTGAGTACGTCTAACAATTTTGCCAGCCGTGGCGAAGATAAGTTTGCCAACGCAAAATACTCCTCAGGTCTTGGCGGTGCTCCGGTTCTTGATGATTACGCAGCACAATTCGAATGTAAAACCTGGGCGGTTTATGAAGGTGGTGACCACCTTATTCTAGTCGGTCAGGTTGAACAGTACCGCTACAACGATGCAGCTGAACCTCTGGTATTTGCCCGCGGAAGTTACGCAGTTTCAGCTCAACATCCAGAGATGACTAACAAGCCATCTGCTACTACTGAAAATGGCGAAGGTGACTTTGTTCAGGATTACCTGCTTTATCTACTACGCGCGACATACCAGAATTTCAGCAACCAGCTTTACCCTCGCCTACAGGAAGAGTGTGGTATCACACCTGAAGAGTGGCGTATTCTGGCACGTATGATCGGCAATCCAGTGATTGCAACACATCAGCTTTCAGAGATGGTAATGCAGCCTGAAGTAGGCCTGAAGATCACTGCTGATCATATGGTTGGTAAAGGCATGGTTTCATACAGCAATGACAACACACTGCAGATCACAGAAAAAGGCTCTGAAATTGCCGCGAAAATGCAGCAGCTGGCATTGAAAGAGGAAGCAGAGCTGCTCAGTCACCTGAGTGATGACCAGAAAGTTGCCCTGAAGGACAACCTAAAATCTCTACTAGAAAAGCTTAACTAATACAGTCGTATCCAAGGGTGGTCAGGCCCACCCTACCGTTTTATCCCTTGAGGTTTACACCTTAGCTGCTGACGATTTCCTATGCAGCGTCAGCTTTCACAGGCGTTCAGAGATGAACGCCTTTTTTTTATTCAGGATTACGTTTGCCCATCATAATCACGATAAAGCTGATCACCTTATCTTTGTGCTGGTTGTAACCAGAACACATAATCTTAAGCACCCCACGATCAGGTTTAGACCGGGATGGTGTTACGGAGAGTATTTCCACCTCTGTTTTAATCGTATCCCCCGGCCTTACTGGCGCAAGAAAACGCAGTTCATCAATGCCAGGGCCACCCATACTAACCGTTTCAAATACGCGGGTCTGGATCATCATTCTGAAGCACAGGGATAAGGTCTGAAAGCCGCTGGCAATAACTCCACCATAAGGACCTTCTGCCGCATAGATAGCATCTATGTGGATTGGCTGAGGGTCATAGGTCAGCGCATAATCATGGATTTGCCCCTCTGTCAGGGTAAATCCAGGCGCAGCAAAAGTATCACCGGCCTTAAAATCATCCAAATAACGTTCCATAACTTACTCCTTACAATCCTCTTTATCTGCCTCACAACACTGATTAGCGGCCCAACGGGTTAATAGAAATGCACTTAGCGGCAGAATAATAAAACCAGACACCAGCGGGACAATTGTCTCGTTATAGGCAAAGCTAACAAGGGTTCCCAACACCACAGCGAGCAAAGTAGAAAGCACTCCCACAAAGCTTGATGCCAGACCCGCAATGTGCCCAAACGGCTCCATCGACAGCGCATTTAGATTACCAAACAACAAACCTACACCCATCAAAAGAACGAACAGGTAGGCCATCACAAACCAGAAAGGGGGAACCGCACCAATCCAGATGCATACCATTAGCGCCCCACTAGAAAGCAGCGCAGAACCTAACTGCGCCCCCATTACCAGAGGCTTCATGCCGAAGCGCAGTACCAGTTTAGAGTTAAGGAAATTTGAAGCACCAATTCCCATCGCCAGCACAGCGAAGTAGAACGGGAAGGCATCCCCCAAGCCGTACAGTTCCTGCAAGATCTGTTGAACCGAATTAAGGAAGCTCAGAAACGCACCAAACACCAAACCGAGTGAGACCACATAAGCCATCGCAACCTTATGCGTTGCGACCTCTTTGAAACTGTTTGCTAACTTCTGCCATGAGAATGGGTGTCGAGCTTCAGCCGGCAAACTCTCCGGCAGGCGCAACGCGAACCAAAATAGTACCAAGAGCGCCATTATCAGAAGAAAGACAAAGATCATTCTCCAATCGGAAATCATTAGAATGCCTTGCCCGATGATCGGAGCAACGATAGGAACCAGGATAAACACCGTCATAATCAACGACATTACCCGAGCCATCTGTGGACCTTTATGCTGATCCCGGACTATCGCTACAGTGACAATCCTTGGCCCAGCAGCGCCAAGGCCCTGGAACAATCGACCAATCAGCATCATCTCTAGGTCAGCGGCAAAAATACAGATCAGTGAGCCCACTATAAAAACAGCAAAACCCAGATAGATTGAAGGTTTTCGCCCTACTACATCAGAGAGAGGACCATATAACACCTGTCCTACGGCAACCCCAAGGAAGATTGTGGCTATTACCAGTTGTGTGTCGTTGGCATTTTCAACCTGAAGGTCACTGCCAATATAGGACAGTGCCGGTAGCATCACATCGATAGCCATTGCTACAAAACAGGTAACAAAAGCCATCATGGCTACAAACTCTGTAAAGCCAATTTTTTTATTCATTTATCGTTTTATCACAGCATGAACTTATTAAGGAACCTGCGAACAAGTTCCATACGACTCAGGCTCACAGAGCAATTGAAGTGCGCGGCAATAATTACAGGAATGGTTGCCTTCTGAAAATTATTAACAAAGCAATTCGATTGCTCTGTAAGCCCCGTAGGGTGGGCTTTATAACGGCCATCAGCTTTGTCAGTCAGTTTGAAAAGGTCTCGACATTTCACTGCACTGACCTTCGCGCATCTGGCCGTTCTATAGCCCACTGAGAAAGCATGGGACTTATTCACAGGTTCCTTAGTTCACATGTTAACAGTTGCATTATCTAAAGATAAGGAAACAAACTGATGCAGGATTTAACAATAAAGGCATTTCTTTATGGTACTTTCCACAAGACCAAAAGCTCAGGCCACAAGCATCCTAAGCTCGGGAGCCGGTACCATAGATCTCCATTGCATTCATTACGACCAGATAAGCATCCGGATCATGTTGTTCGACCAACTTACGAATTGGAACCAGCTGAGTTTTCTCAACAATCAGAAACAGAATCTCTTTCTCACCACCACTCTTCATACTGGTGGCTTTAACAACTGAGCCGGAAATTCCCATCTTCTGCTCAATAATTGGCTTTAAACGATCCGCTTTCCAGCAGGATATATGGACAACCTTAATATCTGAGGAGCCAGACACGATAAGATCCACCATCCTACCTGTTACAAAAACTGTTACCCCGCCAAGCATAGCCGCTTCGAAATCCTGAAATACCGCAGCCGATAGCAGAATAACCCCTGCATCCATTAAGAACAGACACTGCCCCAGACTGATGTTAAATCGGTCCGCAATCAGTCGTGCCAGGATACTCCAGCCCCCAGATGAAGAACCGGCTTTAAACATCAGTCCAATCCCCAGACCAATCATCAACCCGCCATAAAGCGCGTTGAGTAATCGGTTATCCCCAAGGTCCGGAAGATCCACAAGGAATGGAAGCGCATCGGTAAACACTGAGGTAAGCAATACAACCACCAGCGAGCGAATAAAGAGCGTTTTCCCCAAAAACCGATAACCCGCGATGACAAGGGGTGCATTAACCAAAAACAGGACAACACCCGGACTCACACCCAACGCATAATTGATCAATATTGCTATACCCGGAGGACCACCAGAAGGAATCTGACTGGGAACCAGAAACATAACTATGCCTAGCGCCAGACTTAAGGCCCCTGCCACTATCAGTAGGTACTCCCAGACAACCGTTAAACCCTTCATTTTTCCTCCCCGGTACATACCAGCTCTGTACGCTATAGCTAGCTTTCTAATACTACCTAACCTTCAGATCATAATTTGTAACAAGCGGTGACAAGTTGTGCGAAGTTGCATCTGATAGCCTGATTCATCACCCATCCATGACACCCAAAGAAGCAAAGCGATACCCTTAGATAGACATATATAGACCAATGTGTATCTTTTTGGTGCATAAATGACGTGCTATAAATCTGCTACAGTTAACATATAAATAAATATAAAAAAGATCCTGAAGAGCATATGAGGCAATGCTCTTAAGGTAGTTCAGGATTTCATTCCAATATGCTTAAGAGCCAAAATGCCATCTGGGTTTGCAGTGCAGATCTGGACACTATCCTGTGGAAGAACGCTGCAGCAGCAACACTCTGGGGAGCAGATGCGCAGTTTGATTCCCCATTGTTTTCTGACATCCAGAAAAAACAGATACAACGCTCTTCAGCAGATAACCGACCCTATCGACATGCCTTTTCCTATAACAAAGCGATACAGTTTGATTGTGAATTAACCGAGGATGGCTGCTATCTTTTCACGCAAAGCTATTCCTCCCTTCCCGGCATTTCGGAACTGATAGAAAATGCAAATGCAAAACACCTGGCGCTCTCTCTATATGACCAACTGGGAGAACTGATATCGCAATCAAAAATAGCCACAGAGGAAGCCAACCCTGCTGATTGTAGTTTTGAAGAACGCCTAGATAATGCTGAGACTGCTAAAACTGTATGGCAGAAAGTAAGTACTACGGGTCACTGCCACCAGTACCTACAGCTGAAAACCTTGCATGGATTCCAGTGGCGTTTCGCGGTTCTGGAAAAGAAATCTCTTTCTACAAAAGAATGGATTATCCAATTAACCGAATTTGATGCAGAAAGCTTCTTGCGACGGGAAAAAGACCTCGAGAGTACCCTTCATGAACAGGAAGTTATTTTTGAGAATGCAGGAACCGGTATTTGCTATATACGCGGAGATAAAAACCACAACCGAACAATGATGCGTTGTAACCAAAAATACGCCGAAATTTTTGGTTATGATGCAGCTGAAATGATCGGCCAATCAAGCCGAATTTTCTATAAAAACAGTCAAGATTACCGTGCTATCGGAGCCCAGGCCTACCCTGTACTGAATGCCGGGGAGCTCTTTACTAAACGCTGCCAGTTAAAGCGCAAAGATGGCTCTCTTTTCTGGGCTCAGCTACGTGGCAAACTCATTTCCAAAGAACGCCCTGAGCAGGGCTATATGTGGGTAATAGAGGATATTACTGATTATATTCATGCCAATCAGGCACTAGAAAAAATCCTCAATGAACAAAGACTTATCCTTGATTACGCCATGGTAGGCATCGTTTTCCTACGTGATCGACGAGTGACTCGCTGCAATAACCGCTTTGAAGAGATATTTGGCTACGCGTCAGGCGAACTGGATGGTGCCAGCTCAAGAACCTGGTACCTCACTGATGAAGATTGGGAAGACGCTGGTAATGCTTGCTATACCCCGTTGGTAAATGGCGAAGTCTTTCAGGATGAGATGCTGCTTGCGGGTAAAGACCAGCGTCCGATCTGGTGTGATGTCCGTAGTAAAGCGATCGACCCGACAGATCTATCCAAGGGTTCCATCTGGATCACAATGGATATAACCGAGCGAAAAGCCGCTGACGATGCTCTTCATAAAGCACACAATCAGTTGGAAAACCGGGTAGAGGAAAGAACCAAAGAGCTGGCATCTACAGTTAAAGAACTACACACTGAAATTGCTGAACGCAAAATTGCTGAGGAACGGGTGAAGCATATGGCGCTTCACGACTCACTTACCAGCCTACCTAACCGTGCCCTTATGGAGGAACGGCTTGAAGAATATATAGAACGGGCGGCACAGCAAAACTCTATTCTTGCGGTCATGTTTATCGATCTGGATCGTTTTAAGTTAATAAACGACTCATGGGGCCATAATGAAGGCGATCAGCTACTTATCGAGGTGGCTAATCGCCTGCGCGGAGTTATCACTGAAGCCCAGTTTGTTGCCCGTATCGGGGGGGATGAATTCGTTATTCTGCTTCCTGATCTGAATGACCAATCGCAGGCAAGAAACACCATCGATAAAATCCAGAACAGTTTCAGTAATGAGGTTCATCTAGCGCTGCAAGGCGTTTATGTTACCCCTAGTGTCGGTGTCTGCTTTTACCCACAGGATGGGCTGAATGGGATCGACCTGTTGAAGAAATCCGATGCGGCGATGTATCAGGCCAAAGAACAGGGCCGTAACTGCGTTCGCTTCTATGAAGAGAGTTTTGATGCCTACTCCAGAACCAAAGCTGAGTTGGGCAACGCTCTGTTTAAGGCATTGAAGAACGACAACTTTGAGCTACATTATCAACCCCAGGTTGATATTAAGAGTAACCAAGTAGTCGGAGCAGAAGCCCTGATCCGCTGGCATCATGAGGAACGAGGTTTAGTCTCCCCTGCTGAGTTTATTCCTTTGGCGGAAGAGACAGGCCTCATCGTTGAGTTAGGCGAATGGATCTTAGTTACAGCCTGCAAACAACTCGCAAAATGGCAGCAAGCAGGACTGAACCATATAACGCTTTCAGTAAATATTTCTGCGCTTCAGGTACAACAACCCAGCTTTGTACAGAACCTTGCCAAGATCATCGACACTTTTGAGATAGAGCCTTCACAGCTAGAGCTTGAACTGACTGAAAGTATTCTGATGAAAAATACCGAGGAGACAATAAAAACTCTGCTACAGATCCACGAATTCGGTATTAAAATCAGTGTTGATGATTTTGGTACCGGCTATTCCAGCCTCAGTTACCTGAAACAGCTACCTCTGGATAAGTTGAAAATCGATCGCTCCTTTGTAAATGACATCACCTCAGACCATGACGATGCCCTAATCTGTAGAACGATTGTTTCCATGGCGAAAAATCTCAACCTACAGGTCATTGCAGAAGGCGTAGAAAGAAAGGATCAACTTGATCTGCTCAAAGAATACGGCTGCGAAATGTATCAGGGGTTCCTGTTCTCAAAACCTGTGCCAGTAAAGGAAGTCACTAAACTAATAACCGCTTAATAACCCCCTCTCAAACTCTGGTTCTGGTTCTGGTTCTGGTTCTAGTTCTGCGAGCCTCTCATTAACTTATCCTGGATATATGAAAATTTGCATATATGATTTTTCATATATAAAATTTCCCGTATATCTTACTGGAGATTCAGCAATGTCCTCAATCAACCCTGTGCAGTTTTACAAATCTCTTGCCGACGAGATCAGACTAACGAGCCTAATGCTGATAGCCCAGGAAGGTGAGTTATGTGTATGTGAGCTCATGGCTGCACTTGACGAGTCACAGCCTAAAATCTCCCGTCATCTGGCACAACTAAGAAGCATAGGACTTCTTCAGGACCGCCGTCAGGGACAATGGGTTTACTACCGTTTACATCCCGATCTGGACAAATGGATGTATCAGGTACTACACACTACCCGGACAGAGAACAAACAGTTTCTTCTAGAGAGCGAACAGCGATTAAAAAGTATGAATTCACGGCCTGGAAAGTGCCAATAGCTTTGTATCAGTAACACGACCGCTCTAAATATCCCGGGGTTAAAATATGTCTGAAATTTTCACAGAATTCGCGGACTGGATCGATGTCGGCTTACTAGGATTGTCCAAAGAGACCAGTCCAGAAATTAATATGAGTTTTGGTGTGATGAGCACACCCGCGGTAGTGGTCAATGGTCAGCCAGTTCATAGCGGCCGTATTCCAACTCAAACAGAGGATAAATCATGGCTAGATTCCTTATTACCTGCCTATTGCTGTTAAGTAGTATCGCCTCAGCCCAACCTCTGGAATTGGTCACGGTTGATAAAAATATCTATGCCTTGATCGGACCGATGGAACAGCGCTCCGAAAACAATTTAGCCAACAACGCCAATTTTGGCTTTATCGTCACGCAAGAAGGTGTGGTTTTAGTTGATAGCGGAGGGACTTTGCTGGGAGCTAAAGCGATTGAACAGCAGATCAAAAGCGTTACCGATAAACCTGTGACACTGGTTATAAATACCGGGGGGCAGGATCACCGCTGGTTTGGAAACAGTTTTTTTATCAAGCAAGGCGCTAAAACTTTAACCTCTATACAGACCCAAGAAGATCAAGAAGCTCGCCGCACTGCTCAGATAGAATCTACCTCTGCCTATACGGGTTCGAGCTGGCAAGGTACGCAACCGGAAATAGCACGGGAAACCATTGAGCAAATCACAGAACTTAATATTGGCGGTGTAGATCTGGTGCTGATTCCGGTAGGAGCTGCTCATACCGGAGGCGAGACTCTGGTTTGGCTACCGAAACAAAAAATACTGTTCAGCGGTGATGTTGTTTATCTGGACCGGATGCTTGGAGTGGGCCCGCAATCTCAGCATCTTTCATGGTTAGAAGCTTTCAAAGTGATCCAGCAGTTAAACCCTGAAGTGATTATTCCAGGCCATGGCTATCCTGCCGATCTGGAAAAAGCGGAGCAAGATACTCTGGCCTATCTGACTTTTCTTCGTGAAGAGGTGGGTAAGCTTATTGAAGAAGGCCAAGATATGAGCGCTGTTAGCTCTATAGACCAAAGCCGTTTCAGTTATCTGAAGGTATATCAGGAAATTCATGGCCGAAACGCACAACGAGTTTTTGAAGAGATGGAGTGGGAATAGATGACCATTAAAGTAGGTATCAACGGTTTTGGCCGCATGGGTCGCCTGTCATTCAGGGCGGCATGGGACTGGCCTGAACTTGAGTTTATTCAGATTAACGATCCGGCTGGTAATGCTGAAACCCTGGCGCACCTGGTTAATTTTGATTCTGTGCACGGCCACTGGCACAACGAAGCGACATCAGAAGGCGATAACATCATTATCGACGGAAAGACGGTTGCCTGTACTCAGAACAAAAGCATTGAAGATACTGACTGGTCCGGTTGCGATATAGTGATTGATGCCTCAGGTAAGATGAAAAGCCAGGAACTGCTGGAAGCTTATCTTGATCAGGGCGTAAAGCGTGTTGTAGTAACTGCCCCTGTGAAAGAGGAAGGCGTACTGAATATCGTCATGGGTGTAAATCATCACCTCTACGATAAAGAGAAGTACCCAATTGTAACTGCAGCGTCATGCACTACTAACTGCCTTGCCCCTGTTGTTAAAGTGATTCATGAAAAGCTGGGGATCAAACACGGCTCCATGACCACTATTCATGACATCACCAACACGCAGACTATTCTGGATGCACCGCATAAGGATCTTCGTCGGGCTCGCGCCTGTGGCATGAGCCTGATCCCTACAACAACGGGTTCAGCCACAGCGATCACACATATCTTCCCAGAGCTTAAGGGCAAACTGAATGGTCATGCTGTTCGTGTTCCTCTGGCGAATGCCTCCATCACAGACTGTGTTTTTGAAGTGGAAAGAGAAACATCGGTTGAAGAGGTAAACGAGCTTCTTAAATCGGCATCCGAAAACGAGCTGAAAGATATTCTCGGTTTTGAAGAGAGACCGCTGGTTTCTATCGATTACAAAACAGACCCGCGCTCCAGCATTATCGATGCACCTTCAACTATGGTTGTGAACGGCACTCAGGTTAAGCTGTACCTCTGGTATGACAATGAGTGGGGTTACGCAAACCGCACCGTCGAATTAACCCGCATGATTGGTTTGATGGATCAGTAACTGGAATTCAAAGATGTTAGCGAGCCTTTCCCCCGAAATCAGACAGTATCTGATCGTAACAGGTAACTACTGGGCATTTACCCTGACTGATGGCGCCTTGCGTATGTTGGTGGTTCTGCATTTCCATCATCTAGGTTATAACCCACTGGAGATCGCCCTACTGTTCCTGTTCTATGAGATTTTTGGTGTGATCACCAATCTGATCGGTGGATGGCTCGGTGCCAGAATCGGCCTTAACAGGACCATGAATATTGGTCTGGCTTTGCAGGTTATCGCTTTATCAATGCTCCTGGTCCCCGCCGCTATGCTCACGGTACCTTGGGTGATGGCAGCGCAGGCCTTGTCTGGCATTGCCAAAGATCTGAACAAGATGAGTGCCAAGAGTTCGATCAAACTGCTGGTACCGGATTCCAATCAGAGTGGCCTATACAAGTGGGTTGCACTGCTGACCGGCTCCAAAAATGCCCTGAAAGGGGTTGGCTTTTTCCTCGGCGGTGCCCTGTTAACCCTGTTTAGTTTCCAGCTAGCTATTCTCATTATGGCAGCAGCCTTAGCCATAGTTTGGGTTGCCAGTTTAGTCCTGCTTAAAAAGGATATGGGTAAGGCTAAAAGCAAACCTAAGTTCAGCCAGATCTTTTCAAAAAACCGCTCGATCAACTACCTTTCTGCTGCGCGGATGTTTCTTTTTGGTTCAAGAGATGTCTGGTTTGTCGTCGCTTTACCCGTTTATCTGGCGAGCAGTTTCGGCTGGGATCACTGGTGGGTTGGCGGATTTCTTGCGTCATGGGTAATCGGTTACGGAATTGTTCAATCGATCGCACCGCGTATTACCGGTAAGAAGTCTGGAACCGCTCCAGATGGCAGAGCGGCTCTGTTCTGGGCAACAGCCCTCTGTTGCGTACCCGCTTTGATCGCAATCTGTTTTGAGTATGACTTTTACCCGAATGTCAGCTTACTGGCTGGGCTGATGATCTTTGGCATTATCTTCGCGCTAAACTCTTCTCTGCATAGTTATCTGATTGTCAGCTATGCCAAAGCTGATGGTGTTTCACTGGACGTTGGGTTCTATTATATGGCAAATGCCATGGGACGATTGATCGGTACGGTGCTATCAGGTTATCTGTTTCAGGTCGCGGGAATTGAGGCCTGCCTCTGGGTATCAGCCCTGTTTATTCTGATCACAGCGGTGATTTCAATTGGGTTACCCAAAGCGAAGTCTTTCGCGAGACAGTAAAATTATTGTGAAAGAATATCTTTCACAGACACTGGCTTACTGAAGCAAAACCCCTGCAGCGTATCACACTGCAAATCTTTCAGAATATCTGCCTGGGGATTGGTTTCAACACCTTCTGCTACCACTTTTAGCCCGAGACTATGCCCCATTGCAATCACAGCTTTTGTAATTGCCAGGTCATCTGTATCCAGAGTGATATCGTTGATTAGCATCCGGTCAATTTTGAGCGTATTAACATTAAAGCGCTTTAAGTAGGCAAGTGATGAGTAACCAATACCAAAATCATCAATAGCCAAACGTACTCCTGATGCGCGAATTTTCTCTAGCTGATTAGCTGATAACTCGGCCTCCTGAACCAGAAACGTTTCAGTTATTTCGAGTTCAATCTGCTCGTTTGGAAAACCACTAGCATCAATCAATTCAAGTAAACGGTCTAAATGCTCAGCCACTAATTGAGCACCGGAAATATTAATCGATAAAATGAAGTCGCTTCCTAGCTTTTCAACTAAGCCAGCGGTTGCCTTTAATGCAGTATCAACAACCCACTCCCCGATTGGGATAATCAACCCGGTTTGTTCCGCTATAGGAATAAAGTCCGCGGGGCTTATCATCCCTCTATCTGGAGAGAACCAGCGAATCAGGGCTTCCACACCTATAACCCTGCGGCTTTGAGCATCAACCTGAGTTTGATAAAACAACTGGAACTCATTTTGATTCAGGGCACGATGCAGGTCATTCTCTATGATGAAAGCCTGCTTAGCTTTCTGCCCAAAGATGGGCTCATAAAAACAAAAATCGTCCCCGCTCTTTTTTGCGTGGTACATTGCCGAATCAGCATTTTTCAGTAGGGTTTCTGCATCTTTTCCATCTTGAGGAAACATAGCTATCCCTATGCTTCCATCAATCTGAAACTCATGTGTTTGATAGGACAATGGCTGGGCAAGCGTGGATATAATGCTTAGTGCGATCTGCTCTGCCTTGTCGGCATCCTTAACCAAAATAACAAACTCATCACCACCAACCCGGGATAACAGAGCCATTTCCTGCAGCTGGTTTTTTAAACGATTTGCAATAATAGTGAGTACTTTATCACCCACAGGGTGTCCGAAAGTATCGTTTAGGTTTTTAAAACGATCCAAATCAAGAAAAAGCAAAGCGAAAGAAGCGTCAGCCTCCTCTGCGCCATTGATAGCTTGCTCGATCTGCAGGAAAAGGCTGGTTCGGTTGGACAGGCCTGTCAACGGATCATTGTAAGCCATAAACTCCAGCTGCTGCTGTTGATAGCTACGCTGCAGAATGATGCCGATTATATAAGCTCCCACAGCAAGCAGCTGTTTATGAAACTCTCTCGGCTCTCTTATTTCAAAAGAAGAAAGCGCAAAACTGCCTATCGAGCGCCCTTCAACATCCCGAACCGGAGTCGACCAACAAGCACACAAACCAAACTCCTGGAAAACCTCTCGCGTATCACCACAGCGTTCATCATTAAGAGCATCCACAACAAACACTTGCTCATTGCGATACACAGCATTACCACAGCTTCCACCTGTTGGCCCCGGAATTAACCCATTCAGTTTTTCCTGACCTTCCATAGGAACACTGGGCGCACACAATACATCCATACACCCTTGCTCCTGCTTCATCATTATTGACGAAACTGAATTGGGTAATAGGGCTTCAGCCATAGAACAAAGCTTAGAAAAGACTTCCTGCTCAGGGCGGTTTTTTGCCACCATTTCAAGAACGGAATGTTGTATATCAAGAATGGCTTGCTGTTCTTCCAAAGCCAACTGATAGCTGGGAACAGGGGAATGAAAAGCCTGTAAGTGTAGATTTGGTGTATTCATCGCTCTCCCCCGCTTTCAAATCATAATCGCTAATTTAGCAGTAGATCATTTAGAATACTAACAAAAAACTTCATATATGTTTTCGAAGTTTCTGCATACGGGTCACCTCCTCTTCAAGGAGTGTCCGCCGTAAAACTTTACCTACATTAGACTTTGGCAAATGTGATCGAAACTCCACAAGTTTGGGGACTTTGTAAGAGGTCAATCGCTCCCGACAGTAATCACGTAGCTGTTTAACTGACAAGCGATGATTAGAAGAAACGGCAAAGAGTTTGATAACCTGGCCGCAGGTTTCATCGGGCAACCCCACTACTGCACATTCAATAATATCCGGGTGGTTTGAGATCATGTTCTCTATTTCATTGGGATATACAGGGAAGCCAGAGATTTTGATGATGTCTTTTTTACGCTCGATAATCTTTAGGAAGCCATTCTCGGTAAAGCTACCTATATCGCCCGTCGCAAGCCATCCCTCTTTATCCGGCACCTGGTCATCACTGTTCCAATAGCGAGGCATCACCTGAGGCCCTCTGACATAAACTTCGCCAGACTCGCCAGGTCCCATCTCGTTGCCCAGCTCATCCACTATCCTGACTTCAGTATATGGCAATGGCTTACCCACTGTACCACTGCAGAAGCTGTCTGGATTATCCACTGCCACTACAGGTGAGGCTTCTGTCAGACCATAGCCCTGAATAATCGAACAACCCGTTATCCGTTGCCACTCCTCGCTTACTGACTGGGTTAGAGCCATACCGCCAGATAGAGTAAGTTTTAACTCAGTTAGATCAAGCTGACGGAAATTACTGTTCTGACAGAGAGAGACAAACAGCGTATTCAATCCAGAGAAAATACTGAACGGCCAACGTCCAAGCTCATTGACAAAACCACTGGTATCACGGGGATTAGTGATCAAAACAATATGTGCGCCATAAGCAGGGAGAAAGAGGCAATTAAACGTAAAAGAGTAGATATGGTATAGCGGTAGAGGCGCTATAGCGATCTCCTCACCAGGCACAAAAAAATCATTAAAACGCTCTCTGATCTGCAACAGATTCCCTAACAGGTTACGGTGCGTGATCAAAGCACCTTTGGGCACCCCTGTGGTGCCTACTGAATACTGAATCAGGGCAGGACTGTCTGGCCCTAATTCTACTTTCTTCAGAGAAGAATCCTCCCCCTGAATAAAAGCATCTCGAAGATTTACCGCACATTTCAATTTATAACGGGGAACGATTTTCCGGATGAATTTGGCGGCCAGATTGATAAACAAGCGCCTAGGAAGAGGATGCAGATCAGCCAACTGGGTCACCAGTACTAACTTCACGTCTGTACTAGGAACCACCTCCTCTAGCATTTTGGCATTGTTCGCCAGAATCACTACCGCTTTAACACCTGCATCATTGTACTGATGTATTGTCTCTGTAGCGGTATACAACGGGTTAGTGTTCACGATCACCAAGCCTGCTCTCCAGGCAGCCTGAACAATCACGGGGTACTGCAATACATTGGGTAGCTGGATCGCTATGCGATCCCCAGGTTCTAGTTGAGTACAGTTCTGTAGGTATGCGGCAAGGTGCTGTGCGTGTGTATCCAGTTCAGCATATGTCAGAGATGACCCCATGTTGGTACAAGCGGTTTTAAATGCGTAGTCACCACAATGTTCCGCCCAAAATCGGTCAGCTGTTTGATAATGATCAATGGACTGTTGTAACCGTGATAAACCCTGCTCTGTCTTATCCATCAGTTACACTCCATCCATTCAGCAACTTTGGCTATTGCGGTACACCGTTCACAAAAGTAACCAATTCACCTGGCTCCAGTTGCACCCAATGTTCGTTCTCAGTCAATGGCACTGTAGCAATCACAGTAACAATATCATTAGGGGTAGTTTCTTTAACAAAGTCCACCGTAACATCACAATCAGTCAGGCTGGCTTCACCAAAGGGAGCTTTGCGCGTTATCCAAGAGAGCTTGCTACCGCAAAAAGCAAATAGATGAGTTGATTCCGTGAGCAGCATATTAAATACCCCAAGCTCACGTAGCTCTTCTGCCCGTTCATGAATAAATGAAGACAGCTCAGAGAAATTATCCGGACGCTGAGGAAAGCGTTTACGGATTTCCCCAAGAATCCAGCAAAAGGCAAATTCACTATCCGTGGTGCCTACAGGGTGATAGAAAGAAAGCTGTTTATCAAAAAGCCTCTTATCAAGCTGACCATTATGAGCAAATGTCCACGTGTATCCCCACAGTTCACGCTGGAACGGATGAGTATTTTCCAGACAGATATCACCTACATTAGCCTGCCTGATATGGCTGACAACCACATGACTCTTGATCGGATGCTCTTTGACCAGATTAGCGATCTGAGAATTAACACTGGGATTTGGGTCATGAAAACAGCGGGCGCCTTTTCCTTCGTAGAAAGCGATCCCCCAACCATCTCTGTGTGGGCCGGTCCCCCCACCACGCTGCATCAAACCTGCAAAACTAAAACAGATATCCGTAGGCACATTGGCACTCATGCCCAGTAATTCACACATGGTCGATCATTACCTTATTACAAACTGCAGGTTACTGTATTTATTCAGATTTTGGGTCCAGAACAATCTTATCCGGCAGAGAATCTATCGCATCTGCCCCTGTTTCGATTTTACTGGCCTCATCGCTCAGGGATGAAAGCTCTTTCATACGACGCTCACCCAGGAAACACCCTTGAGGGTGAATAGACATCTGCTTGCTCTCAACAGTAGCACGAACCTGGCCACCGGAATCGATATGCAATTCATCACAGATCACCTCACCTTCGAGAAGACCGCAAACATCTACCGCGCGCGCTTTGATCAAGCCACGAACATGGCCTGCTTTGCCGATGGAAATACTATCCAGAGAAGCGATATTGCCTTCAAAGATACCATCAATGTGCATCTTTCCGACAATGCTCATATCACCACAAAACTTATTGCCTTCAGCAATTATTGTGATGGCAGACCGTGTTGCTGATTTAGAGGGTACATTTCTTTTAAGGATGCCCATTTAACGCCCTTTACCTTTGTGAACAAAGAGTCAAAATTTGTTATATCCCAGGAGAGAAAGGGTTCCGGGTCGATAGCCGTAAACAGGTGACGAATCTCATAATGTAGATGAGGTCCTGTCGACAAACCCGTATTACCGCTCAGCCCTATCAGTTGTCCTTTACTAACAAACTCTCCAACTTTCACTTTGACAGCGTCCAGGTGTGCAAAGTATGTCTTGAATCCGAAATTATGCTGCAAAATGATCAGTTTGCCAAAACCACTACTTTTGTTGTACCCACCAAATTCAACCACACCATCCGCTGTGGCATAAACTGGAGTGCCTCTATCCGCTTTAAAATCGATTCCATAATGCATCACTTTCTTCTTTCTAACGGGATGAAAGCGTTTACCGAAACTACCAGAAATTCGCTTGGCCTGAATAGGTACACCATTGGGCACTGTGTGCAGAAAAAATAGACGTTTGTTTGCCTCTATGGTCAACTCTTCGGCACGTTCAACGCTTAGCTCCCCGGCATGCTCTACACCCAGAAGATTCTCCAAACCATATAGAGAATTATCCAGTGAAGCATTTAATTCACCTATGCGGATATTCTCCTCATGCAGTTGGTCACGCTCCACTTTTAGTGAGCTTAAAGAGGTACTTAACTGCGCCAGCTCATCGTGATAAAGCTGCTGAGTACCAACTAATAGATCAAAGCTTTCACTCAGTTCCTGATGGTCCTCTTCCAAATCAGCGAGGTCATCGGTTTTCACCACCAGCAGAGCATTAGAAACAAAAAAACTTATAGCGGAGAGAAGTAAAAAAACAGGTAGCACAAATTTAGCTACCTGATTTAACGTGTATTGGCGGGAACCATGTACTGTGGTTAATGTAATAACCAGTTTATTTCTCAAGATAACACCTGTAACAACCGTTCGGCTCTTCCTAAGTTCTTACATGAAAATAAACAAAGAACCTGAA
>NZ_JAAEQH010000102.1 GCF_024231755.1 Neptuniibacter sp.
AGGTGAGCTACAACATCAAAGAAGGGGCTATTCACCTGGCATATGATGCGACACATATCGATTTAGACGGTATTGAAGCGATCATTCGAAAACACGGCGCAGATCTTCACAATGACTGGTGGACACACACAAAAGAAGGTTATTACCAGTTTGTAGATCAAAATATAAAAGACAATGCGACGCACAAACCGTGGAGTTGCCACCACTTGCCGCAGGGCGCTCACAGGAAGCGTACATAACCTTAATGTGCTCTACGTTCTCACTCAACAACAATGCTGAGCGATGTCGTTACATTATGATGCTGGCTTTAAGGAGGCGTAAGATGAAAATTCGAGAAAATGTATTTGCGTTCGCGTGCGCCGCATCGTTCAGCTTCGAGAGTGTTGTTAGTTGTTAGTTCTTTGTTCATTATTACAATGCCCGACATGATGTCACCCATGGCTGGTAATATAATGTTTTCAGACTGGCAAGGGATGATATGGAACGTGCCTTTATTGGGTGTAGTGATAGGCGGAGCTTTATGGGCTTTGTTCGCAGGTGTACTGGGTTGGCTTATTGCCAGTATTTACAATAGGCAGCTGTAGTAGTGAGGGCTAAATAAATAGTCAGTATTTGTCCTTTTAGCACAGGTACGATATTTGCTGATATCTACTGCCACATAAATTTAAACTAACGGTGAGATATTATGATAACCAATAATTCAGAATTAGCCTTACAGCAAGCCATGCAACTACCCAGTCAAACCAATACAGAGAAGCAGGGTTGTAGCCAGCCACCTGAGTCAAAAGGACAGGAGTTTGCTGAAATAATGGATACACTGAAGCAGCAAAAAAGCGGTTAAAGTGTGCCACGAGTAAAAATAACCGGCACGCTAATGCCGGTTAATTCCTTTCCTATTCATAACAACTGCGCTTACCTTTTAGGCTGCTACTCTGCCTACGCTGAATATTGTCTTACTCCGTCGATGTTGTTCATGAACAGCTTCAATGATTTGCATCAGTTATAATTTTTATCATCATCATCATACGCATGGAGCTTTAGAAACCATTTCTCAGCCGCGAATACGATAAGAAGTCCAGCCACAGAAATCCCAACAATGAAGATATCTGATTTTGCTTTCACCCACATAAAAGATAGAAGAACAATGATATCGAGAATAATTGCACTGACTAGTACCCAAGCTTTAGCTTGCACATCATCTCGTAAATGCTTGAACACTCCCCAGTGGATGAAGATATCCATTACGATATAAAAAACTACACCGATGGAGGCTATGCGGCTCAAATCGAAGAATATGGTAAGAATTATTGCGATGACTAACGTATAAATTAAGGAATGTCTTCTTATATCTCCCGGTAATGAAAAATGACGGTGAGGCACAAGTTGCATTGATGTAAGCATCGATAGCATTCTTGAAACAGCGAAGATGCTGGCAACGACACCGGAAGACGTGGCAATAATCGCGAAAGCTATAGTAAACCAAGCACCATACTGGCCGAATGCGGGTCGAGATGCTTCAGCAAGCGAATAATCTTTTGCCTGTATTATTTCGCCAATTGATAAATTTGCTCCAACTGCAACTGCGACAAAAACATAAAGTACCACACAAATGGATATAGAAATGACTATGGCCCTTCCTACATTTTTTTCTGGTTGTTTGAGCTCGCCTCCGCTGTTTGTGATTGTAGTGAATCCTTTGTATCCCAAAATACCAAGTGCCACGGCTCCGAGAAAACCGGCTGCGCTGGTATCTTGCGGTTGAGCTGAAACGCTCTCAAACGACAAACCGGTTGCCCACAGCCCACCAATTGCCAAAACTGCAAGTCCTGCTATTTTGATAAAAGCCATAATAAATGAGAGGGTCTGTATGAATTGATTACTCAAAATATTAACAATGAATGCCACAATAAGAAGACTCACGCCAAGCGCTGGTATAAGCCACTCAGCGCCCTGAGAGTCAAACAATTGTAGGACATAAGTGCCAAAAGTGCGGGCTACCAAACTTTCATTGATAACCATGGAAAAAAACATTAGCAATGCACAGGCACCAGTCAGCAGACCTCTACCATAGGCTTTTTTCAGAAACATGGCGATACCACCTGCAGAGGGGTATTTCTGTGCCATTTTGATGTAACTGTATGAGCTAAACCCTGCAATTATCGCTGCAACTAAAAACGCAAAAGGAAACCATGTGCCTGCCAGCTCTGCTATTTGCCCGGTTAAAGCAAATATACCAGCACCTATCATTACACCAGTTCCCATCGATACCGCGCCCCAGAGGCTTAACGAATCTTTCCTGTTTGAATGCTCGTGTTCATTCATATTGGTTACTCCTTTATGTCATGTGAGCCTGAGTAACAACAAAAGCAACCTGCAGCAAATATAAGGACACAGGCCCATTACAAAACAAATTCGAAGACGTGTAGAAAGAAATAACTGGCAATGGCATACCAGTTATTTCATTTTTAGCGTAGGGCGTTTAAAACCAAATCCTTGCACCTAACACTACACCAGTTTCACTGGTTGACTTGCCTTCAGCCTTTAATGCATCAGCTGTATTTCCCAAAGCTTTGCTGTAATAAACACCGACATAAGGTGCTACCTCCCTCACTATTTCATGCCGATATCGCAAACCAATACGAATATTACTCAACCCGCTTTGACGGTCATACTTTTCAGAATCGGTGAGGTTGGCAACAACTTCCAGTCGCGGTTGCAGATAGGAAACTTGACTTAGTTGCCAGTCATATTCGGTTTCATTGATGAACTGCATGTCACCGTCTTCGTTAATACGCAGTGAATTTTCCATTTCAAACCAGTAAGGAGCTAGACCTTGATAACTGACCACCGCATAGTTCTCCATATCCGCATCTGATGACAGCTCTCCCTTTGTGCCCACACCAAATTGTATAGACCAAAAAGAAGAAACTAGATAACCGTACAACAGTTCTGCTCGTTCCAGATCAGTAGGCATTCCATCGTTTTGTGTATTTTCGCCTTCGCTTTTAAAAACAAGACGATGGTAATCTCCGCCATACCACGCTTGCATGTCCCAGACCCCTATATTTTGCTGCTCATCAGTGCGAGTATATTCAAGTCGGTCAAATAGAACTTGGCCAAAATATTCATTAGGAATAGGAGATGGCCAGTCATCTCTTGATTGAGCCAAAGCATTGTCAACGCTCAAAGTTAATGTTATTAGGCCTGCTATTAATATCTGTTTCATTTTAATCTCCTATGCGACCTGTACAACACGAAACATACCTGCTTCCATGTGGTATAGCAGGTGACAATGAAACGCCCACTCACCGGGGGCATCTGCGCTGATTTGTAACGAGACCTTCTCTCCAGGCTTGAGGCTGATCGTGTGTTTACGAGGTCTTGGATATTGGCCGTTTTCAAGTTCCATCCACATACCATGTAAATGAATAGGGTGATCCATCATAGTGTCATTAACCAAGATCAGACGTAGTCTCTCGCCATAATTGAAACGTACATATCCGTCTACTTCACTAAACTTTTTGCCATCGAACGACCACATGTACCTTTCCATATTGCCCGTTAAGTGAAGCTCAATTTGACGTTCCGGCTCTCTTTCGTCAGGCCAAGGACTTTCACCGACTAAATCTGTATAAACAAGGACACGATGTGGGCTGTCTTCCAAACCGATCCCAGGTTCATCCAACCTAGAACTTGGATTTTTAGCAATCATCGCTGCACCAGCGCCGTGCCCGTCTTCGCTGTGGACAATGTCTATGCTTTCTACTGGGAGCTTTTTGGAGGGGGTCATTTCTCCTTCCATTTGGGTGCCATGCATTGTATGGGCGCTATGCTGCCCCATTCCTTTCATTTCACCTTTTGGAGCAGCCATGCCCGAGCTGTCGACCTTGGACTTATCCATATTCATGCCTTTCATACCAGACATGTCCATCCCCATCGCCGCCATACCACGCTCTGTGATAACTCGCTGTGGGGGAACCTCTGCAGTAAGGCCAATTGACGGGGTTAGGGTGCCACGCGCATATCCACTTCTATCAAAACTTTCCGCAAAAAAGGTATAAGCTTTTCGCTCTTTTGGCTGAACGATTACGTCATAAGTTTCCGCTACTGCAATTCGAAACTCATCCACATTTACTGGTTTAACAGGCTGACCATCTGCAGCTACAACTGTCATTTCAAGCCCTGGGATGCGAAAGTCGAAATAAGTCATCGCAGAACCATTTATGATCCTCAACCGGATTTTCTCGCCTACTTTAAACAGGGCTTGCCAATTATCTTGTGGTGTCCGGCCATTCATTAAGTATGTATATGTACTGCCTGTAACGTCAGCTATATCGCGAGGGCTCATACGCATTGCACCCCACATAGCACGCTCTTCCCATGTATCGGCAAGCCCTTTTTTCTTTACGTCTTCTAACGTGTCGAAAATAGTTCGCTTTTGATAATTGTAATAACCTTCCGCTACCTTCAGTTTTCGCATAACGTCATGGGGGTCTGAAAACGTCCAATCGCTTAAAATAATTGTATGTTCCCTATCAGCCCCAATGTCCCCATCTGCGGGGTCGATCACAAGAGGTCCTAAATGGCCCAACTGTTCCTGGAGGCCTGAATGACTGTGGTACCAGTAGGTGCCGTTTTGCTCGACATCGAATGCATATTTAAATGTTTCGCCAGGTTTTATTCCGGCAAAGGAAACTCCCGGAACGCCATCCATATCTGGTGGTAAAATAATCCCGTGCCAGTGTATTGAAGTATCTTGGTTTAGGTGGTTAGTTACATTGAGGTGCGCTCTCTGTCCTTCTTTCAATCTAATCAACGGGCCCGGCATTTGACCATTGATCGTTATAGGTGAGCCCATATTTGAGCCTATTGGCAATTGCGCTTTTGACACATTGAGATTTTTAATATCACCTGTCAAAACTTGATCTTTAAAATGGCGACCAACAGGTGCTGCCCATAGAGGACTAACGTTGGTTAACGCAGCCGCAGCGCTTGAGGTCAGGGCAGCGAGCACAAATCTTCTGCGACCGTTGTCGATAGAATTTTTCATAGTTTTTAGCCTTTGAATTGATACTAACTGGACGAAGGAATTTCATCCATTTAAAAAGTATTACTAACTAAGTCAGTACCTTAGGCTATCGGGGGACGAAAAGGTGGAGTGAAAATTTTGGGGGGAACAGCTAGAGCGATAATGTCATACTGCTCAGCAAACGTTGTTTCAAATTGACGAATGGGAACGTAAAAAAGACTTGCAAAGTGGTAGCAATTGGTAGCTATACACATACATCCATCATTGCAGCAACCTGATTTACCCGAATGCGAGGGGTGTCCATCAGTGTGAGCGCTTTGATGCTTAGAACTAGGTGAACTGCTACGTTTCTCCTCATGAGCGTCTGCGAATTTGTGAGAAACCTTAGTTAATGAGCTATGTTCATCCATTTTCATTTCACACGCATCAACTGGCACGGTAAACAGTACCAATAAATATCCAATGCATAGTGTGAAAATAATAGATCTCATAACTTTGTATTTGCTCTCAACCTTTACGCGACGTTATTCCCTTAGAAAAGATAAGTCTTAAGGACACTTTAATCAATGACATTTGCTTGTAACTAAGATAAACAACTTCCTATGTAGTTAAACAAGCAGTCTTTTCAATCTTAAAAGCTGATAGAGTTACTTTTATTAAGTTTAGTCGATAAGCAACTCTTGTAACTAAAAAGATAACATGAGTAATGCGCCTGCTATCATAAAAATGTTTTCTGATAGTGAAACAAAACCTAACGGCACGTTACTGTCCCCACCGACACAAGCACATTTGAGCTCCCGTTTATCCACATATACTGCTTTAAAGACAGAAATTGCCCCAACGGTTCCTATAAATAGTGAAAATGGCGCAACAGCTATGGCAGGCAGTTGAGCTACCATTCCTATCCCCGCGTAGGCTTCAAGAAATGGGTAGATGTAACCATATCGAAGCCACCTCATTGCCAACAAATCGTAGGTTATGAACGAATTTGTAAAGTAAGCGATCAATTTAGACCGTCTTTTCCCGGCGGAGCTACCCCGTAAAATGGTCCCCGTAGATTTTACTCACGGAGACTTAATCGATGGCAACAAAAAGACGAACACGCGAGCAATGGCAGGAATTGATTGATAAGCA
>NZ_JAAEQH010000103.1 GCF_024231755.1 Neptuniibacter sp.
ACGGAATCTCAATTGATTTCTATTCCTGGGGGTACTGAGATGTTTCACTTCCCCCCGTTCGCTTCGTTCAACTATGTATTCATTGAACGATGACAAAGTATTACCTCTGCCGGGTTTCCCCATTCGGAAATCTCCGGGTCAAAGCCTGTTAGCAGCTCACCGAAGCTTATCGCAGCTTTCCGCGTCCTTCATCGCCTCCTGGTGCCAAGGCATCCGCCGTCAGCCCTTAGTAGCTTAACCATAAGTCTTTTCAAACCAAGTTATACTTCTAAACGCTATTTTCTGCAGTACTTAAGTAATCCATATGATAGAGAACCTTTCGGCCTGTATCGAATTACTGTTATACAGTTTAGATACCCTGCTATTCAATTGTCAAAGAACAAACCTTCACTACTAAAGGTCAGAAAATTTACAGTATATTTTATTTTTTATGAAAAATAAAATACGTTATAAACTTTACAACGCTCAGTATATAAGATACAATAAATAAAAATAAAAAACCGCTTCCCTGAAACCACCATAAAACAATTGGTGGAGGTGAACGGGTTCGAACCGATGGCCTCCTGCGTGCAAGGCAGGCGCTCTCCCAGCTGAGCTACACCCCCAACCTTACCGAATGAAGCATAGGCAGGCAGTCCCCACTAAGCTACACCCCGTAACCAAATAGGCAACCTGAATAGTGGTGGGCCTGGGGGGACTTGAACCTCCGACCTCACGCTTATCAGGCGTGCGCTCTAACCAGCTGAGCTACAGGCCCTTTGAGCTTTTTTTGTTTAACATGCCGCAAAAGCAGCACATCAACAATGGTTTTGATCGCTCAAAACCGAACAGTAATAAAGGCGGGGTTGATCCCATTTAGGCTAATGCCTAAATCTTTCCTTAAAAAGGAGGTGATCCAGCCCCAGGTTCCCCTAGGGCTACCTTGTTACGACTTCACCCCAGTTACCAGCCATACCTTGGCGGCCTGCCTCCCGAAGGTTAGCTCAACCGCTTCTGGTACAACCAACTCCCGTGGTGTGACGGGCGGTGTGTACAAGGCCCGGGAACGTATTCACCGCAGCATGCTGATCCACGATTACTAGCGATTCCAACTTCACGGAGTCGAGTTGCAGACTCCGATC
>NZ_JAAEQH010000104.1 GCF_024231755.1 Neptuniibacter sp.
CGATGATATCCCTTTCCAAAATCCCTATAAGGGCATGGAGCTGGTGGTATGAGCGGTCATCCGGATTGCTTGGTATGCAAGGGGAAGGGGTTTATCTCCTCCCCGGTTCCAGGGGAAGTTGGAACTTGGCCCTGTGACTGTAACCGAGTGGATCTGGATAAGGCTATAAAGCAACTTTGTCTATCAGATAACGGCCATTTTGAGACACAAACCGTTTTGAGTGCAGAAAGTGAGACGCAAATGGAACAAGAAGAAAAACAAGCGATCGATTTTACGGCAAAGAACTTCGAACTAATCAGGTCTGGTAAGCGCACGACTATCCGTTTGGGTCGTAAAGACTACCCGCTGACAGGCTTTGATTTCACTTGTGATGGACTCCTTAGCGAATACACACCTGTTATCACTGAGTTACGACATATGCGCTTTAAGGGGCTGACTGTTCAGGATGCTATCAATGATGGCTTTAGTTCTATCGAGCAGCTTAGACAGGAACTAGAGCAATGCTACAGCCGCCGTGTTTCTGATTTTGACGAAGTAACCGTTGTTCGGTTTGAGGTGTGAGCATGTTCAAGGTAACTGATTTTTCTGGGCTGCCAGTAACTAAAGACCTGCGGTTCCCTCTGCCCGTCGAAGAGTACAAGAAGAACCCATCACCAGAGGGCGGTGATATATCGGTAATGGTACTGACTAACGAAGATGACACCGAAGTGCTGGGAACCATTCAGCATTGGAAGGATATGCCTACCGGTATCGTGTGTGGGCAAGAATTATTCGAGACGTTGTCGAGCCATAAAAACATTCCAAATGGGGCTAACGCATGAGTGATTACGAGCCTGGCTTAGAGCCGCAGGAAACAGACCCATCTGGTAAAAGCCAGCATGAAGTCGGTGCCAAACTGGACCACGGAAAGAATCGACTAGCGCTGGTTCTGGGTGGTTTCACTAACGCCCTGCAGGCAGTGGGTGAGGTAGGCACGTTCGGCGCGAATAAGTACACCGACAATGGCTGGAAGTCTGTAGAAAACGGTACCGAACGCTATACAGACGCAATGCTTCGCCACCAGTTTAAGGAGTTCGCTGGAGAGATTACGGATCCAGACAGCGAGAAAATGCACGCAGCGCATACCGCTTGGAATGCATTGGCTCGACTCGAGTTATTACTCCTGGAAGAGAAGGTCGCTGCTAATGCCTGAATATACCCAAGGGCTGGCACTGGATGGCGTTGCTGTTCTTAAAGATGGTGTTCGGTTAACTGCTGAGGAGGTTATGGCAGAACTGAATGGCATCAATGGTTTGATCGAATACATCCATTTCCTTGAGCGTAAGAACCTTGTCCCCAAAGAAGCAATCACCGAGGAGATAGCTGTTAAAGCGACAGCAGCTGCAGCTCGGGTGCTGGGAATCGACGCTGATGAGTCGCAACCCACCAAGCTGGAACGATCGCAACTTCGGGAAGTGGTTATTGCCACTGTGGAATCTATTAAGGATCAGCTAGGGCGATGAGACGAAACCTGCTTTGGCTGTATATGGAACACGCTTACTACGAACTAGGGTGGGAACAAGCATGAGCACAGTAACACTGCCTTGGAAGATATTCTCAGTGGTGTTTTGGGCCGCACTGGTTTTGGTGCCGCTTGGGTTATTAGCCCTGGCTATACGGAGCTGCGCTTAATGGATAAGGGTAGAAGACCTATGCGGATTATCAGTACAGACCATCTGCCATGGCGGTTCTTAGCGGTGGTGATATATACAGGGTGTTCTCTAATGTTTTTCCTGTTGCTGTCAGCTCTTGGTGTAAGTGACAGCAGGGCGATGATATCTGCAGTCGTGTTTGCTTCTTTGCTAGGAGCATTTAATAAGTTCGAGCCGAGGGGATAAGGGATGTATAGCTGTGCATCTGGTTGCGGTGGGACGGTTAGAGTTTACGGGTGTAAATGGTGTCCTGACTGTTACCCAAATTTCAGCATGGGGCATGCCTGTAAAGAAAGAGCCTTTGTCGTGGTGGCGGGGAAGTATGACGAATTCGAAGGCGAACAGATCGAAAACTTTAAATACTGCTCTGAGCCAATGTTGTTAGAAGATGCTGAGAAGGATTTAGAAAGATTTAAAGGCTATCCGTTTGCTCGGATTGAGTATCAGGCGGCAGATAACAGCTAGCAACCAATCGTTATACCTACGAGGTGAAATTATGAACGATATAGATATTGAAAAAGAGATTCAGGAAAAAGGTTTGAACGCTCCGCGTGTGCCACTGGACAACCTGCACGCGAAGATTAAAGAGGTCGAAATCGTTAAGCACGTTTCTGTTTCAGGGCAGGTCCTCCGTTGGGCGGTACTGACAATGGAAAACGGCTTTGCTGTGACTGGCAGTCCGTCATGTTCAGTATCTTGCGAAAATGATGATGTAGAACTTGGCGAGAAGATCGCTATCAAGAATGCAGAGAATGAGGTATGGGCGCTTGAAGGGTACGCGCTGAAGCAAAAGTTGTATGAACAACCCTCTACATAACTTTCTCATGGAGGATTGAACATGGAGCCAAAAGCAGGAAACGAGTATCCAGACAAGGATTTAACACCTGAGCACTCTAAGCGTAATACGCCAGACGATGAGCCTCTACACCCTGATATATCCGCTGCATATGACTATGTTGATTCAGTTCTGGATACGAGCGATTTCAAAGACTCATATGCATGGCACGGGTGGGCATTAAGAGAAGCTTTTCTAGCTGGCATAAGCCACGCAGAGAAGCACGCAGAAGGCAAACAGCCCTAAGTTAGTCGGCCATACGGTCTTATATGCACGCAAGAGGTCTACAAAATAATGAGAATCGGAATAGATCCGGACTTGATTAAAAGTGGTGCAGCTGTAGTGGTAGATGGGCAGCTGCAGGAACTCCACGCTCTGACATTCTTTGAACTGATCCAGTTCATTGATAAACACAGGGAAGGCACTCGGTTCTTCCTGGAAGATGTAGAGCATGACAAGGCTGTTTATATACGCCCCGGTACGAATCGCAAGCAGATGCTAAAGATTGCCCAGAACGTTGGGAGTGTTAAAGCGATTGGACGACTGTTGCATGGTTACCTGCAGGACTCCGGTGCTGACTATGTTCTGGTTAAGCCTCTGCAGGGTTACTACAAGCGAGCTAAGAAAGACGCGGATTTCTTTAAAAAGTTAACTGGCTGGGAAGGCCGAACAAACGAAGACAAACGAGATGCCGCTCTACTGGCATTGTATGGCGATACTTCCAAACTCAGACTGGGGTAAGCATGGCTTCTGAAAACATTAGAGCTGACGTTATCAATGTTGTTGACCGCTATATAGCAGTCAGCCTGGTAAAGGAACTGAATAAGGATGCTGGGTGGCGCTCTGAGCACATGCTAGGGCGTATGGCTGACTATTTAGGTCAACTGCCTCACTCGCAGGGTGGTGGTAACAGTAACGGTGCCATGATCCACCAGCTTTCTATGATGTTTGCAGAGCCTGACGATCCACATACTAAATGGGCGTGTGCTGCTATGGATTTATTGAAGCTTAAGAGCGAGCGTAACCATGATGCTCTATTCGGATATGTATTGCTCCGCAATCGTCCGGATCCGCTGGTGGAAGGTAGCGAGTGCCATACAGCTGCAGCGATCGGAAGGGCAGTGGAGATGTCTCGTTCTGCTCTTTATAAGAATCTCGCAGCGGCGGAAGAGTTTCTGATTAAGCTGATTGATATGTATGAGATGGGTGGTCTACTTAAGGCCGCATGAGAATATGCGTAGATGAAACTTTAAAAGCCTTCACTGACACTTCTTAGGGAATAATAGTGAAGGTATACTGGCTTGAACTTAGATTCATTTTCTACAGGGACGACGTTACAACACATGGAAACACCCAAAAACGAACAAGCGATAAAAGCTGTAGCTTATCGTGATGCAATCAACTTGACTCGCTCGCAGCTGGTGAGCACTACTCCTTTACTCGATCCTAACGATCCGTTAATAACTGAAATTGACGGATTGATTGAGACGTTCGACATTCTCCATCAGAAGTATCAAAAAGGTATAGCGCATTATCTGTCTGCATTAGAGAGCGTGCCTATTCAAGATAAGTGCATTAGTGTTACCAGAAAATTAGAGGCCCGAGGGGAGCCTTTCATTGATATTGCTGCCCAAGTAACAAGATACTGGGGGAAAGTGGATCCATCGTGCATTGAAGAGGCAAAGAGGATTGAAAGGCGAAACAGCTCTTCTTCTGATCTAAATTTATTAGACAAGCCCATCACAAGCCTTGAAGCAGATATTGAATCTAAGCCTACTACTGAACGATTAGCTCAGCTCGAAACCCAAGTCCGAGGCATTTCAGAAGCTATCTCCGCAGAGTCTCTTAAAGAACTTAAAGCCGAAGCGGAAACCAATATTGAATTAAGTAAGAACTATATAGCAGATGCTAAAGTGGCCTCGATAGCTACGAGGGCAGCAGCTGATAAAGCGATAAAAGAAATAAAGGACAGTAATTCAGAGGCTTATCAATACACGGTAGCTAGAGAGTATATTGAAAGCGCTGACGATGAAGAAGGACATGCTAACAAGTATCGATTGCTATCAGTGATTAGTCTCAGCACAGCGATCGCTTTGGTGTTCTCAGCATTATTCTTGCTGTCTGATACACAGACTATAACCCGGACAAGCTCTGAACCTACGGTCACAACTGTAATCCAGGAGGTTAGCTACACCTTTGACCCTGTTAAAGGTTATTTGCTGGGATCGTTGACCCTATTACTGACTATTCTCTCTGCGTATTTGGCGAGAGAATCGGCAAAGCATCGTATACAGATGAATGCTTATAGGCAGATTGCCATGAATACATCTGTAGTAAAAAATATTACAGGTAGTTTAGATAAGGATACAGAGGCTGAGATAGTCTCTAACCTTGCGAAATACTTATTCTCTAATCCCGTTGGGGTCGGTCTAACAGCGCCTAATGACGGCCCGCCAATCAATGTGGCAGAGTTAATTACTAAGCTGGTGGAAAAAATAAACCCACCTGACAAGCCATAGAGCTATTTGGTAATTAGAAGAAAGCCTTCCCGTTCATTATGAATAGGAAGGCTAAATTTTTTAGAGAATCATTGCTGCAAGGATGCCGTATATAAACATAACGATGGCTATGGCAGGTATCGAAGCGAGAGACCACTTAACCATAAAGAAGACCATAGATATAAAGCTCATGTTTATATCGGTAACCACAACTTCTTGAGGCAGTGGTTTGACCCGTTTCTTTGGCTTAACATCTTCCTCTGTACAGACTAAGCCAAGCGGAGCGGAAGTTGTTAGCTCAATTTCAATAGGCTCATCATTGCGTAATAGGGTTAATGTGACATTTTCTTTTCCTTGTGACTTAGCTTTTCCAACGCAAACCGATAGGTCTCTATTAGTCTGTATTGGGTTGCCATCGTAATCCTTTAATATGTCTCCTTGCTGAAAACCTAATTCAGCCGCTTGTCCCTGATCCTTGACCGTTTCTATCACTAAACTTTTAGACATTTAATAATCCTTATATTTCCCTAATGGTTTAAAAGCGGGATGGATTGTAGCACTTAATGCCTAAAAGGTTTGTCTGTGGGATGGGTGATCCGATCGGGTAGTAGGTGTTCGATCGGATCACATTTATAGGGGCTAGTGGCTTAAGCTGAATAGCTCGCCTGGCGAATGAATGCCTTCACGTTCTTGGCATAGTTTGAATAAGCGGAAAATGTTTTTGCAGGTTCCGTTGCCTGCTGGGCTTAACATTCGGCGTAGCCCTGATTCTTTCATTTGCATGTCTTCAGACACTTCTTTAAATGCCTGAGTACCGTTTAGGTAATCTCGAAACATTGAGTTGCCAACTGCAATGTCGCCTTCGAGATAGGATTCTAGTGCTTCAAGTAGTAATCCTTTTCTGTATTCTGGATCTTTACAGAGCTCCATTACGGTGTCTTTGAATTCACGAGTTAGTGCCATCACTCATCTCACTTTTTCATTATGGCGCTTTTATTATTCTTGTTAGTAGCTATACCTGATTAGGTTCGTCGATATTTAATTTTTTCGTTTGGTTTTCTTTTTTCGCTTTCTATTAGCGATATTAGATCGGTTTGGTTGTTTAGGTTTTCTGCTTAGGTAGTCCTGGTGGTAATCCTTTGCTTTATTAATAGCCGCTTGCTGGTCTGATTTATCACTGCCTGCAAACAGGATAATTAGATCGCCGCCTTCAGTTATGTAATAGATCCGGTAGCCGGGGCCATAGTCGATTCTATGTTCGTGTAATCCATTACCGTCCGTAATAGCTTTATGGTCACCAAAGTTACCTGCTTCCATTCGGGTAATTGCCTTGGTAACTTTGGTCTTAGCTCGTACATCCTTGAGGTCGAACATCCATTCTTTAAATGGGGCTTTACCTTCCTCTGTTTCGTACTCTTTTGCTTTACGCTCTACTACTGGTATCGGCATCTAAGGTGCTTATCCTTCTTATAAGATAACATATATGTTATTAAGTTCAATGCTACCTAGGTTTGTAGTTTGATGCCAGTGGGTTTAAAGGGAAAAATGCATAATTACTGTTTTTTTATCCATGCTGTAAAAATAATCAGTAAGTGTCTTGATTAAACGAGACAAATAACATACCCTAATTTGTAAGTTGGGAGAGTTGCCTAAAGGCGCTCTCCCTTTTTATTGGGCCTCGCTAATCAGCGGGGCTTTTTCGTTTCTGGAGTATGCAAAGTGATTAAGCGCCCTAAGACATGGCTGGCTATTGCATTGACTGCTGTAGCAGGTTTCGAGGGTGTCAGAACTAATGCTTATATAGATCCGGTTGGTATCCCGACAATCTGTTTTGGATACACGCACGATGTGCAGATGGGTGATACAGCAACAATTGAAGAGTGCAAAACGTTGCTGACCGATGAAGTTGTTGAGTTTGGTCTACAGGTTAGTAACTCGGTTACCGTTCCGCTCTCTAAGCAAGAACAGGCCGCATATACATCGTTTGCTTATAACGTAGGCATTGCCAACTTCAATAAAAGCACGCTTCTTAGAAAACTAAATTCAGGCGACCGAGAAGGTGCCTGCAATGAACTCCCTCGCTGGGTATACGCGAAAGGGGTAAAGCTACCAGGGCTGGTTAATCGACGTGAGTCGGAGCGGCATTTATGTTTATCGGGCATCAAGTAAGGGGTAAAGCTGTGAATATAGATCATCAAACAGCAGCCCTAGGAAAGATCGCGTCAGTTGCATCTGGTGCTTCTTATACTGTGTCGGGCGGTCTGGTTGCTGGGGATTACCTCCAGTTTCTAAACGCTAATTACGGCGCGATCGGTGTCTTTATTGGCGTCGCCACTTTTGCTGTTAACTGGTACTACAAGCGCCAAGAAATCAAAATATTGGCTAAAAAGTCATGAAATCCGTATTCGTCATGATCATGATGCTTTCTGTGAGTATGGCTTTGCTATACCAGCAGGTAAGCCGGAACGGCAAGCTAGCAGCTGAAAACAATCAGCTTCAACAAACCGTGGTAGATCAGACAGAAGAGATACATAAACAGCGGGAGCGAATCGTCGAGATTGACTCTATCGCTGCTGATGTACGCATTCAAAATGAAACCATTAGAAGGCAGAGCAATGAACTACGTCGTGCACTTGAAAGCGCCTCTGACTGCTCTGGCTCTTATATTGATCCTACTGTCGCTGAGCGGGTGCGAGAATACCGTAATAAAAACAGTGACCGTTCGGGAAAAGATTCCTGAGTCATTTCTGGTTCCATTAGAGCCTCCTGCCTTAACGGGAACGTATGGCGATTATATAGCCGACTGTGAAGCTGCCATTAAGAGTAGTAACACGGATAAAGAAGCGCTTCGGAAGTGGTCTGAGTAATCGGTCCCCCCAATCCCTCTGTTAACAATTCCTTAAGATGATTCATCGAGGTGTAGGCAGTGCCTAGACGTGCTCCTAAAGCGTGCCGTGTGCAAGGGTGTGGCGGGCTTGCCACAGCAAGTCACGGTTACTGCGACAAACATTCTGATAGAGCTAAAGCCTGGAGTAGAGGCCGTGGCGGTAGAGGTCGTGGTGGTAGAGAGTGGCGGCGAATAAGAGAGCAAATCAAAGAACGAGCTAATGGGCTGTGTGAAGAGTGCCTACGCCATGGTCGTCTTACTCCTGGGCAGGTCTGTGACCACGTAGTGCCAGAGGCAGAGGGCGGCACCACAACGGACGACAACCTGCAGTGGCTCTGCCAATCATGCCACGACAAAAAGACTCAAGAGGAAAGCAGGAGAGGTCGCGACCGTATCTCCTAGGGGTAGGGGGGGGATCAAAACTTCCCACCTTTCGATCCCGGACACCGCCGCCCAACGTTTTCTCACACGCGTGCAAAATTAGAGTAGGGGGGAGTCGCCACATATGAGCGATCTCAATCTGACGTATCAACCTGTGGGTGATCTTATTGAATACATCAATAACTCACGCACTCACAGCGACGAACAAGTCAATCAAGTAGCTGCCAGCATCAAAGAGTTTGGTTTTACTAACCCAATTCTGGTGGACGGTGAGAACGGAATTATTGCCGGTCACGGTCGCTTAATGGCCGCTAAAAAGTTGGGGCTGGATAAGGTTCCGACAATCGAGCTTTCGCATCTGTCCGATGCGCAGAAGAAAGCTTATGTCATTGCTGATAACAAGCTGGCTCTAAATGCAGGCTGGGATAACGACCTGTTAGCACTTGAAATTCAGGGGCTGGATGAACTCGGTTTTGATCTCGAGCTACTGGGTTTCTCTGATGATGAGCTTCAGGAGTTTAAGCTTGATGAAGAGGTCGAAGGTTTAACGGATGAAGATCAGGTGCCAGATGTTCCAGCAGAGGCAATTAGCCGTGAGGGAGACCTTTGGCTGCTCGGGAATCACCGTGTGTTGTGTGGTGATAGCACAAGTATGGATGCCATCGACAGGTTGATGGGTGGCGTGAAGGTCGACATGATTTTCACAGACCCACCTTACAATGTCGCTATCAATGGTAGAAGTGGAAAGCATGACGTAATCAAAAACGATGATCTGCCTGAAGCTGATTTCAACTCATTTATCGATGATGTTTTACAGAATATAAAGCTAATTAATCCGGCAGCCTATTACATCTGGTGCAATTGGGATTTCTATGGGGTTTTGCAGGAAAAGCTAGCTTATAAAAGCTGCATCGTCTGGGCTAAAAATGTTTTCGGGATGGGGAACGGATATCGCCACCAACATGAATTTTGCTTATTTAACGGCAAGATTGATGAGGTCATAAAAAATGAGAGTGATCTTTGGTCAATTAAAAAAGACACCAATTACGTCCACCCTACACAGAAGCCTGTCGAGTTAAGCGTTCGTGCTTTTGGTAACCACATAAAATTATTGAACGTTCTTGATCTATTCGGTGGGAGTGGTAGCACGCTTATTGGTGCCGAACAAACCGGCCGAAAAGCGTTTCTGATGGAACTGGATCCTAAATACGTTGATGTAATCATAAACCGCTGGCAAGACTTTACCGGCAAGAAAGCAATGCATGCTGAGCTCGGTAAATCCTTTGATGAGATGAAAGGCGATCGGGAGGGAGAATAATGGCTCAGGGCAGAAAACCATTACCAACCAACCTTAAGCTGCTAAAGGGTACCGCTCAGCCTTGTCGTATGAACAAGAACGAGCCAAAGCCGAAGTCGGATAAGGTTAAGATGCCAACCTTTCTATCTCCTGCAGCTAAAAAATGTTGGCGTAGAGTATCTAAGACATTATCTGAAGCAGGCCTTCTGACTAACTTAGATGTCGATGCTTTGGCGACATATTGTGAAGCCTTTGCAAGATGGGTAGATGCTAACGAGAAAGTCGAAAAAATGGGTGGTGTCATTAAATCACCAAACGGCTATCCAATCATTAACCCATATCTGTCGATTTCCAATAAAGCTCAAGAGCAGATGAAGACCATGATTACCGAGTTCGGTATGACTCCATCGAGCAGAACTAAGATCGACGTTAAAGTCGAAGAGGAAATCGAGGATCCTGTAGAAGCTTATCGGAAACGTAAGAATACACCGTGAGTGCAGGTGTAGCTGAAGGGCATCAGTATGCGTTAGATGTCGTTGAGGGAAAGGTTGTAGCGGGCAAATGGATAAAGCTCGCCTGCAAGCGGTACTTAGATGACCTAGAGCGCGATGATATTTACTTCGATGTTGACGATGCTCAGCATCATCTAGATTTTTATCCAATATTTTGCACCCACGTAAAGGGCAAGCTCGCTGGAGAACCCATTGAGCTAGAGCCTTGGCAAGCATTCGGCCTGATGAATGTCTTCGGGTGGAAAACGCTAGATGGTTTGCGCAGGTTCAGAACCGCTTACGAAGAAGTGGCGCGTAAGAACGCTAAGTCTACAAAGCTGTCTGGTGTTGGCCTGTATATGCTTGGTTTCGACGGCGAGGGTGGTGCTGAAGTATACAGTGCTGCCACAACCCGGGATCAGGCAAAGATCGTATTTAACGATGCCAAAGAGATGGGGCGAAAATCCCCACAGCTCCGTAGAACCTTTGGTTTTCACCAGAGCAATATCCACGATTTACAGTCGGCATCAAAGTTTGAGCCTTTGTCATCTGATGCGGGGACGCTGGATGGTAAGAACGTTCACTGCGGTCTAATCGATGAGGTTCACGCCCATAAAACCCGCGATGTTTGGGATGTAGTAGAAACGGCGACAGGCGCTCGAGAGCAGCCGTTGATGTATGCCATAACTACTGCTGGCTCCAACAAGCTGGGCATTTGTTATGAACTTAGAGAGTACTTGTGCAAGATCCTCGAAGGTGTTTTCGAGGATGACACATTCTTCGGTCTAATTTTTACGCTCGATGAGGGTGATGACTGGACTGATGAAAACTGCTGGATAAAGGCTAACCCTAATCTTGGAATCTCCAAGAAATGGGATGATATGCGCCGCCTCGCTAAGAAAGCGCAGGAGATGCCAACAGCACGGAATAACTTCCTCACTAAGCACCTTAACATCTGGGTAAACGCTGCTGTTTCCTGGATGAACATGGATAAGTGGGAGCGAGCGCCAAAGATAGCGCCTGATGAAACGCTGCAGCAGCTTCCTTGCTTTATCGGTACCGACTTGGCAAATAAGCTGGATATTGCAGCTGTAGTAATGGTTTTCCCTGATTCTGATGGGCATTACCACATTCTCTGCAAGTTTTACCTCCCTGAAGAAGCGATTCAGATAAAAGCGCGATCGATCGGGAATATGTACCAAGCTTGGGCAGATGACGGTTATATCACGTTAACTGAGGGCAACATTATCGACCACGAGTATATCGAGGACGATATTAGAGCCATTCTCAGCGAGCACGATGTTAAAGCGATCGGCTTCGACCCTTGGGGTTCTACACAGCTTTCCATAAAGCTGGCAGAAGATGGTGCGCCGATGGTTGAGGTACCGCAGACGGTTAAAAACCTCTCTGAATCCATGAAGGAAGTAGAGGCGCTTGTTCATGCCGGTAAGCTTCATCACGGCGACAACCCGGTTCTAAATTGGATGGCATCCAACGTGACTGCCAAAGAAGACAAAAACGAAAACGTCTTCCCTAACAAAGAACATAAAGACAACAAAATCGACGGCATGGTCGCACTGTTTATCGCAATGAACAGGATCCTCTGTTTTGAGGACATCGATCAAGACTCCGTTTACGACTCCTCGGATGTAGCATGTTAATAGCAATTATCACATTTCTGGTGGGCATTATCGGTGTCGGCTTGGTGTCTTTTGGTGCTTGGCAGATATTCCCGCCTGCGGGGCTTATTGTTTGCGGCACGCTTTGCCTAGCCTGGTCCTATTTGATGTCTAAAGCTGCAGCTAGTCGCAGTGTTACCCCAACCGAAGGAGACGAATGATGTTTATCCCTATGCTGTTCAAGGGCTCGTCTCCAATGCAAGGGAAAGCGGATTTCTCTAAATGGATCAGTTCAGTTTCCGGTCGAAACACTAAGGCCGGGACACACGTAACCACTGAAACAGCCTTGGCGCTATCAGCGGTTAGGGCGTGCGTTACCTTACTGGCAGAGTCCGTGGCACAACTACCTTGCGAACTGTATGAGCGAGATGAAGAGAACGGGCGCTCTAAAGCGGTAGATCATCCACTGTACGATGTAATCCGGTACCAGCCGAATCGTAAAGACACTGCTTTTGAGTACTTCGAACAGGTGCAAGGTGCTTGCGGGCTTGAGGGGAACAACTTCTCTCTGATAGAGCGCGATGAGCGCAGCTATGTCAAAGAGCTAATCCCGATCAACCCGAAGAAGGTCCGAGTGCTTAAAGGCCCTGACCTGATGCCGTACTACGATATCGAAGGCATTGATGGCTTGCTGCCGATGCGAATGGTTCACCACACCAGAGCCTTTTCGTTAGATGGCTATCTTGGGCTTTCACCGCTGCAGACTAACGCAGATGTGGTTGGTTTAAGTCTGGCCACAGAAGAGCACGCTGCTGCCGTTTTTAGTCGGGGTACCACTATGAGCGGTGTGATCGAGCGACCGAAAGAAGCTGGATCCATTAAAACTCAGGAAGGTGTAGATCGCCTGCTGAGTAAGTTCGCTGATAAGCATAGCGGTTTAGGCAATGCCTTTTCTGTTGCGCTGCTGCAGGAGGGTATGAGCTATCGCCAGTTATCCATGGATAACGAAAAAGCCCAGCTTATAGCGAGTAGGCATTTTGGTGTAGCTGAAGTATGCCGTCTGTACAAAGTGCCGCAGCACATGGTCCAGGAGATAGAAAAATCCACCTCTTGGGGTAGTGGTATTGAGCAGCTTTCGCTGGCGTTTGTGATTTACACGTTGCTGCCATGGCTGAAGCGTCACGAAGCAGCAATGATGCGCGACCTATTGCTACCTGAAGAGCGCAAGAAGTATTACATCGAATTCAATGTTTCTGGTCTGTTGCGTGGTGACCAGAAGTCACGATACGAAGCATACGCACTGGGCCGTCAGTGGGGCTGGCTATCAGTAAACGATATCCGCCGCATGGAGAATATGGCACCGATAGATGGTGGCGATAAGTATCTAACGCCTCTAAATATGGCTGATTCACAGCTTCAGCAATCGCTGAACGCAACACCTGAGCAAATGAAAGAAATTGAGGGCATCCTATGCAGGGCTTAATTAACTACCCACATATCGCAAGCATGGCTTTCAATACGCCACTGTATGCGACACCAGAGCTTATTGCTGGCGTTAAATCGGTTCTGATTCCACGTCTGACTGGTGGACAGGCTGAAACTGTTTCTCTGGAAGCGGCGAGTGAAGACGCTACTCCGTTGATGATGACGGAACAGGAAGACCGCGAAATTCGCCGTATGACAATCTCGGGTAATATCGCCGTGATCAATGTCCATGGCGTTCTGGTTTCCCGTCGTGGCACGATCGATCAATCTTGTTCTGAGCTGATTAGTTATGAGCGCCTACGAACTCAGATTTCAGCAGCGCTAAACCACGATATGGTTCAAGAGATCGTCTTGGATTTCCATTCCGGTGGCGGGATGGCGATGGGCTGTAAAGAGTTGGCCGACTTTATTCATGCAGCTACAGAGATCAAGCCTATTACAGCGATCGTTAACTTCGCTGCTTACTCCGCGGCATATTTCTTGGCCGCTGCTTGTTCGAAGGTGATTTGTAGTCCCACTGGCGGTGTAGGATCCATTGGCGTAATTCTGGAAACCTTCGAGGTCAGTAAGTGGGAAGAGGAGGTGGGTATCACTTACAACACCTTCTACCGCGGGGGCCATAAAAACGACATGAGTCCACATGAGCCGATTACAGAGCAGGCGGTTGCAGAGATAAATCAGAAGCTCGATAAGTCTTATCAAATTTTTACTGAATCTGTTGCTCAGTACCGCGAAATCGACCCGCAGCTGGTGGTTGATACTGAAGCGCGTTTGTTTGATCCGGAAGAAGCCCTGTCACTGGGTTTGATTGATGAGATCAGCCCCGCTCAGGATGCAGTAAACCAGATTGCACAGAGTTACGTTCAACAGGAAACACGTCCAAGCATTGGCCTCCGGGCTGCAGCGATCAATCTAGAATCCCAGCTCTAGCCCTGCGGCGGAGCTGAAAACCTGAACCGGCATTGAGCCGGTTTTTTTATGCCTAAAACAATCCAACAAAGGTAATAAACCATGAGTAAAATCGACCAACTCCGCCGCGAGCGAGCTGATGTAAACGATCAGATTCAGGTGCTTGCGAAAGCTGAAGCTGAAGGCTCCCTGACTGATGAGCAAGTAAGTCAGTTCGAAGAGCTTTCCGCTTCTTTTACTAGCCTTACGGCACAGATCGAACGACTGGAAACAGCTGAGCAGATGAATGCGCAAGCTTCGGTACCAGTAACAACTACGATCGGTGCTGCAGCTCCAGCTGTCCACGTTAAGAAAGAAGCCGAAACCTATAAAGGTTCTGCGTTCGCACGTACCGCTATGGCTATCGCTGCCGGTGATGGTGATCTTAACCTTGCCGCTAAATTCGCCCGCGATGAAATTCGTGACGCGAATGTAGCGATGGCGATCGAAACGACCAACGGTAGTGGTGGTGCGCTGATTCCTCAGAACACCCACGACGAAGTAATCGAGCTTCTACGTCCTAAGACTGTAGTTCGCCAGCTGGGTGCTCAAGCTCTGCCACTGCCTAACGGCAACCTGAGTATTCCTCGTATGTCCGGTGGTGCTACTTCCGGCTATGTTGGTGAGGGTGCTGACGTTCTGGCGACAGAAGCGACTACTAACGATGTTCAGCTGTCCGCGAAGACAATGATTACGATCGTTCCGATCTCTAATCAGTTGATTGGGCGTTCAGGTTTCAACACAGAGCAGCTGTTCCTGAACGATATGCTGAGTGCGATGGCTGTCCGTGAAGATAAAGGCTTCCTCCGCGACGATGGTACTAACAACACTCCTGCAGGCTTCAAGAAGACTGCAGAAGATGCTTCTCGTACTGTTGCGTGGTCTGGTACTGCGGATCTGGCAACGATCGATGCTTACCTTGATAGCTTGATCCTGAAACTGATGGAAAGCGATAGCATGATGCTGCGCTGTGGCTGGGCTCTGTCTCCACGCTCCTTTATGAAGCTGGCAGGTCTGCGTGACGGCAACGGCAACAAAGCTTATCCAGAAATGGCTCAGGGCATGCTGAAGGGCTGGCCGGTACTACACACAACCACAATTCCTGTGAATTTGGGTGTGGGTACAAATGAGTCTGAGATCTACTTCGCAGACTGGAATGATGTAGTTATCGGTGAAGATGACAGCATGAAAGTCGACTTCTCCCGCGAAGCTACCTACAAGGACAGCGGCGATAACCTGGTTTCTTCGTTTGCTCGTAACCAGTCGGTTATCCGTGTGGTTAACGAACACGATATCGGTTTCCGTCATCCAGAAGGTCTGGTGCAGGGCACAGCGGTTACTTGGTAATCCCTGTTTAAGCAGGCTCCAAGTGAGCCTGCTGTCTCTATCACAAATAAAGTAGGTAATTATCCATGACTGACCCTAAGAAAGCTCCAGAAAAGAAGCCTGCAGCTCAGAAGCCTGCAGCCCAGAAAACAGAACAGAAGAAAACTGCTGTTGAGTTCATTAAGCCACACGGTCGTTACGTCCGTGGTGATATCGCAGGGTTTGATCCTGAGACTGCTGAATGGCTGATCACTAAAAAATATGCTGTAAAGCCAGGTGAAGCACCAAAGGACGATTCTGAAGATCCAGCTGCTTAACTGCGACTAGTACGTTCACTCAAAGGCATTCAGTGAGTGCCTTTCGGTGAAAATTGAGGATTGAATTCATGCCAATTATCCAGGCTACACAACCTGCAGAGACACCAATCTCTCTGGTTGAAGCGCGATTACAGTGCCAAGTTGATGCTGATATCACAGATGAAGATACGCTCATCGAATCATTGATAAAAGCAGCCACAGGATTCTGCGAGAAATATACGGGCCGCCCCCTGATTACTCAGCAAAAAAAGTATGTCGGCTGTTTTGCTCCTGAGCTTGTGTTGAGTCCCAACCTTGTATCAGTCGAGTCGGTGAAATACCTGGATTCTCAAGGCGCACAGCGCACTGTAGATGCTTCCGACTACTTCGTTGATGTTGCATCGATAGAAGGGCAGGTTTCAGCATATGAGGTGTGGCCTTCTACTAAGGCGAATCATCCGCAGCCAGTAACCGTTAGTTTTACTTGTGGCTACGGTGATGCTGCTGATGTCCCTGAAGCGATAAAGCAATGTATTCGTTTACTGGTCGGGCATTGGTTTAACAACCGGGAAGCGGTTGGCAAGGTCGATGGCGAATTAGAGTTTTCAGTGTCGAGTTTATTAAGCCTTTACCGAGTTCCTGTTATATGAAATTGCCCCACCGCATAACAATCCAAGCCTATACCGAATCGGGAAATGAATACGGTGAAACAGAAAAGGATTGGGCTGATTACATAACGGCTTTTGCTAATGTCCGAATGATCAAAGCAACTGAGAATTTCTCAGCAGATCAGGAACAGGCAAGAGTTGATCTAACAGTAAGACTACGCAATCGCCCCTGGCTTACAGCTCAGCACCGTATCAAGTGGAAAGGCAATATTTATGAAATAGCTGGCCCACCCGTAGATGTCGACGGAACTGGGCGTTTTGTGGAGCTCGCTTGCCATGACCTCAATAAAGCTTGAATACGATGAAGCAGATGTTCTGGCAAGGCTGGAAAACCTGGAGTCTGAGCTAAAAGTTAAAGCGGTTCGTTCCGGATTAACCCGAGTTGCAGCTCCTCTTAAAAAGACCGCTAAACGCTTAATGCCCGTAGATGAGGGTGATCTGGCTAAAGCGGTAGGCCACAAGACAGTTACCAAGCGCCAGCAAGCCCGGTTAAACGTCTTTGAAGGCTCTTCAAATCGAATATCAGTAGATAACCCCGGCATTGCGATCATTGTAGGTGCTAACCGTAAGGTCAACGGCCTTAATCAATCATACAAAGCCACGCTTGTAGAGTTCGGGGTTAAAAGGAAATGGCGAACCTATAAAAAGCGCAGGCTCCGCAAATACCCCGGCTATCATTTCGGTGGAATTAAAGGCAAGTACGTAATGAGCAGAGCTTTAAGTCAAACCTCACCACAAATCGGCACTTTGTATTACCAGGGTGTTGCCAGATATCTAAACCGGATAGATGCATGATTGATAACATCATTACAACGCTCTCAGGCCAGTCTATTAATGCTGTAAAAACCAGTGACGCAGATATCTCCACTGTAGATACGGCGATTGGCTTGAAGGATATTTTCGGGCCATTGGTTGGCTCTAAGGTATACCCGCTGGTGCTTCCTGCTGATGTGGTTTTGCCAGCAATGATCTATCAGCAGGTTAATAGGCAACACATCGAAGTGGATGGCGAAAAGCTAGGGCGAATAGATACTTATGTGCTTAGCGTGAGAGCCTCTACATTCAAAGATCTTCAAGGACTTTGCGCGCAGATTGTTGATACGGTGGCTGGTCTGGCTGGACAATACGAAATCACAGACTTTGCTGTTGATTATGAACCGGATGAAAAGCAGTACAGGGGGCATCTGGAATTAGAAGTAACTACTCTTGCCACTGTATCGCAGTCTATTCCGGCGGCTCTTGTTTATGAGTTTGCTTCGCAAGCTCAGGAAAGCCAATACGATAATGTTGTGCGCCAAGCCGTAACAGATGTTTTTTCGGTTGTACTAGTGTGCGATCAAGATCAGCTCGAAACAGTTCGAAACCAAGCCTCTACAGCGCTGGTGGGATTGCAACCAAATCCCCAAAGCCACCCCATTCAATATCTATCCGGTAAGCGTTTAGCCCAAACAGGGCAGCTCGTTTACTGGCGAGAACAATTCTCCTTCATTCGTTACATCTAACCAAACCCGAGGTCCCTATGAGTAACCAAGGCGGACGCTATGAAATGCGGGACGGCCAGCGCGTGCGCGTTGGTGGAACCGAAGCAAAGGAGCGGGCTCAGCCTGCTAAAAAACCAACCAAAGTAAAAAAGGTAAAAGACAATGCTGAGTCGTAAGAAAATTCTACTGGCAAAGGTTGAGAGTACTTACGGTACTGATGCCACTCCTGCAGCAGCAGACGCTATTCTCACGAAAAATCTGGACATCACGCCATATGACGGCAACACAGTCCAACGTGACCTGGTGCGTCCAACGCTAGGTAATGAAGAAGCAATCAATGTAGCGCCTAATGTAAAGGTCAGCTTTGAAGTCGAGATTGCGGGCTCTGGTGCTGCAGGTACTGCTCCTGCTTGGGGTTCCGTGCTTCGTGCTTGCGGCTTCTCAGAAACGGTTAACGCTGGCACTGACGTACAGTATCAACCGGTATCCTCCAGCTTTGAGTCTGCAAGTCTGCACTATGAGCAGGATGGTCAGATTCATAAAGTACTAGGTTGCCGTGGATCCGTAAGCTTTGATCTGTCTTCTGGTGGCATTCCAGTAATGAAGTTTAGCTTCACTGGCCTGTACGCTAAGCCAGTTACAGGCTCGCTTACAGCCGATCTGTCTGCCTTCCAGGTGCCGCTGCCAGTTACTAAAGCAAACACACCGACCTATACCATTCATGGCTATAGCGCGATTGCTAATAGCTTTAGTGTGGATATGTCCAACAACGTAGTTCACCGTAACCAGATCGGTCATGAAGAAATTTCTATCACTGATCGTAGTCCAAGCGGCCAGATGGTGATTGATGCGCCAACGCTGACTGATAAAGATATGTTTGCGCTGGTGGAATCCCATAATGGCATTACAACTGATGCTGTTCAGGTAGTTCACGGCACAGTAGCCGGGAATATCGTTCAGATCGATGCACCTAAAGTGCAGTTGAGTGGTATCAGTGGCACTGACCTCGACGGCCAATATGCCTACCAGTTGAATACATCTTTCATCCCTGATGCGGGCGATGATGAGATCGTAATCACGGTTAAATAACCGGCCCCTTCAACCCTGCCTTCTGTCTATCCGTGGAGGGCGGGGTTTTCTCTACCAACGGATAGCTAAACGGATAAACCAACGGATATAGGACAGATACCATGTCATTTATTGTTAAGCCAGTAGAAACATTCACGCTTCCTTTGATCATTAAAGAGCCAACAGGGGTGGCAGAAACAAAGGAACACGACCTCGCGGTTACTTGGAAGCTTCTTTCTAAACCCGAGCGTAAAGCGTTACTGAAGGATATTGAAACAGCTAAAAAAGAACATCGCGAGCTGATTACTCAATTCGCAGCCGGTGAATTGGAAGAGCTGCCTGAATTCGAATTTTCAGATATTGCTCTCTGTGAGCAGTTGATTACGGGTGTTGATGGCTTACTAACTCCTGATAAGGAAGAAATTGAATACAGTGCAGAGTTGCTGCCTGAATTATTCGATATGGACTACGTTGAAGCAGCTTTCTCCGCGCAATTGGGCGAAGTTCTTTACGGTAAAGCTATTCGGGATCTGCTTGAAAAAAACTGATAGAGGCTGGCCGGTATTGGGCAACTGATACCGGTTCCAGCACCGACCCAGAAACCCTAAAGGAAATGGAAGAGGCGGGCGCTCCAGAGGAAGTTCTGCAACACTACCGTTCTTCTGAGGTTGAGAATTTTGTTCTTTACCAGGACAATATTCAAGCATTAGATCTGTTCCTTGGGTGCAGACCTCAGCGCCTTGTCATTAGCTCAATGAGCGGGGTTAAGCTTCTTTATGATGGTATCGACCGCAGCGAATTAGTTTCGCTGATGGATATCTATTCCATAAAGCCGAAGAAGCGACCATATGTGTTAAGGCAGGTTCAGCTGATTGAGACGGGTGCCAAGGAAAAGGCCAACGCAGAAAAGTAAGAATTTTACTGGTATGCTCCGATCATCATCACGGAACAACAAGGAGTTGAAGATGAGATTGGTACTCCCAGCGGTTGCAGTAATATTGCTTATAACAAGCTGCACAAACGAGGTGCCTGACCGGTTTCAAGAGCTAACAGGGGCTGTTACGGAGATAGAAAGGCTGGTTGCTTGCAAAAAAGTCTATGAGTGGCAAGCAGTTAATCTCATAATGTCCCGAGATTCGCTGAGTGAGAGCAGCGAGTTAAGACCTGCCTTTATTGAGATGATAAATAATACCTACCAAAAATATGGTGAATACTTTGTATTTTTGGAAACGCGAGACAGCGCTAAGACCGAGATGGCCGAGCGCAAGCTTCAAAAGCGATTCACCCAAGAGGAGTTTCGTCTACTAGTTAAAGAGTATGATGAGCTACTAGTTGCTCACTGTAGGGATTTCTATCAAACCTATGGAGTGAGGAGTCTTCGGTAGGAGTTGAAAGTTAGAGCGCGGCAACTTTTGAATATAAATGGGGCATATAGCCCCGTTTTTATTGCATGTCCGGCAAATGGAAGGAGTAGGGTTTCTGACTAGCTCTTTTCATCATCTGTTTCAAAGGTGTTGCAAATCTCAATTGCAGCGGACTTGGTTTCGTTATCCGAGTTTTCAGAGGCTTCTATTATTTTTGCAGCCCTCATAAGGTAGTAGGCCGCCGTCACGCCTTTACCGTTTTTTCTCGGTTCTGCGATAGATTGGTTAAGCCTGAAAATAATTTCAGCATTAAGTGAGCGGCCGCTTTCTTCTGCTGCTTTTTCTAAATGCTGCCTTAATTCCTGCTCCATTCGGAGTGGATAGCTTTGTAGTTTATTGGTACCCATATCTTTATTCTGAATCTTTTAGATATCTTTTTCAAAGAATCTTATTGATATCTGCTTTCTGTTTGCTATAGTGATATCACATAGAATCTGCTTGAGGTAAAAGAAATGCCAAAAAGACTCCGCGAAACATCTTATCCATTTCGAATGGAACCAGAGATGAGGCTACAGGCTGAAAAAATTGCCAAGCAAGAACGGCGTAGCCTGAATGCTTGGCTTCAAATAGCTGTAGAAGAAAAACTTGGTCGTTACAAAGATCAGGAGGCCGTATGAGCAACGTAATTCCGTTCGATTTTAAGGGGATTCAGATAAGGGCGCTTGAGATTGAGGGCGAGGCTAAATTTGTAGCTAAAGACATTGCATCCGCTTTAGGTTATTCGAATCCGCGAAAGGCAGTTATAGATCACTGCAAAGCAGCTAAACCTGTAGGGGGTAACGATTCGTTACCCCTGGACCCTCAAACCATTGTCATTCCTGAGCGCGATATGTATCGCTTAATAATGAAGTCACAACTCCCTTCTGCTGAAGCGTTTGAAGAGTGGGTTGTAGGAGAAGTTCTCCCTTCAATCCGTAAGACCGGTGGTTACGGTAGCGGCATGCCAGCAATTAATGATCCTAAGCTGGCCGCATTACTGGAACTGGCAGTAAAGCAGGACCAGTTAGAGGAGCGTCAGCAGATTCTTCAGGATCAAAACTTGAAGCTAGCGCAAGATAATCAGGTACTGACTGAGCGTGTTGAAAATGTTGAGCTTCAGCATCGGAATGGTGTGCCTGCAGGCTGTATTTCAAAAGGTGATGCATATTCGCTTTATGGTTTTGGCCTGTCATCCGATATTTTTCATGCAGCGCTTAAAAAACAGCAGGTAGAGCGGGTTAACTACATCCACACAACAGCTGAAGGTTTCACAACACCTACATACGCCTACCGCAATAACGGATCTGTTCGCCACGCGATAGAGGCTTTCATCAAAGATGCAGAGCAAGTTACTGAATGGTTTTGTGAGTCTCCAATGCTGGACGGAAAGCGATTCAGGTTTAAAAAGGAGAAAGCAGCGTGAATGATTATCCAAGCGATCTTTTAGATAAGTTCACTCTGCGCCTTCCGGAAGGTATGCGTGATGAAATCAGGGAGGCTGCGGTGAAGCGCGGACGGAGCATGAACTCTGAGATCGTTCTGCGCCTTCAGGCTACAGCCAGATCAGAACAAAGAGGAAATAAGCCACCTCCGTTCAATCTGCATATCTCTCGGGAGTTAATGGATCAAGTCGCGCTGACGGCCTTAGAATCCGGTAGATCAATAAATGCTGAAATCGTGTTTCTGTTAAAGCAGGTTCTTTCTGATCAGGTCACGCTAAAGCAGATTAACGAGAAGCTGGATAGGCTTTTAGAACGCAAGTAGTTAAATGGGACTTGGGAGATTCGGACCTCTCAAGCCCCGCATCAAATCTCTTAGGACAGAGGAAATGATATGAACAATATTAGCCTTAGTGCTGACGTTCGTCCATTGCCCAAACGGACCACGGCAAAAATAATTAACTTCCCGGTGCGAGCGAACGCTTCTGCAATGGGTTTGATTAAAGAATATAGAGAGCTTCGAGCGGCTTGTTCACACGCAGTTGGTGAAGAGTTCGAACAGAAAGGCAAGCTAATGAACAAGCATGTTGATCGAATGATTGCCTATGGCTTGAGACTCGTTGGCGAAAAAACGAAAGAAGAAGCATCGCTGCATTCATTCGCAAAGAAAATGGAGAATGCTGAGCAATTAGCTGGGCCTTCATATTTCATAGCGTGTGTGGAGGCTAGTTTCGAGCTTTTGCAGGCATGACGGTACTGGTGAATAGTAAAATTTTAAAGCCCGCGCTCAGCGGGTTTTTTATTGCCTGAAATTAGTACTTCAGCGCGTACGTTGTCGCGCTAACCCACGCAACGAGGCCAATCAAAGGATTGGCGAACCATATCCCGATATTAAAAAGCGAAAGAAGCGCCCACCAAGGCTTACCTGTGAACAGCAGGCAGGCAGCAGGGAATAGCAGAAACGCAATCAATAAATAATTAAGCATACCCCCAGTATAAGGTAATTTTGATGGCTAAAACATACTCAACAGGCCTGATTATAACGGGTGACTCTAAAGGTGCGGTGAAAGCAACCGAGCTAACGAGTGACTCTCTCAAAAAACTGGGGAAACAAGCCAAAACAACCAAAAGAGATGTTGGCGATTTCGAAAAAGCATTAGGGACTGCAGCCCATAAAGCAACTGCATGGGGTGTTGGAATTGCGGCAGCAGCCGTTTCTACTGAGAGCTTTTTCCGTCAGTTTGATGAAGTTGACAAAATCCATAAGCTAAATTTGCGAATGGATGCCAGCACAGAGGCGTTATCAGCTTACCAGTACGTTGCTGATCTATCAGGAACCACTATTCAGCAACTTTCTCTAGCCTGGCAGCGCCAGACACGCCGTATTTCGGAAGCATCTGCGGGTTACGGTGAAGCAAGAAGCTCCCTGCAGGAACTAGGTCTTGAAGCTGATCAATTAAAAGCTTTAGCGCCAGAAGAACAATTTTATGCGATCGCCACAGCTCTCGAGAAAGTAGGGGATAAGTCCGACCGTCTAAGGCTGGCAAATAAGATCTTTGATAGTGAAGGCGCTGCGGCTGCGCTACAGATTATCAATCAGGGCACAGATGCCATTGATGGCATGATCGCAAAAGCCCATGAGCTGAATGTAGTTATCAGTCAGGATCAGGCTAACGCCATTGCTGATTATAACGATGCTGTTACTGGGCTTTCTTATGCTTGGGACGGTGTAAATAAACAGCTTGCATATTTTGTTGCAGAGTCTTCAACAGGAGCGCTAAATGATTTTGCTGAAGTTCTGGCAACTTCTGCTGACGCAGCGGAGTATCTTGATGATGTAATGGCGCTGTCTGCTATAGCAGTAGCCAGTAAATATACACCTGCGCTCTTTGCAAAAACCAAAGCTAGAGTAGCTGATACGCTTGCGATCCGTGCCGCTGTTGTTTCTGAGTATAAATTAGCCAAGGCGCTGGCTGATAGCACAGCAGCGGATTTGGCAAAATCACAGGCTTCAGCTAAATCTGCTACAACTCAGCTCGCCTTAATGAAGGCCAGTGTTCAGCTTACAGCTGCAGAAAACGCTGCAACGGCAGCGAAAGACCGGCTAACTGCTGCAACATCTCGTTATAATGCTGTGGCGATAACTGGCGCTAGCGTAGCCACTAGACTAAATTCCGCAATGGCCTTTATGGGTGGCCCTGTTGGGGTTGCTATGCTTGCAGCGGGTGCAATTTCATATTTTGCGCTCACTGCAGACGGTGCGAAAGAGCCGGTTGATGTTCTCCGTCGACACACTGACGGATTGGGTGAATCACTTGATAATTTAAGCAAAAAAAGAGCTGAAGCTGATCTGATAGGTCTTAAAGACCAGCTTGATGAAATAGAATTCAAGCATCGAGCTGTTGCTGCTCGAATTGAGACGCTTCAAGGTCTTCAGGCTAATGGTTGGATTAAGCCAGAACAGCAGAATGAATTAATCCTAAAGCTTGCAGAAGAAGAAAAGTTACAGGCCAAATTAAATCAAGGTCTGGAGTTACAAGGAAAGCTTCGTGCAATCATTACCGGTGAATTCAAGAAGTCTACTGTTGCGACAGATGAGCAGGGGCAGGCTACCGGTAGATTAACGGTCGCCGACGAAAAGCGACTAGAGCAGATGGCTGCTCAGGTTACTCAGCTCGAAAAGCTCAGACAAGAAAAAGAATGGTTATTATCCAAAGAGCCGGAGAACGAAAAGCAGCAAAAGCTTATAGCTAAGGCGATAGAAAACAAAAACCGCCAGATTGCAGAAGAAGAAAAACGCCTCAAAACAAAAGTAGAGAAAAACAAAGAGTTACTACCGCAACTTGAGGAAGAGTTGCGCCTAATGAAACTCTCTGAACGCGAGCGATTCATTGAAAACCAATTGCGTGGTGCCTCGGCTACTGAGATGGCTAAACAGGGAGACCAGCTCCGCGAGTTACTGGGCATAATGTATGATGAGCAGCAACGCCTTAAGGATATTGAGGAAGCTGCGAAGGAAGCAGAAAAAGCTGCTGATCCATTCGCTGACGCCTGGGAAGAGTCTACAAAACGCATTGATGAGGCGTTTGCTAACGCTTGGGAAGGTGCGTTCGATTCCTTTGAAGATTTCGGCGATGCGCTACTAGATTCCTTTAAAAAGACCTGGGCTGAGATGGCGCACCTTGCCATGACGAAGCCAATCACTCTAAACATGCAGGCCGAAATGGAGCGGTCTGGGGGTGGTTTATCTGGAATGCTTTCTAGTAGCGCTGTAGGCCTAGATAGCTTTACCAGCTACTTTAACCCTTCTTCCGGCAGCATTACTAGAATGGTAAACAGTGTTGCTGGAGATTTCGGGTATGGCTGGGCCCCGGACGGCATGGGGCCTCCTACTCTGATAGACCCAAATAGCGCAACGGCTGGCGCTCTTAACTCGTTGGGTGCGGGTTTCTCTGCTTATGGCTTTGCTCAGGAACATGGCGTTCTGGGCGGTGTTGCTGGTGGTGCGGCCAGTACAGCTATTGCCGGTGGCATTGGTGGCTTAGCTTCTGGTGCGGGCTTTATGTCTGGCGCTAGTGGTGCGCTAGCAGGCTTAGGCCCTATGGGCTGGGCTGCCATCGGTGTTGGTGCTTTGCTTGGCGGCATGGGCGGCGGTGAAACCCGCTCTGGCCAACGCTACCTATATGACCCGGAAGAGGGCATTCGGATTAGCAAAACCCCATCTGGCGGACCGATTGCTAAAGATGAGATGACGGTAGCGGTCCAATCGACCATTGATAATCTGAATCGTCTGCTCGAAACGCTGGGCTCAACCGCTCATGTTGAATACCTAAAGGCTGAGCTGAAGACGTCAGAGAAAGGCCGTGGCGGTGTCCAAGTTCTTGGTGAGCTTTCAACAGGGGAGTCATTTGGCGAGCGTTACTTTGAAGATGGTACTTCTCACTCTCTTAGCAGTGAAGAGGCGGTAAAATTCTTCATTGAGGATCTACACCAAGCCACGATTCAAGGCTTGCAAGCGGCTGATATTGGCGGTGCTGTTGGGGAGTATTTGGCAGGCATTGCCGATCCTGAAACGCTCGGCCTTGCAGAAACACAGGTCATCGTTGATTACATCACCGGCTTTACAAAAGTTAATGAAGCGCTGGAAACCGGCTCCTCTCTATTCGACTTCCTACCGGGTAATGTTGATGATGCCGTAGCTGCGATCAGCGGTTTCTCTCTTGAAGGTGAGGCATTAACAAGTACCTTTGCCCGTGTTACTGCTGCATATTCTGGCCTGCTAACTGAGCAGGATCTAAATATCCTGCGCATTAACGAAAGCCGTCAGGCTATTGATGAATTTAACAGCACATTCGATGCGTCTATCAGCTCAGCTGATCAGCTTAAAGATTTTGCGCTGGGTCTGGACCTTACAACAGAATCAGGCAGAGAAGCTTTTGCCGCGGTAACCGCGCTGGCCCCAGCCATTGTCGATTATGAAAACCGTACTGGGCAACTTCGTGACACGATCACATCTTTCTATACCGACATCTTGGGTCGTGAGCCTGATACTGAAGGGCTAGAGCTTTGGCTGAATGCTGTTGCTGAAGGCACGTTCACGCTGGAAGAGGCGGCAGAAGCTTTTGCAAATTCAGAGGAAGCAGCTAGAAACGCTTTCAATGTCATCCAAGGGGATGCTGAGGCATTTGCGCAGAGCCTGGCAGATCAAAACCTGCAGGACTCGCTCTCTGAATACGATAAGGCGGTTAATGCTCTCGATACTTGGTATCAGGAGCAGCTTGAAGCATTCAACGGCTTTATTGATGCTGGCGCCACCTTTGCTGGTGGCTCTGAAGCTGTACTGGCTAACCTCGATGCCATCTTTGAGCGCGATCTGGCAGAGATTGAAGGGCGCTTCAGTGAATTTAGTGATGCGGTCGATGAGACTACCGATGCTATTACTGACAACACAGCAGATCTACAGGCTGCCGCCAGCGAGCGACTGCGCCTAGAGAATCAACTGCTTCAGCTTCAGGGTGATACCGAGGAGATTCGTAAACGTCAGCGCGATGCGCTTGATGAATCCAATCGGGCAATCTTCGATAAAATCACAGCACTTGAGGATCTACAGGCTGCAACAGCAGCTGCCGAGCAAACTGAAAGGGAGCTAGCATCCCAGCGCGAGGCGATCGCTTCAGAGCGTTATAACCTGGAAACGCAACTGCTACAGCTGCAGGGTGATATAACCGCGCTACAGGAACGTGAAAAGAATGCGCTGGATGAATCTAACCATTCCCTCTATGAGCAAATTAAAGCCCTAGAAAAACTGCAGGAAGAGGCTGAAGCAGCTGCCGCTGCAGAACAAGCGCTAGCTTCAAAGCTGGAAGCCATTGCTTCCGAGCGTTACAGCCTGGAAACTCAACTGCTACAGCTTCAGGGCAATATTACTGAGCTTCGTAAGCGTGAGCGTGACACTCTTGATGAATCTAATCAGAAGATCTTTGATCAGATCACTGCGTTAGAGGATTTGCAGGCAGAAACTGCTGCGGCTGAACAGGCTGAAAGAGACCTAGCATCTCAGCGCGAGGCGATCGCTTCCGAGCGCTATAGCCTTGAAACCCGGCTGTTGCAGTTGCAGGGCAATCTCGTTGCTTTGCAGGAGCGTGAGAAGGCCGCGCTAGATGAGTCTAATCATTCTCTATACGAGCAGATCAAAGCATTGGAGGCCCAGCAAGCAGCAGCTGAGATTGCCGCTCAAGAGCAACAGGATGCAGCAGACGCTATAGCGAAGGCTGAGCAGGAACTGGCTGATAAGCGCCAAGCTATCGCTTCAGAGAAGTATAACCTTGAAGGCCGCCTTCTAGAACTACAGGGCAACCTCGTAGCGCTCCAGGAGCGAGAGAAGGCAGCGATTGATGAATCAAACCACTCACTTTACGAGCAGATCAAAGCTTTAGAGGCTCAGCAAGAAGCTGCTGAAGCAGCTGCGAAGATTGAGAGCGATCTGGCTGCCAAACGAAATGCTATTGCATCAGAGCGTTATAACCTGGAAGGACAGCTTCTCGAGTTATTAGGCGATGAGGTTGCACTACGAGAGCGCCAAAAGGCCGCAATCGATGAATCTAACTATGCCTTATTCGATCAAATTGTAGCCCTTGAAAGCAAAAAGGCTGCAGATGCATTGGAGCTGCAAAGACAGCAGGAAGTAGAGGCGCAAAAGCAACAGCTACAGCAGGAAGCTAATGCTCAAGCTTTGGAGGCAGAGCGCCAACTTGCTGCACTCAGAGAGGCGACTGCAGCGGAGCGTTATGGCCTAGAGACACAGTTACTTCAGGCGCAGGGCAACATTACAGCGCTGCGCAGAAGAGAAATGGAAGCGTTGGCACCTGCCAACCGTGCGCTGTATCAGCAGATCAAAGCTCTGGAAGATCAAAAAACAGCTTCTGAGGAAGCTGCGGCTTCTAGTCGTAGCTTGATCGATGAGATTTACAGACTACGCGGGTTATCAGGTGGTGCCGAGGCTCTTGGCGTTGATTTCCTATCATCTCAATTTGAATCTGCTACCGCCGCCGCGAGGGCTGGGGATCTCGATGCTTTAGCCGACCTACCTTCAATTAGCCAATCGCTTGAAGCGGCAGCCGCTGCTTCGGCTTCAACAGCTTTAGATGTTCAACGCATGAACGCTTGGCTGGCGAATAGCATGGCCCAGACATTGAGCACCAGAGGGATAGAGGTTCCTCAGTTTGCGTCAGGTGGTAACCATCAAGGCGGCTGGCGAATCGTAGGCGAGCGAGGGTGGGAGCTAGAGCATACCGGCGCCTCCCAAATCATCAATCACAACGACTCAATGAAAATGCTTGATAACCGTGAAGTGGTTGCTGAGTTGAGAGGGCTGCGAGCTGAGGTCGAAAGCCTGCGTGCAGAGAATAAGGGGCTTCAATACACCATTGCCAAGAACACCGGCAAGGTCGTTAAGAAGCTTAATCAATTTGATGCAGAAGGAATGCCAGAGGTGCGTGCTTCATGAAGTATATCCAGCCTATAGAAATCACTGACGCTGAGCTGGTAGATAGTAATGTTCTCGAAGATGATTACGCCGTTTACGATCCGGGGACTCCATACAGTACCGGTGCCAGAGTAATTAGCCTGGTCACACATACCGTTTATGAGTCCTCCGGTGATGGCAATCAGGGCAACGACCCAGACGATAGAGCCAACAATGCGGTCCTGTGGACGGTTGTTTCAGCAACCAATCGCTGGAAAGTGTTTGATAAAAAATTAGCGGACCAGACGACAAACGCAGGCAGTATTACTTATGAAATCACGCCGGGCAAGATCGTAAATGCTATCGCGTTTTTTAATGTAGAAGCGTCTTCCATCAACGTGCGAATAACTGACCCTACGGACGGGGAAATTTATAACGAAACATACAGCCTGAGCGACAACTCAGGGGTGACTGACTGGTATACCTACTTCTTCACTCCTACTGAGAAAGTTGCAGAGGTTGTGGCTTTCGATCTGCCTAGTTACTCAACTCAAACAATTTTTATCACTCTTTCCGTTCCCGCTGGTGATGTGTCAGTAGGGGAAATAGTGCTTGGGGCTCAAAAAACAATAGGCGGTGCAGTGTTCGGAAGCGGCATCGGCATTGTTGATTACTCTCGAAAGGAGCGTGATGACTTTGGCAACGCCGTAATAGTTGAGCGTGGTTACTCCCAGACCTCTAGCTATGACGTTTCAATTGAAACTAAGAACGTGCGGCATATTCAGCGGCAGTTAGGCAGGCTCAGGGCTAAACCACTTGTATGGAGTGGCACAGATGATGGGGGCTATGGATTGCTTATCTATGGCTATTTCACAGATTTTGATATTCAGCTGTCCGGGCCACTTTTCTCGGACTGTTCAATTGAAGTAGAGGGTTTGACCTAATGAGCTCAACTATCGACCAGTTACCGGCTGCTCCACAGCGGTCAGATGATCCGGATTTATTCGCATCTAAATCAGATGCTTTTGTCGCCGCATTAACCCAATTTGTAACACAGGCGAATACTCTAGCGGCTAATGTGAATCTCGCAGCTGCCGCACCCGGGATGTCTGCCACCAGTACAACATCCCTAACGGTTGGTACTGGAGCTCAATCCCTAACTGTAGAAACCGGGAAGCAGTTTGTGCCAGGAATGAGTGTGGTCATAGCGTTCAGCGCTGACACGACTAACCGCATGGTCGGCACTGTGCAGAGCTATAACGACAGCACAGGTGCTTTAGATGTTGATATCACCCTCGTAGAAGGCAGCGGTACGCATGCTGATTGGGTGATTAGTCTCACCATTGCAATAGATGTTTCATTGTTCGCTCTTGCTACAGAAAAGGAATACATAGCTAGCGGCACAGGCGAGGCCTTTGATAGATCTAAAGGGTCTGTCTGGGTTTACACAATGACAGGTAATGCAGTGTTTCCTGACTCGTTAAGTAACGGCCAAAGCCTCACTCTTAACTTAAAGGGCACAGGATGGAGCTTTGCTCCTCCCCCGGGCTCAGTGTGGGTGAATATCGCAGATGCTGCATTGACCGGAAATGACCTGATCGTTGTCACCAAGATGAACGACCTATTGATATTGAATTACTGTGGAGCGTTACCATAATGCTAGCTCGTAGAATGCTATTAAGCGGAGGCGGTGGGCCGTCTCCATACTGGATAGGGAAATACGGTACAGCGGGGATTACGTGGTCAATCGATATTGATATAGCTGGAGGAATTGAAGCCGTATCATATGATGGCGGCACCTCTTGTGAGGTGGCTGTTTTTCAGGAAGGTGTGCTGGTCGACCAAACAGGTATGAATACTAGTTTGGTTAGCACCAATGATCGGGTTGGAGTTAATGTCAATCAAGGGAAGCTTGTTGTCTCAAGGCGTTTATCAAGCAATGTTTCCCATTATGTAATCAATCCAGATTACACTGAAATTATGCGGATATTTTCTGGTGATGGAGCGGGTTACTACAACGCGCATATAACCAGCGGGGGTGGAATGATAGGGCTAACAGCAAGCCCAACTAGTAACGCGCACGCGCTTTATTACGTTACTGACATTGGAAGCCCAAGTGCCGCCTGGATATTTAACTTAGGTTTTGCTAATTGGTTAGAGCCTCACACGGTTATTTTTGAGGATGATGGTACTCACCTATATGTTGTAGGTATTAACAGTGCAGCCAACGACTACCTAACAGTTATGAAGATTGATCCAAGCTCGCCTTCTATTGTTTGGCAGCGGAAGATTACAGTCTCATCATCTGACATGACCGATGTTAAGCCGACCATTCATATTGATGCTTCCGGCAATGTTATTGTGGGGTATTACTGTAATACGGACCTTTGCTTATCAAAGTGGAACTCTTCAGGTATCCATCAATGGAGCAAATACTTCAATTATGCTGCTCAGGGTTTCGCAAAGTCCTCAGTGTACAACTCTGCACCATGGGCGATTACAGATAGTTATGCTTATTGCCTGTGGCCGCACACATCCGATAAGAAAAAATGCCTTCTTTTCTGCTTTGATATTTCGAACGCGCCGACCGGGATAGAGTGGGTTAAAACCTTAACAAATACAGAGGCTAATGCTGACTGCACAAATGCAGTTGCAATAGATGCATCTGATGAGGTTGTCCGTGGCGCTTACTACAACACCGCAACAGCGGGATCGCATTATATATTATTCAATCTTTCAGCAGCGAATGATGGTGAAGATGATGGGGCTGTAAATGGCGTGACTGTTTCTTCTGCAGCTAGTGCCTCAATCAATATGGGTAATTTAAGTATGACCGAATCTGTTGATGTCACAACGTTTAGTGATATTTCAGGCTCGGCATCAGGCTTGGTTGATGGTACTTCCGGGCTGTCTACAAACTCTAATTTAGTTAATGATACTTGGAACGCAACGGAGATATTGGGATGACTTGGTATTTAAACGACAATCCAATTAATGACCGAAAGCTTCGAGAAGCAGTTGCTCCGACTCTGCTGCCTAAAACACTAACCGATCAGCACTACTTAGAAGCTGGTGCAAAGAAACTGGTTGAGACAGATGCGCCGCCTCATAATCCTGACACTCAACGGATCTTTTTAGAGGTGATGAAGGTCGATGGAAATCCAACACAAGTGTGGCAGGTTGAAGATATCCCTCAGAGTGAGCTGGAAGAGCAAGCGGAAGCTGATTTTTATGCCTTTGCAGCTTCTGTTAAGAATGAGTGTGAACGACGTATTTTCAAAGTAGCTAGCGCGAATACGCAGCAGACTCTGAATATGCACGCAACACTTGGCAATCTATCCGAAGAGCAGATGACAGTGCTAAGAGCGGGCATGGCATGGATTGATTCATGCGTGGCCAAAAGCCGAGCTCTTGTGGCTAATAAGGTCGCCGATTATCAGGACGATAAACACTGGCCGGCCCCTACTCAGGAAATGATTGATCTGGCGAATACATACTAGGTTTGTTATGCCCTGGCTTTATCAGATAGATAAGGACTTCACATACAGACACCCGGCGTTAGAAGGTATCGAATACCGTAACGAGTGGTGCTGTATTGAGGGCGGAGCCTTAACGATTAAAAGGGGCTATGCCCATGATGGCTGCAGTCCTAAATTCGATATATTGGGGCTGGTGGTTTTAGGCGTCCCGGATGGGCGTTCGCATCTTGGAAAGCCGATTACTCATGACGCTTCTTTGGTGCATGATGTGTTCTGTCAATTCAGGGATGAAATACCAATCTCAAAAGCTAATACGGTCCAGATCTTTAGGGATATGCTGGATGAGCCAGGCTTTAAATTGGCTTGGGTTTATTCTGCTTTTGTAGACTCCTTCGGCCCCCAAGACTTTCAAATAAAATAAAACTCCATAATAATTAGCTGTATATGCGTACAGGTTTTGATTATGAAATTTATTGCTTCCCCAGAAAATAGAGCTGATCTGAACGAAATCACAAACTGTCAGCATTTCACCGTTTATATGTTTACTGCTAGCGGTCCAGCAATGGAAAGGGCAGGTATATTCAACGGTGATTTGTTGGTCGTAGATCGCGCTCTTGAGCCACAGAATAATGATGTGGTCGTAGCTGCAGTAGACGGTGAATTTGTAGTTCGCCGCCTGCAGCTCAACCCTGATTTGCTCCTTCCTGATTGTGACAATAACCACTATCCACCCATCGTTCCGGAGACGACTCAATACGGTCATGATGTGACTTATTTGGGGATATTTGGTGTGGTTACTAACTCTGTTCATAGGTTCAGAAATGACTAAACCGGTACGTATTGAACAGTACGTATAGCCTCGTTTAAGGGACTGTCACTAAAATTAGCTTGACCTGTAACAATAAAAGCCCATAATCCCCGCCCCAAAAGTGGGACAACTTAAGCGTAAATCATTGATTTCCTTAGTCCCAAAAACAACATATAACCAATGGGTATATATACAGGAATTTGGCAGCAACTCTTTGATAAGAAAGAGGATTTCTGGGTTTAAATGTGTGTATATGGGGTAAAACCCTGTCGAAGGAATTGTTTTTTTCTTCGAATTGTTGATAATGTGCCGTCAGGTAGAGAATGAACTTTGCTTCTCAGCTTGATTTTGCTGGGTGGCTTTATATAAAATTTCTTTCCGCGTACCAGACAGGTATGTGGTGTTAATAAGAAGATAGGAAGAGATATGAGCAACATTGAAGAGCGCGTAAAGAAGATCATCGCTGAACAGCTGGGTGTTAAAGAAGAAGAAGTAACTCAGGAAGCTTCTTTCGTTGAAGATCTGGGCGCTGACTCACTGGACACAGTTGAGCTGGTAATGGCTCTGGAAGAAGAATTCGAAACTGAAATTCCAGACGAAGAAGCTGAAAAAATCACTACAGTTCAGCTGGCAATCGATTACATCAACGCTCACCAGTAATCGAACCGAGCAAGTATTTCTGACAAGCCGCCTATCTTTGGATAGAGCGGCTTTTCTTTTGCCTGTAATCCGGAAAGCAGCGAATAATCCTTATGTTTTCTCAGTGGGTTACACAACGGCGCATTAGACTTGTTCGCAGGTTCCCTAGTAAAATTGTAGCCTCCCATCTGTGTTATCTGTTTATGGAGATTTTCAATGGCACGTAGACGTGTAGTTGTTACCGGGCTTGGTATGGTAAGTCCTATCGGTAATACAGTAGCTGAAACATGGGATCAGCTACTGGCAGGGAAAAGCGGTGCTGCTGCAATCACCCATTTCGAGGCGGAGCCATTTGCTACTCGTTTTTCATCATCGGTTAAAAACTTTGATGTAACCCAGTACATGAGCGCTAAGGATGCGCGCAAAATGGATCTGTTTATCCAGTATGGCTATGCTGCTGCGGTTCAGGCGGTTGAAGATTCCGGTATCGAAGTCACTGATGAAAATGCTCCGCGCATCGGCTGTGCTATTGGCTCCGGTATCGGCGGATTACCAATGATCGAGAAAAACGTCGACATTTTGGCCAAATCAGGCCCGCGCCGTGTTTCTCCATTCTTTGTGCCTGGTAGTATCATCAACATGATTGCAGGTAATCTGGCGATTAAGTATGGCTTCAAAGGGCCGAATATCGCTATTACTACTGCTTGTACAACCGGTACACACAATATTGGCCAGGCGATGCGGATGATTCAGTATGGGGATGCTGATGTGATGTTGGCCGGCGGGGCTGAGATGGCGACTACGCCTCTAGGCATTGCTGGTTTCTCCGCTGCGCGCGCACTGTCTACACGTAATGATGATCCAGAAGCAGCAAGTCGGCCCTGGGACAAAGATCGCGATGGTTTTGTTTTGGGTGATGGAGCCGGCATTCTGGTAATTGAAGAATATGAGCATGCTAAAGCTCGTGGTGCAGAAATCTACTGCGAATTGACCGGCTTTGGCATGAGTGATGATGCTTACCATATGACTGCCCCTCCTGAATCAGGAGAGGGTGCAGCACTTTCTATGTCCAATGCGATGAAAGATGCTGCTATCGAAAGTAGCAAGGTTCACTATATCAATGCTCATGGTACTTCGACCCCAGCAGGGGATATTGCGGAGTCCAATGCTGCGAAACAGGTGCTGGGTTCAGCTGCTGATAGTGTACGTATGAGTTCAACCAAATCTATGATCGGGCATTTGTTAGGCGCAGCGGGTGCAGTCGAAGCGATCTTCTGTGTGCAGGCCATCAAAAATCAGGTTGCGCCTCCAACGATCAATCTGGATAACCCTTCTGAAGGCTGTGATCTTAACTACGTTCCGCATACTCCTCAGGAGTGCCTGATTGAAGCTGCTATGTCCAATTCCTTTGGTTTCGGTGGTACAAACGGCACATTGTTGTTTGAGAAGCTCTGAACGAGGCTGTAAAGCATACTGGTATGAAGCGTGTTTGGGTCAACGGTATTGAGACTGATGAGCTCTCTGTCTACGACAGGGCGTTTAGCTATGGCGATGGTCTATTTGAAACAATAAGGGTTGAGCGGGGTGAAGCTCAGCTTCTTAATGCCCATCTTCAGCGGCTGAAGCTGGGACTTGAGCGATTACGTTTTCCTGCCCAGGCTTTTGATCTGGTTTTGTCAGATCTTGAACAGCTTCCTCTTAAAGGTGATAGCGTGCTTAAGCTTGTTATCACACGGGGGCAGGGTGAAAGGGGCTATGCGCTGCCTCAACAGGCAAATATCACTCGTGTAATGATGTTGGCCCCGTTGAGTGATTTTTCTTCTCAAGCAGAGAATGGAGTTCATGCGTGCGTCTGTGAATATCAGATGGCTCTAAATCCAGCCCTTGCGCAGATAAAGCACCTAAACCGTCTTGAGCAGGTTATGGCACGTAGCGAATGGCAGGGGACAGACCAGTTTGCTGAAGGTCTGGTTACGGATCGAGAAGGTTATCTTGTTGAAGGAACAATGAGTAATCTGTTCTGGGTTAAGGATTCAGTGGTTTATACGCCTTCTCTTGATCGCTGTGGGGTAAAAGGCGTGATGCGCGATCATCTTATCCAGCTGATTCAACTACAGGGTTATGAGCTTTCAGAGGGTTTATACAAACCTGATGTGTTGGGCTGTGCTGATGAATTATTTATCTGCAACAGCTTGATAGAGGTTTGGCCTGTAGTGTCTGTTACTGCATCAGAGGATAGAGTGCAGGGTTATCCGATTGGCGCTGTTACTAAGAAGTTACAGCAGTTACTGCAACAGGAAAAACATCATTGAAGAAGTTTCTTATCGCGTTTGGCGTTCTTGCGACTGTATCAGGCATTGCAGCTGGTTGGTTTTGGAACGATTATCAAACTTATTTGAAAACCCCTCTTTCAATTACTGAGGATCAGGTCTTTGAGGTTGAAAAAGGCAGCCGTTTCAATAAGGTGCTATCAAAACTTAAAGAGAAAGACGGTACTGTAAACGATCTTTATTTAAAGCTTTATGCGCGTCATTCGAAGCTGGCATCGAAGATCAAGGCGGGTGAGTACATGCTGAAACAGGGCATGACTCCGGTTGCTTTTCTGAAGCTGATTACTTCGGGGCGCTCCATCAGTTACAACTTCACTATTGTCGAAGGCAGTACTTTTAAACAGCTGAAAGCATCACTTCTTGCCGCGAAGAATTTAAAAAATGATATCGCTGATCTCTCTGATACCGAGCTGCTAAAAAAACTTGGTATTGAATACAAACATACAGAGGGTGTTTTTCTAGCTGAGACCTACAGCTATGAGCGAAATAGTAATATCTCAACACTGTTATCTCGCGCGCATAAAATGCTGAAGCAGGAATTAGACGCAAAGTGGCAGGAGCGCCAGAAAGATCTTCCTTATAAAAATCCCTACGAGAGCCTGATTATGGCTTCTATCGTGGAGAAGGAGACTGGCCGTGCGGTTGAGCGTCCTATTATCTCCGGCGTGTTTGTGCGACGCCTGGAGAAACGGATGCGATTACAGACGGACCCAACTGTTATCTACGGTATGGGTGATGCGTATAAAGGAAACATCCGTCGTTCAGATCTGCGTAAACCGACACCTTACAATACTTATGTGATACCCGCTTTGCCGCCAACACCTATCGCGATGGTTGGTCGTGAAGCTATCCATGCGGCGCTCAACCCTACGGACGGAAAGGCGCTGTACTTCGTTGCAAAGGGGGATGGTAGTCACTATTTCTCAGCAACGCTGAGAGAACATAATAACGCGGTGAAAAAGTATCAGTTAACCCGTCGTAAAGACTATCGTTCATCGCCGTAGCTGCATATGATTGGATGCTATGAATAAAACAGAACAAGGCCGCTTCATTACCGTCGAAGGAACCGAAGGGGTTGGCAAATCAACAAATATTGATTTCCTTTGCAATCTGCTAAATCAGCAGGGGATCGAAGTTGTATTGACCCGAGAGCCCGGTGGTACTCCTCTGGCTGAAGAGTTGCGTGAGCTGTTATTGAGCCCGCGAGAAGAAAAAGTAAGCCAGGACACTGAGCTGTTGTTGATGTTCGCTGCTAGAGCGCAGCATATCGAGAATGTGATTCGCCCGGCGTTAGAGCGTGGTGCATGGGTGATCAGTGATCGTTTTACGGATGCGACATTCGCTTATCAGGGTGGTGGGCGTGGTGTAGATATGGAAAATATCCGTACACTTGAAACACTGGTACAACACGGTTTGCATCCTGATATGACCCTGCTGCTGGATCTGCCTGTCGAGATCGGTTTGCAACGTGCATCTGCCAGAAGTGAACCTGACCGCTTTGAGCGTGAGAAGCTGGATTTCTTTGAGAAGGTGAGACAGGCCTATCTGCAGCGGGCAGAACAAGAGCCAGGTCGGTTTGCTGTGATAGATGCATCTAAAGATATTCCTGCAGTACAACAGCAGATCTCTGATGCTGTTAAACAATTTTTAAGTATTTAGCCATGTCTGAATTGATTGCTGCATATCCATGGTTTACTGAGCGTTTTCAGCATTTAGCTAAGCTTCATGCGGATAAGCGACTGCCTCATGCGTTGCTAATTAATGGCATGTCAGGAATTGGTAAAGCTAGTTTTGCCAAATCGTTTGCTCAGTATCTGCTGTGTCAATCTCCAGTAAACGGGCAGAGTTGCGGTCAGTGTAAATCCTGCGAATTAAATGCGGCAGGCAGCCATCCCGATCTGTTTTTATTGTCTCCTGAGGAAGAAGGTAAGCAGCTCAAAGTCGATCAGGTTCGTGCATTAGGTGAGTTCATTTATAGCACTGCTCAGCAAGGTGGTTACAGAGTTGTGGTTATTGAGCCGGCTGATTCCATGAATATTGCCTCGGCTAATGCGCTGCTGAAAATGCTGGAGGAGCCAGGTGCCGATACACTTATCCTGTTGGTGACATCCAAAATGGGGCAGGTGCTACCGACAATTAAAAGTCGCTGTCAGCATGTGGAATGTCCTAATCCTTCTGAAACAGAAGCGATCAATTGGTTAATGGCTGCTACTGATCTGGATCAGGAGCAAGCGCGTAGTATTCTGCATATTAATCGAGGAGCACCAAAAGAAGCCCAAAAGTATATCGATGGCGGCTTGAGCGAGCATCGTGCTCAAGTGATTCGTGGTTTGGCAGATATACTTAAACAGAGGCGGTCTGTGATTGAGGTTGCACAATCGTTGCAGAAGCTGGATTTGGAACTCGTGCTGGGGTGGTTGTATAGCTTGTTGTCTGATGTGGCGCGTTGTGCCGCTTGTGAAGATGCGGATAGTCTACGTCAGGATGATGCTCGTAACATGCTTACTGCAGTTGCGAAAAAAACTGACCCCGTTAAAATCTTCAAGTTAGCTGATAAAGTTCATGAGGAACGCCGGGCGGTGATGCTCCGTCAAAACCCCAATAAGCAACTATTATTGGAATGTGTACTCTTAGAATGGGCTGGATTGCTCAAGTAAGGAGAATCAGGCAGTTATGGTCGCTGTACCACGTTTAAGCCACGGTATATTGTCTTTGACAATCAATACGAAGGAAGAGCTGTATCAGGCTTTTCTTCCTTATATCACCAATGGTGGCCTGTTTATTCCAACGTTGCGTTCTTACCATCTGGGCGAAGAAGTTTTTATGCTGCTTGAGCTGATGGAAGAGGGCGATAAAATTCCTGTTACTGGTAAAGTTATCTGGGTTACACCTAAAGGTGCTCAGGGTGGACGCATTCCCGGTATAGGCATCCAATTGTCACCAGAAGACTCAACGCTAGTAAATAAGATAGAAACCTACCTTGCTGGCGCACTTAACTCTGACCGTAAGACTAATGCCTTGTAAAGTTTAGCTTTGTAAAACTTGGCTTTGTAAAATAAGGTTATCGTAAATCCCATACCTGCCGGTGGCGGGTGTTTTAAGTTTAATTTGTAATTCCCTTTATGTTTATTGATTCCCACTGCCATCTGGACCGGTTAGATCTGTCTCCTTATGAAAATGATTTTGAAGCAATGCTGCAATCTGCCCATGACCGGCAGGTATCAAGTATGCTTTGTGTTTCTATTTCTATGGCGCAGTTTGGCCCTATGTACGAACTGATAGAGCCTCATAAGTCAATTTATGCTTCTGTGGGTGTGCATCCACTGAGTGCTGTGGATGAGCAGGTCAGCGTTGCGGAGCTAGTAGAACAAGCGAGTAAAGACAGAATTGTTGCTATTGGTGAAACCGGTTTGGATTATTTTTATCAGACTGATACACAGGAACAGCAGCAAGAGAGCTTCAAAAATCATCTACTTGCAGCAGGGCAGTTGCAGCTACCAACAATCATCCATACTCGAGATGCTCGGGAAGATACCCTTGCTATGATTAAAGAGTACGGCAACCTGGATTCTGCAGGGGTTTTGCACTGCTTCACCGAAAGTTGGGAGATGGCTAAAGCGGCACTGGATATGAACTATTACATCTCTTTCTCAGGGATCGTTACCTTCAGAAATGCTGCAGAACTGAGAGAAGTGGTTAAACAAGTTCCTCTTGATCGCATTCTTATCGAAACGGATGCGCCTTACTTGGCGCCTGTTCCGCATCGAGGCAAGAAAAATGAACCCAAATATGTGGTTGATGTTGCTCAATGTGTAGCTGACCTCAAAGGTGTCAGTTTGGAGGAGATTGCAGAAATCTCTTCGAAAAACTTTTATAAGTTGTTTAATAGAGCAGTGGGCTGATTATGTTTCTTTACCCGCCTGTAGATTATATAGAACCGGTTTTTCGTCCTCCCAGTGAGGCGAACTCATTGATACTACAAGTGACCAATGGTTGTAGTTGGAATAACTGTACTTTTTGCGAGATGTATACCGCTCCGCAAAAAAAGTTTCGCCCAAAGCCACAATCAGATATCGAAGAAGAAATAAAACGCTGTGCAGCTTCATTAGGCACTGTTCGCAGAGTTTTCCTAGCGGATGGTGATGCAATGGCGCTTTCGTTCAAGCGCCTAAAAGATATCTTATTGGCTATAAAGAAGTATCTACCCAGTGTTTCAAGAGTTTCTTCGTATTGCCTGCCGCGTAATTTGAAAAACAAATCTGCTGAAGAGTTGCAGGAACTGTATCAGTTGGGTTTGACGCTTCTGTACGTTGGTGCGGAAAGTGGTAATGACTATGTACTTGAGCAGGTAGATAAGGGCGAAACCTACCAGACAACCCTGGATGCTCTTTTAAAAATCAAGAAGACCGATATAAAGACCTCGGTTATGTTTATCAACGGAATCGGTGGTGATAAATACAGTGAACAGCACGCACTTGATTCTGCCAGGTTAGCCAATGAAACTCAGCCTGATTACCTGGCCACGCTTGTGCTGTTCTTTCGTGAGGCTGAGCAAAAATTCCGCCAGGGCTTCCCCGAATTTTCAGAACTCTCCCAGCGCCGGCTTATTGAGGAGATGCAGATCTTTATTTCTAATCTGGAATTAGAGAAAAGCATCTTCCGTAGTGATCACGCATCTAATTACCTTGTTTTGAAGGGGGTTCTTAATAAGGATAAAGACAAGCTTCTCTATATGATTGATGCCGCTTTGAACCAGGATAGTAGTGTTTTCCTGCGCTCAGAATCATCCCGCGGTTTATAGAATCTCCTTTTACCTACCAAATTGCTAAAAAATCAGTACCAGCGTAGGGGTTCCATTGCTGTGATATATGTTTATACTTTGGTATTAAATAAATAATATCCAGGTATAAGGATATAACGAGAGGTCATAAGTTTATGAGACGCCCTGTTCGAATTGCTGTTACTGGTGCAGCTGGTGCAATCAGCTATAGCCTTCTATTTAAAATTGCTGCGGGTGAAATGATGGGTAAGGATCAACCTGTCATTTTGCAGCTGGTTGAACTGCCACATGCGATGGAAGCTCTGCGTGGTGTGGCGATGGAATTAATGGATTGTGCATATCCACTGCTACACACCATTACTTTGCATGACAATGTCGAAGATGGATTTAAAGGTGCTCACTATGCACTTCTGGTCGGCGCCAAGCCGCGCGGCCCAGGTATGGAGCGTAGCGATCTGCTCGAAGAGAATGCTGAGATCTTTGCACGCCAGGGTAAAGCGCTGAATGATTTTGCTAACCGTGACGTAAAAGTTCTGGTTACTGGTAACCCAGCTAATACGAACGCGCTGATCGCAAGCCGTAATGCGCCGGATCTTAGCCCGTCTCAGTTTACTTGCCTAACCCGTTTAGACCATAACCGTGCGAAAGGCATTCTGGCAAATCACTGTGGTGCGACCACACGTGATATTGGCGGCATTATGATCTGGGGTAATCATTCGGCTACACAGTATCCTGATCTTCACCAGGCAACTATCCTTGGTAAGCCTGCAATGGGGCAGATCGATACTGGCTGGTATCGTGATGAGTTTATCCCTAAGGTCCAGAAACGTGGTGCAGAGATTATCGATGCGCGCGGTCAATCCAGTGCCGCATCTGCAGCTCAGGCGATTGTTGACCAGATGCGCGATTGGGTTCTTGGTACTGATCCAGGTGAGATTATCAGCATGGGCATTCTGAGTGATGGCAGCTATGGTATCACCAAAGGCGTATTCTTCTCGTTCCCAGTACGTTGTAACTATGGTCGTTACCAGATTGTTCAGGATATTGAGGTTAATGAATTTAGCCGTCAGCGCCTGACAGCAACCGAGCAGGAACTGCTGGATGAGAAAGCGGTAGTTAACCATCTACTTCCTGAAGAAACTAAAGCCTCTCACGAGAACCTGACTATCTGTCTGCGCTCGGGTGTAACACTGTATGCTGATGATGCGGGCCCGGATTCTGATAGCAAGTTTATGAGCACAAACCGAGTTATGTAACCGGAAAACGTGCACTAAGCAGAGCGAACTTTTAAGTAAAAAAGTAACGCAAACTAAAAAGCCCCTCAATGAGGGGCTTTTTTTGTATCTAAACTTTGCATCTAAACATTAGTTGCTTAACTGTCAGCTTCCTGACGTTTACGAACTTCCCTTGGGTCATTCGGGGCACGTCTAGTACGGCGTTTACGGACAGGAGCTTCTTGTTCTGGCTGAGCCTGAGTTTCCTGCTCTACAGTAGGCTCAGGAGTCTCTGCTTCAGCTGCGGGTTCAGTCTTTTCAGTTACTGCTTCAACTGGGGCTTCTTCTGTCTCTTCTTTAACAGTGGTTTCAACTGGAGCGGCATCAGCAGATGTTGCGGATGCAGGTTCAGGTGCTTCACTTGTCGATTCAGTCTGCTCTGGTTCGGAGTTGTCCGCAGCAGGGGCTTTATCTTCAGCTTCTGCTGGAGATGGACTGTTTTCAGGCGCGCTGCTGGTGCTTTCAGCTGAAGATTCAGGTTCGGATGTTTTTTCCGGTGCTGACTCAGTGGTTTCAGTAGCGTCCTTAGTTGCAGTCTCAGCTGTAGCTTCAGTAGCTGTTTCAGCTTGTACCTGATCAGGTGCAGAAGTTTTAGTTGCCTTTTCTGCTTTAACTTCAGGGGTCTCCTTTGTAGGATTCTCCTGTTTTTCAGCCGAAATATCTGCAGCAGGAGCCGCGTCTTTGCCAGCAGATGCATCTTTTGCTGAAGGCGCCTCTGCTGGAGTGTCTGCAACTACCTGCGATTCAGTTGCTGCTTGCGGCTGAGAGCCGGAGCGGGTAGCAGTGCGCTCTGAACTGCGACGACGACGACCGCGACGACGCGGGTTGCGTGGTGCTTCCTCTTTCTCTTCGGCAGATGTTTCATTTACCTGATTCAGGTCTTTCTTTGGCGTGGATTCGCCCTGATCAGATTCACCTTTGCGTTTGCGACGGCGGCGTCTACCTTTTTCTTCACCAGCTTCAGCTGTTGGTGGCATATCGGGTTCTGGTTGAACCGTAATGATCTCGTCGTTTTGCTTACGCTGCTTGTTGCGATCATTGTCGCGACGTCTGCGTTTGCGGCCAGAGTCGTTGCGATCGTTGCGCTCATTGCGTTTACGTTTCGGTTTTCTTTCTTTCTTATTCTCTTCTTTTGATTCTTCAACAGCAGGAGCTGGTTCTGCAGGTGCAGAAGAGCCGAAAATACCTTTAAACATACCGAATACACGGCTGCTCAGGGAGCTTGTTTCGGTAGGTGCTTGAGGTGCAGCTGGTTCTTTCTTAGCTGCGGCAGGCTCTGGAGTTGCTTCTGGGGCTGGAGTTTTTGGAGCTACACTGCGAACGGCTGCCTGTTCACGTGGAGCAGGTGCTTGAGTTGCCGCGCTGCCTACCTCCAGAGAGTCATTCTCTTCTGGTTCAGGCTGCATGGTATAGCTGGCATCATTCGTTGTGGCTACTGTATGGTCATCACGTAAGCGTACAACTTCGTAATGAGGCGTTTCCATATTCGGATTAGGAACAATTACCACGCGCACGTCCTGACGTAACTCGATGTCATGAACTGCATGACGCTTCTCGTTAAGCAGGTAGGTTGCAACTGTTACAGGCAGAATTGCTCGGATCTGGGCTGTACGATCTTTGCCGGATTCTTCTTCGATCAGGCGCAGGATGGAAAGTGCCAGAGATTCTGTATCACGAATAGTGCCTTGACCGCTACAACGAGGGCACACAACACCGCGCGTTTCCGCAAGGGAAGGACGCAAGCGCTGGCGCGACATTTCTAATAGGCCAAACCGAGAGATGCGTCCCATTTGAACACGGGCGCGGTCCAGTTTAAGCGCATCACGCAAGCGGTTTTCCACTTCACGCTGGTTCTTGATCGGTGTCATATCGATAAAGTCGATAACAACCAAGCCGCCTATGTCACGCAGACGAAGTTGGCGAGCAATCTCGTCAGCGGCTTCAAGGTTTGTGTGCAGCGCTGTTTCTTCGATATCGCCACCGCGAGTAGCGCGTGCAGAGTTGATATCAATTGAAACCAATGCTTCTGTCGGATCGATCACAATTGAGCCGCCAGAAGGAAGTGTTACTTCGCGCTGGAACGCCGTCTCGATCTGAGTTTCGATCTGGAAGCGGTTAAATAGTGGTGTTTGTTCAGAGTAATGCTTGATCTTATTTTCATAAGTTGGCATTACCTGTTTTACGAAGTTCTTTGCATCTTCATAGACCTGTTGGTCATCGATAAGTACTTCGCCGATATCTGAGCGAAGATAGTCACGTACCGCACGGATGACTACATTGCTTTCCTGGTAGATCAAGAATGGAGCAGGTTTCTCTTCGGAAGCCTGTTTGATTGCAGTCCACAAAGTCTGGAGGTAATCAAAGTCCCACTGTAGCTCTTCGCTGCTGCGACCAACACCCGCTGTACGAACAATAATGCCCATCTGTTTCGGGATGTTTACGCCTGACAAAGCTTCTTTAAGCTGTGTACGCTCTTCGCCTTCGATGCGACGGGAGATGCCGCCTGCACGAGGGTTGTTAGGCATCAGAACCAGGTAGCGCCCAGCCAAACTGATAAAGGTCGTCAGGGCTGCACCCTTATTGCCACGCTCCTCTTTATCAACCTGAACGATAACTTCGGTGCCTTCTTTCATCACTTCTTTGATGTTTGGGCGAGAACCACGCGTTGGTGGTTGAGTGAAGTATTCGCGTGAGATCTCTTTCAGAGGCAGGAAACCGTGGCGCTCAGCACCATAGTCGACAAATGCAGCTTCAAGGCTTGGTTCAATACGGGTGATTTTGCCCTTATAGATATTGGCTTTTTTCTGCTCGCGCGAACCGGATTCGATATCCAGATCATATAGGCGCTGGCCATCTACCAGAGCTACACGCAACTCTTCAGGTTGAGTTGCGTTAATTAACATTCTTTTCATAGCGTTCTCGATGTAGAACGCTTTTCACACAGTATCTAAGCCAAGCAAAACCTGTCTTTTGGACTCAATAATGTCCCACTGATGTGGCATAAATGCTTCATTTTAGGCCTTTCGGCAACCAAAACGACAAAATCTGCTCAAGCAAATAGTTTGGAGCAGGTATGATCTATCGCCCTTTCTCAGTGCTATTAATCAATACGCAATCGGCGTATCAATCGTCCGCAGTAGAGGAAACATCAGCCTATATATTTCTTCTTTCTAATTGTTACTGTCGGTGAGACAGGTTCCTGGCTAATGTGCGTCTCTACTTCCAACCGGTCTTACGGCCGACTGGGTGAAAAGCTTTCATAATTTATGTTCTTTGTTGCCGTGTTCATCTGGATCTGAACTTTTATTCCAGAGACTTACTCGCTGATTTAAGGCATTTGAAAAAAAGATAAAGCCAACAGCTTACGGCAGCGCTAGAATATAGCAGCTATCCCATTAGGCATCAATTCGCTAATTTGGTTTTCATATTAAACATGTCGCAGCAGAGCAGTTCTGAGAACTCTAAAGTTCGTTTCGTTGAAATTACAGAAGATAATGAAGGGCAGAGGGTCGATAATTTTCTGATTACCGCCCTTAAAGGTGTACCCAAAAGTCTTGTCTACCGGATATTGCGTAAAGGTGAGGTAAGGGTAAATAAAAAACGAGTTAAACCAGAATATCGTGTTCAACCCGGGGATCTGGTCAGAATACCTCCAGTCAGGGTGGCTGATCGCAAAGAACCTGCAAAAGTGGGCTCTAAACTGATTGATCAGCTTGAGGCAGCCATTCTTTATGAAGATAACGATCTGATCGTGGTCAATAAACCTTCAGGACTAGCTGTCCATGGTGGGAGCGGGATCAGCTTAGGGCTTATCGAAAGCTTTCGGCAGATGCGTCCTCAGTGTAAATTCCTTGAGCTAGTTCATCGTCTTGATCGTGATACATCGGGCTGCATTCTGATTGCCAAGAAAAGAAGCGCTCTGAAGCTGATGCATGAATCCCTGCAAAAAAGCCGAATTACCAAAATCTATCATGCGCTTGTGATTGGTTCATGGTCAGAGCGCAAACGTAAAATAGATGCTCCTTTGCGTAAAAATGAACTGAAATCGGGAGAGCGAGTCGTAAAGGTGGCAGCGGATGGCAAGGCCTGCCTGACGGAGTACAAAGTACTATCCCGCTTTGGTCGTGAGGCAACATTGGTTGAAGCTCGACCTATTACAGGGCGAACACATCAGATAAGGGTTCATTGTCAGTTTGCAGGTCATCCTATTGTCGGTGATGCAAAATACGGAACTGACAATGATAATGATGCGATGAAAGCACAAGGTTTTAATCGACTTTTTCTTCACGCAGCGGAATTGAGATTTCCACTGCCATCAGGTGGTCGCAAAGTTGTAGTGGCGCCACTTGAACTTCCGTTGCAAAAAGCGATTGGTAAATTAAAGAGTAAAAATGGCTAACAGGCTTTTCTCTAAATGAGTGACATAGTTTTAAGAGACAATATTTATAACACTGCCGATCGTTTGTTACTGGCAGGCATTCAGCCCACGACTGAACTTATTTCTCAGTCTATCGATGCACCAAGTTCGGAAGTAGAAAATCATTTTAAAGAGTGGTGGTCATTAGTTCCTGAGCGTTTATCAATAGCGGGGGAAGTACTGTCGGTTCCTGATGTCCCTGATTCATTAATACAGGCCTTCTCTCGTGTCTGGCAGCAAGCAGTTCAGGAGGCAAATAGTAAGCTTGTTGCAGAGAAGCATCGCGAAGAGGTAGGGATCGATGCTGTAAAACGTGAAGCTGACGAAACAATTATGGAGTCCCGAGGGAAACTTCAGGATCTCGAGGATAGACTTCGCGCCGAGCAGAATAAGCGTGAAGAGGTCCATTCGCAGATAAAAGGTCTTGAGGCAGAAATAGAAGTTCTGAAGGCTAATTTGGCTGCGGAAACGTCTCAGCGTAAGCAAGAAGAGCAGTCACGCTTAAATGTTGAGCAGGAATTGAATCATCTGCGAAAAACCTACGATGACAGTAAGAGAACTTTTGATCAGCGGATTAAAGACGAGCAGCGGCATACATTGGATGCGATTAGTAAAGCTGATGCTGATGTCCGTTATTATCGAGGGGCGCTTGAGAAGCTGCGTGATGAGGTGGGTAAAAAAGAATCAGCACTGACAAAGTCTATCCATGACCTCCAGGCTGAGCTGGCACGTAAAGATGTGAAAAGTGATACCCAGAAAACTCAGATTAAAAGTCTTGAGGATGAGCTTAAGCGAATTAAGACAGACAGCTCAGGTCAGAGTCGGGATCTCTCTAAAATCAACTCAAAGCTCTTATCTGAATCTAATAAAAACAAGCGCTTAGAAGATAAAATTAAAGAGATTGAGGAAGAGCTCAGAAAGGCAAGGCAGAAGCAGGTTGCGACTTCAAACGAACAATCCCGCCGTGAAAGTAATATTCGCAGCCAATATAAGGATAAAGAGGAAGAGTTGGTGCGATCTCTGGCTAAAATATCCAGCCTGGAGAAGAAAATCATTGCTCAGGACGAAGAGATTAGAAGATTAAATAGCCGGCCTTAAGTCTGTTAGGCCGCTTCTGTATCTTTGGATTTTATTCTAAGCTGTTATAATAATCTTCAAATTGATTACAAGAGCGATATAAGATCGCGCGGTTTTCAGGAGTTTTTGATGAAATTGCAGCAGTTGCGGTATATCTGGGAAGTAGCTCGGCATGATCTTAATGTGTCGGCTACAGCACAGAGCCTTTATACCTCTCAGCCGGGAATAAGTAAGCAGATCCGCCTGTTGGAAGATGAGCTTGGCGTCGAGGTCTTTGCCAGAAGCGGCAAACACCTCACACGTGTGACTCCAGCGGGTCAGGCAATTTTATCAATCGCAGGTGAAATCCTTCAGAAAGTGGAAAGTATCAAGCAGGTTGCCCAGGAATTCAGTGATGAACGCAAGGGTAGCTTGGATGTAGCAACTACACATACTCAAGCACGTTACGCTCTACCACCGACCATAACCGGATTTATGAAGGAGTACCCTGATGTATCGTTACATATGCATCAGGGAACCCCAATGCAGATCTCAGAGATGGCAGCTAATGGTACTGTAGATTTTGCAATAGCCACTGAAGCGATGTCTCATTTCAGTGATCTGATCATGATGCCGTGTTATCGCTGGAACCGTTCCGTGGTTGTTCCAAAGGACCATCCACTGACTCAGGTTTCAAAACTTACGCTTGAAGATCTAGCCGAACAACCGATCGTTACCTATGTATTCGGTTTTACGGGTCGTTCGAAACTGGACGAGGCCTTTATAAATAAAGGGCTTGATCCAAAAGTCGTTTTCACTGCAGTAGATTCTGATGTTATCAAAACCTATGTCCGCCTTGGATTGGGTGTTGGTATTATTGCCACAATGGCTTTCGATGAGAAGCAGGATAGTGATTTGGTTGCATTAGATGCCAGCCATCTATTTGAAGCAAGCACGACTAAAATAGGTTTCCGCAAAGGAACCTTCCTGCGTGGCTATATGTTCGATTTTATTCAGCGCTTTGCTCCTCATTTGACCCCTGATGTTGTTCGTGAAGTACAGGCGTGTAGTAATCGAAATGAAATTGATGAAATTTTTGAAAATCAGGTTTTGCCTGATCTGTAAATCAGCTCTGCGTTTAGCATGATGAAAAGCTCTGTAATCAGGGCTTTTTTTATGTCTGAGATTCAGGTTTATACTTAAATTACGCAAGTAGAGGAGTGTGTCTTGGATTTACATCTATATAAAGGCGAATGGGTTCAGGGTGAGTCGGATTTAGCTGATCTCAACTTGATGCTGGTTTTTCAGGTGAACTGCCCGGGCTGTTTGGCCCACGCTTTACCTTTGCTCCAGGTTTTAGCGGATGAATATCCCGATATTAACTGTTTTGCCTTATCTACCGCATTTGAAGACTTCGCATTAAACACTTTAGAAAATACTCAAAGCCTAATCGCAGAGGGTGAGCTGACGCCTGCAAGTAAGCGTTATTTTTCGCGACTAGGACAGTTCGAGTTGCCTTATCGGATTGAAGTGCCGGTTGTTATGGATCTCTTCCTCTCTGGTGATGAAATTTCAAGTCTAACGGTCAGCTTTATCAAAAATATTGATCAAGGCAGTTTATCAAGCAAAATGTCTCAGCAGCTCCGTCATCAATTCAATCAGAGGTTCCTGCCAGTAGCTATGACCGGAAGAACCTTTCTCAATAATGAGATGCAGGGAACGCCCAGTTGGTTCGTGTTTGATAAGAAGATGAATATTCTGGAAAGCTGGTTTGGACATAAGGAGAAGGAGTGGGTTAGGGCAAGAGTCCAGCATTCTATTGATGGCTTGAGCTTGGATTAATTGCTCACTAGCTAAGTTGAACTAAGTAGTTTTGAAATTGTTTGTGGGGAAGAAAAAGCGGGAATTTCTTAATGTTAAGAGGAGTAGGGTATTTCAGCGCTAATGCTTTCAATGCAAACGATTGATATCAACAGCATTCAGATTATTCTTAAACTATTATTATTGTGTGGTTTTTGTACTGTTATTTGAGATAAAACACTCAAAAGTAAGAAATAAGTGCCGATAGGTTTGTAATCTTGCAGCGCGCGAGATATAAAAAGCAAACGCCTGTTTGGATATACTCCAATAACTACAACAAAGCAGGAGCACATTTGTGAATTCTCCGATTTGGGATGCCCTAGCTGATTGGGAACTTAATGCCGATTTTGACAGCCCTAATACGTCGCGTATCCAGGCTGCATTTGATGCCCAGCATTCCAAGTATCTTATCTACAAGGGACATCAGGGCAAAAGGATTCTTTATCACTTTACCCGTATGGTTGCAGCTGATCCGGATTCCTTAAGGCTACACACTAAACGCATCTATCTCTCTATAGCCTGTTTTCATAGAGACTCGTTGGAAGGAGCTTTCGCTGATTTCCTTTTGGTTCTGGGTAAGAGAGGCCCGAAATTACGCCAACGCTTATTTGAACAAGCACGTTCGGTTATGAAACCCAAGGTTCGTAATATTATCCAACGGGCTATTGAAGAGGATGACCTGAGTGAGCTGTCTAAACTATCTACAAAGTATTCTGTGTTGATCGATGGGCGTTTTCAGCCTGCTAGCTTAAATACATGAGGCTGATACAGGTTAAGGGCAATAGTTAATGAGCGCTGTCGATAAGCAGAATTTGCTGAAAAATATCAGACGAGTGGCTATTGATGGATTCACTGGTCCTAATCTTGCCATGCTTGAATATTGTTTATCGTCTGCTGTTGACTGTGAGCTTGTTAATTCTGTTGATGCAGATATTGTGATTTTAAATGGTGATCAGCCTGTTGCAGAGGTTGATCTACAAAAAAAGGCCCTGGAGCGTTATTCGGGATCTAAAATTGTTATCAGTGTAAAAGATCTGGAGTGGCCTGGGTTTATTCTGCTCAAGAAGCCTCATACATCGGATCAGTTGTTAGCAACAATCCGCTCCATTAAAACCGCTATAGGACAAAATAAAGAAAAGGTTGTACCAGAAAGTAAAGGAAGTAGTGTAATACAACCGGAGAATCTGGATTTTTATCGCGGGGGGAAATACTCCCGCAAGCGTCAGGGTGAAGCGTTAAAGCAGAAGTTAATGCGTGGAAACCTTGTAGTGAATGCTGCTGATCGCCTGGTGCAAAAGATCGAAATTGATCTTAAGGCTCAGGAAGCAGAGCTACAAGCGAAGCTCGAAGAAGAGAAACGCAAGCAGGTGGAGCGTGAGAAGGCTAAACGGAAAGAGCAAAAAATACGTGAACTGAAAAAGAAGAAGCTTGAAGAGAAGCGGCTAGAGGCTAAACGGAAGAAGCTAGCTGAGGAAAAGGCGAGAAAGCTTGAGGAAAAGAAAAAGCAGCTTGCTGAAGAAAAAGCGACAAAGCTTAAGCAGCAGTTAAAAGAGCATCAGCGAAAAAAACAGCAAGCTAAAGCCCTAAAGCAACGCCAGATAGAAGTAAAAAAGAAAAAAAATAAAGAAGATTCCCGTGCAGCAGAAGTAGCAACTGATGCACCTTTGACTGAGCAGATAATTCTACAACGTTGCGGCAATTTGGCCGATGTGGATATGACTCAGCATGAAGAGCGGCGAAGAATTTTCTTGAATCCAGAAGGTTTACTTTTGGGTACAATGAAGGAAGCGGAACAGCTTTCCAAGAAACTAGAGCGTGTAGTAGAAATATCAGGCTTGCCTGGGAAAATGCTGGTATCAGCAGAAGCGGGTGAATTTTACTTTACCTTTGCCGATGATTTCCTGAATCAGCTTTCTCTTACTAAGTTTGGTTTTGCTGAACTTGAATTAGAGCCGCTTGAAGACACTGAGTTTGACGCTGGTGAATTCTCCAGCGAGGCTGTCGATTCGTTACTTTGGAAGGTAGCTATCTGGACAGCAAGAGGAAAAATATTTCAGGGAATGGACCCCGAGAAAGTGCTACAACTGAAAACGCAACCCGATTTTACCCGCTTTATCATGCTGCCTAGTGGTAAGGAGATCAGTGATCTTTGGTCAGGGCATCAGTTGTCTGCGTTAGATGTTGTTAGGATACTGGATATCCCTCAGCGTTATGTATTTTCGTTTATGTCAGGGGCTTTTTTGCTAGGATGGTTTCAGGAATGAAGCCACATATGACGAATGGTTTCGGAGTTAATTTGTGACAAGTGCAACGATCCAGAATCAATTTATACAGATTTGCCCTGCCGGGGCTTTTTACGCGACGGTTGGTTCTGAGCCTGATGACGCCCGTGCGTTGTTATTGCAGCTTTTAAGTTCGGATGTTTCATTACCATTTAGTGAAGAGTTGGTGATGGAGCTTTCCGATCTGGAACGGGATGAAGCTCAAGAGTTATTCCAAAAGCTACAGGATAAAAACTTTATTCAATTGGTTAAAAATCCTAGCCGGGTTATTAGCGAGCCTTTGGAGAAAGCTTTACCAGAGTTGCTAGCTGGCTTGTCCAGTTCAGGAAAAGTGGCCCTGGCTGATGACCACGGTTTCTGTTTGGGTTCTACTGGATATGAAGCTGATCATGCCGACGCTCTCTGTGCTTTAGCTGCAGATTTGAGCTCTTTACATGAAAGGCACCGATTATTATTGAATCGTGACCTCACTATGATGGGTGAGTCATGGGGAATGCTTGATCCTGTAGGTTTAAGTCAGGTAGGTTTTTGGGTGATTCATTTGGGACATCAGCGCTTTGTGCTGGTCATCGATCAGATGCCTAAATTGAATCAGGGGAATTATGTCGATTTATTAAGTGTTTTGGCGAGACGTTATCTGGACTATTGATATTCATCAATGAGCTTTTTTCAGATTACTGTAATTTTATGCCGTTACGTTAAAGGAGTATGTATATGCGCTCAGAAATGTTGACCTCTATTTTGAGTGACTTAAATGGGACTTCAGCTGAGATTGAGGCTTCCGCAGTCATTTCAACAGATGGTCTGATGATCGCAGCACTTCTTCCAGCAGGGTTGGATGAAGATCGAGTAGGTGCAATGAGCGCTGCAATGCTTTCATTGGGGGAAAGAACTGCCACAGAACTGGCTCGAGGCGAGCTTGAGCAGGTACTGGTAAAGGGTGATGACGGTTATATTCTGATGACTCATGCTAATGATGAATCAGTTCTGACTGTTGTAGCTAAACCGAATGCCCGGCTTGGTCTTATCTTTCTGGATGTTAAGCGTGCAGCTGAAGCAATAGGCAAAATCCTTTAACTTTTATCCACTTTCTATATATCTATGCAGGCGTTTAATAAATGTCAGAGCAGGGTAATGCTTCGCGGGAAGCTGTCATTAATTATTTCGATGGTAGCTCTCGTACTGCAATCATTCATGATCGAGAGGTCCCTTACCCAGAAGGGAAGCTGATCGTTTCCAGAACGGATACGAAAGGGATTATCACTCATGCCAACCAGGCATTTGTTGATATGTCGGGTTACACTCAGGAAGAGTTAATCGGTCAAAACCACTATATTCTTCGTCACCCGGATATGCCAGCTGTAGCCTTTGCCGGGCTGTGGGAAACTCTCGAAGCCGGGAACAAATGGCATGGATATGTCAAAAATTTGCGTAAAGATGGCGCCTATTATTGGGTTAAAGCAACAGTAATCCCCAATATTCGCAACGGTGAAGTTGTTGGTTACACCTCTGTCAGGCGTAAACCTTCACGGAGCAAAATTGCTGAAAGTGAAGCGCTATATGCCACACTGAAATAAGGTAGATTATCAGTGATTTTGAATCTCACCGTTAGTCCGGACTTTGCCCCTGACCACATATCAGGCTGGTTTATTTTTAATACTTGGTTGCAGCGACAACTGGGCACCCGTGTACATTTGGAACTATACGATTGTTTTGACAAGCAACGTGAAGATATTCAAGCAGGCAAATACGATATTGTATACGCCAATCCATTTGATGCTTCTATGCTGGTGCGTGAATTAGGGTTCAAAGCTGTTGCTCGCCCTAAAGCTAAGCCTGATGAAACTATCATAGCTACCCATGCTGATAACGATGATGTTAATTGCGTAGAAGATCTATCCCCAGGTTGCAAGCTGGTCGCAACGGACGACCCAGATGTAAACCGGATAGGCATGATCATGTTAGAACCGGCTGATCTGGATTCTACCAATACGTCAGTTAAAACAGTTGATAGCTATGTAATCGTAGCTAAAAATGTTCTAAAGAATGATGCAGATGCCGGTTTCTTTTTAAAAGACGCTTATGATGAACTCTCAGACCTTATTCGCAACCAGTTGAAAGTATTGGTTAGCAGTGAGATCAGTGTTGTGCATCATGCCTTGTTAGTTGGGCCTCGTTTGCAACAGTTTATCCCTCAGATCCAACAGCGCCTTATTAAGATGGAGCAAGACGAAAAAGGCAAGGGGGTTTTGGAAAGCATGGATCTGGAAGGTTGGGAGATCATGACGGATGAAGAAACCGAGTTTATGATCGACCTGATCGATACCTTGATCGATTAATCTGTGTTTCTTTTGAAGTCAGTAACAATAAAAAACCGCCGTAAGAGGCGGTTTTTTTATTCTTAGTCTTGTTGTGTAGATATTATGTGTTAGAGGCGATGATATCGCGTAATACCATTGGCAAAATACCTTTGTGACGAATCTGATCCAGCTCAGACGAAGTATCAACACGGGAGGTTAACTCCAGCTGCTGAGATGAGCCGTCTGCTCTGTTAATGGTCAGGCTAACAGTGCCGCGTGGCTCCAGAGTATCGATACCATTCAGATCGAAGGTTTCTGTGCCGTCCAAGTTCAGCGATGCACGTGTTACACCTTCTGGCATCTGTAGCGGTAATACGCCCATGCCTACCAGGTTGGATTTGTGAATACGCTCAAAGCTCTCTGCGATAATTGCTTTAACACCCAGCAGTGCAGGACCTTTTGCCGCCCAGTCACGGGATGAGCCAGTTCCATAAAGCTTACCGCCAAAGACAACAGTAGATGTACCTTCGTTACGGTAGCTCTCAGCAGCGTCATAGATAGACATCTGTACTGGAGCGGCATCAGATGAGTAATAGTTAGTGACCGCGCCTGTGGTGCCTGGCAGTAGCAGGTTTCGAGCTTTTACGTTGCCGAAAATACTACGCAGCATCACGTGGTGGTTACCACGGCGGGCACCCAGTGATGTCATGTCTTCGTCAGCTACGCCTTGCGAGCTTAGGTATTCACCTGGAGGGGAGTCCGGACGAATACGGCTTACCGGTGAAATATGGTCGGTCGTTGTGTTGTCATCACACATTACCAGCATACGTGCAGCCGAGATGTTGTTCAGTGAATCTTTAGGTGTTTCCAGTGAGAAGCCATCGAAGAATGAGATCTCCTGGATGTAGGTAGAATCCGGCGCCCAGTCATAAACAGGGCCAGTAGGGGATTCCAGGTTCTGCCATGTCGCAGGGCCGTCCAACGCGTTTTCATAAGTTTCACGGAACGCTTTCGGGTCCATGCACTCAAGCATGGTCTGGCTGATTTCAGCGTTGCTTGGCCAGATGTCCTTAAGGTAAACATCGTTACCTTTAGCATCCTGACTGATCGGCTCTTTAGTCACATCGATATTCACGTTGCCAGCCATCGCCATCGCAACTACCAGTGGTGGCGACATCAGGAAGTTGGTGTCAACATCCGGATGGACACGGCCTTCGAAGTTACGGTTACCGGACAGTACCGACGCGGCGATAATGTCGTGGTTTTGTAGGGCTTCTTCGATGCTTGGTGCCAGTGGGCCTGAGTTACCTACACAAGTGGTACAGCCGTAACCTGCCGTATTAAAGCCCAACGCATCCAGGTGTTGCTGCAGTCCTGCTTTAGTCAGGAAGTCTGTCGCAACAGGGGACCCCGGAGCCAGGGATGTTTTAACGCCGTCAGGTACCTTCATGCCCAGTTCGTTGGCTTTCTTAGCCAGCAGACCTGCGGCAATCAATAGGCCAGGGTTTGAGGTGTTGGTGCAGGCGGTAATCGCGGCAATCACGATATCGCCGTCTTTTAGCTCGCGCTCAGGCAGCGGTGCGAAAATACCCGCTTCGTCTGCCTTCATTGGTGTAACTTTTACAACTTCAGGGTTGCGGTCGCCTTCAGCAGCGGCTTTGCGGAATACGTTACCGATCTCAGCCAGTGGTAGTCTGTCCTGAGGACGTTTAGGACCTGCGACAGACGGCTCAACGGTAGATAGATCAAGCTGCAGAAGATCTGTGTAGCGAGGCAGCGCCTGACCCTGTTTCCACGCCATGTTCTGCGCTTTGTAGAATTCGAGTGGCAGGTCGCCGTCTCTGCCCGTAGCTTTCATATAGTCGGCAGAGATCTCATCGAATGGGAAGAAGCCCATCGTCGCGCCATATTCAGGCGACATGTTAGCAATGGTTGCACGGTCAGGGAGGGACAGATTGGCACAACCTTCACCCACGTATTCAACGAACTTACCGACAACGCCACCCGGGAAGTTACGTAGCATTTCAGTAATGGTTAGTACCAGGTCAGTAGCGGTTACGCCTTCTCTTAATGCGCCGGTCAGTTCAACACCAACCACTTCAGGTGCCAGCATCTGCATAGGCTGGCCTAGCATGGATGCACCGGCTTCGATACCACCAACACCCCAGCCAACAATACCCAGTGCGTTTGCCATTGGCGTGTGGCTGTCCATACCGATCAGCGTGTCAGGGATCATCAGGTTATTGTTGTTTAGATAGCCCTGAGCCAGATACTCAAGGTTTACCTGATGCACGATACCAGTTTGTGGCGGAATAATGCGGATAGTTTCAAAGGCCTGCGCGCCCCATTTCAGGAAGGCATAACGCTCTTTGTTTCGTTCAGCTTCCAGCTCACCATTGATTCTTAACGAAGCAGGGCTACCGGTGTTATCCATTGTGACTGTGTGGTCGATAACCAGATCTGCACGAACCAGGGGTTCGATAATCGCCGGGTCCAGATCCATGCGCTGTACGGCTGAGCGCATCGCAGCAAAATCGACAATCGCAGGCGTACCACTAAGGTCGTGCATAATGACACGGCCGGCCGTGAAAGGAATTTCGATCGGCTCTTTACCTTGATGTTCGGTCCAACTACCCAGCGCTTTAACCTGCTCAGCAGTTATGCCGTTCTGGCCAACATTGCGAGCGATACCTTCTAAGATTGGTCGTAAAGAGAACGGTAGTTCATCAAGCTTGATACCAAACTGCTCAGCAGTGTCAGGAAGGCTATGATATTTGTACTCCGTTCCTGGGAGTGTTTTAACAGAGTTGGATGGATCGAAATTGATTGGACTTGTCATTTGTATACCTCGCGCAGATAGGGCGCTTCTGAACCTATAGCCTTTATGTATGAGTCTCCAGGGATTACCGGAGCAGTACGATCTTATTCTTAGCTATATTTTCAGCCGTCAAGCGAACCGCTATTTCCTGCAATATAGATTATTGCTTGTTAGGATTGTCGACAATGTTAGCCGATAGTTATCTTAAATCAAGTCAAATAGAGGTTTTTATAGGTCGATTACATACAATCTAAGACTATTTGCTAGTGTGTATGAGGTTTTTTGAGGCAATTTATAGAGAGCGAGGCAAGTTCTGTTCATCAACAGTACTGGTTTTACCTTTAACAGGCTTGTCGATTATTTAGTGAGATAGAGTGGTTATATAAAGAAGAAGGAGCCTTTTTAGAGAAGGGGGAATCTAGTTTGTGTTCCCTTGGGTGGGGACCAAGCTAGTTGTTGTGTAGATATCCTAATGAAGAGAACCGGCTAGGGAATATGGGTGTAGGCTATTTTGTCTGAGAATGGATACTGAAGGGTATATAACGTAAGTATTTAGAGAAATTATGCGTGATTGGTACGAGGAAATGGCAAAAATTGTTATGAAAAATACATGCTTACAACCAATGTATACCATCCGAAACACGTTGATTTAAGTACTATTTTTTTAATTTATACCGACTATAAGCCCCATTTAACTTGTTTTCATTGAGCTGTTTGCAACTTTTTTTTTATAATCTGTCCGCAAATCATAACTAGATTCATAACTAGATATAAGTGAGACGTTGGACGCTATGAGCTACTATTCTGAGTACCTAGAAGAAATTGAGGTTCGTAAAAAGGACCTGGGTCTAAACCCAAAACCAATCGATAGCGCTGAATTGCTATCTGAAATCATTGCCCAGATCAAAGACACGGGTAATGCGGAGCGCGAAGCATCTCTAAACTTCTTCATCTACAACACTCTACCTGGTACTACTCCAGCGGCTGGCGTTAAAGCTGCTTTCCTAAAAGACATCGTTCTGGGTAAAGAAACAGTTGCAGAGATCTCTGCTGAGTTCGCTCTTGAGCAGCTTTCTCACATGAAAGGCGGTCCTTCTGTTGAAGCTCTGCTAGATATCGCGCTGTCTGACGATGCTCAGGCTGCTGCTGCAGGCGAAGTCCTGAAATCTCAGGTATTCCTATACGACGCAGACACTACTCGTCTGGCTGACGCTTTCAAAGCGGGCAATGCCATCGCTAAAGAGATCCTGGAAAGCTACGCGAAGGCTGAGTTCTTCACTAAGCTGGATGACATTCCAGAGAAAATCAAAGTTATTACCTACATTGCTGCGGAAGGCGACATCTCTACTGACCTTCTGTCTCCAGGTAACCAGTCTCACTCACGTGCTGACCGTGAACTGCACGGCAAGTGCATGATCTCTCCAGAAGCTCAGCAAGAAATTAAGAAGATGGGTGAAGACAACCCAGACGCTAAAGTGATGCTGATCGCTGAGAAAGGCACCATGGGTGTAGGTTCTTCCCGCATGTCTGGTGTAAACAACGTTGCACTGTGGGCAGGTGAGCCAACTTCTCCATACATCCCGTTCGTAAACAACAAGCCGGTTGTTGCGGGTACTAATGGTATCGCGCCTATCTTCCTGACAACTGTTGGTGTAACTGGCGGTATCGGTCTTGACCTGAAAAACTGGGTTAAGAAAACTGACGCAAACGGCGAAGTTGTTCGTGATGAAAACGGCGATCCAGTACTGGAAGAAGCATACTCTGTTGCGACAGGTACAGTTCTGACTATCGATACTAAAGCTAAGAAGCTGTACAACGGCGACGAGGAACTGGCTGATATCTCAGACGCGTTCACACCACAAAAAGTTGAATTCATGAAAGCGGGCGGTTCTTACGCGGTAACATTCGGTAAGAAACTGCAAACGTTTGCTGCTGAAACTCTGGGCGTTGAAGCACCAGCTGTTTACGCACAGTCTAAAGAGATCTCTAACGAAGGCCAGGGTCTGACAGCTGTTGAGAAAATCTTCAACCGCAACGCTGTAGGCGTAGCTTCTTCTACTCCTCTGCACACAGGTTCTGACGTTCGCGTTAAAGTGAACATCGTAGGTTCTCAGGACACTACTGGTCCTATGACTTGCCAGGAACTGGAAGCGATGGCTGCTTCTAAAATCTCACCAAGCGTTGATGGTGCCTTCCAGTCTGGTTGTCACACAGCGTCTGTATGGGACAACAAAGCTAAGGCAAACACACCTAAGTTGATGGCATTCATGAACGCGTTCGGCGTAATCACTGCACGTGACCCGAAACACGTTTACCACTCAATGACTGACGTTATTCACAAAGTACTGAATGACATCACAGTTGACGACCGCGCTATCATCATCGGTGGTGACTCTCACACCCGTATGTCTAAAGGTGTAGCGTTCGGTGCTGACTCCGGTACTGTTGCGATCGCACTGGCAACGGGTGAAGCAGCAATGCCTATCCCAGAGTCTGTGAAAGTAACCTTCAAAGGTTCTATGAAGCCACACATGGACTTCCGTGACATCGTACACGCGACTCAAGCGCAGATGCTGAAGAAGTTTGCTGGCGAAAACGTATTCCAGGGTCGTGTAATCGAAGTACAGATCGGTACTCTTCTGGCTGACCAGGCGTTCACGTTCACTGACTGGACTGCAGAAATGAAAGCGAAAGCTTCTATCTGTATCTCTACTGACGACACGCTGATCAAGTCTCTGGAACTGGCTAAGTCCCGTATCCAGATCATGATCGACAAAGGCATGGAAAACGAAGCGGGCATGCTGGCTGGCCTGATCGAACTGGCTGACAAGCGTATCGCTGAAGTTAAATCTGGCGAAGCTCCTGCTCTGGCTCCAGACGACAACGCTAAGTACTACGCTGAGCTGGTTGTTGACCTGGACGCAATCGACGAGCCAATGATCGCTGACCCAGACGTAAACAACGAAGACATCTCTAAGCGTTACACGCATGATGTAATCCGTCCAACTTCTTACTACGATGGCCGCCAGGTAGACCTAGGCTTCGTTGGTTCTTGTATGGTTCACAAAGGCGACATGCAGATCATCGCTGCGATGCTGCGTAACCTGGAGAAGAAAGGTCCTATCACCTTTAAAGCTCCACTGGTTGTTGCTCCACCAACATACAACATCGTTGACGAGCTGAAAGCTGAAGGCGATTGGGAACTGCTGGAGAAATACGCTGGCTTCGAATTCTCTGACGAGAATCCAAAAGAAGAAGCGCGTACTAAGTACGAAAATATTCTGTACCTAGAGCGCCCTGGCTGTAACCTGTGTATGGGTAACCAGGAGAAAGCAGAAGCAGGTGATACTGTACTGGCTACTTCTACTCGTTTGTTCCAGGGTCGTGTTGTAGAAGACTCTGCTGAGAAGAAAGGTGAGTCTCTGCTGGGCTCTACGCCAATGGTTGTTCTGTCTTGTATCCTGGGTCGTTTCCCGACTCTGGAAGAGTACAAGGATGCCGTTGAAGGTATTAACCTGACATCTTTCGCTCCACCAAGCGAAGATCTGAGCGTAGCTCCACAGGCGATTCCAGCTGCACGTATCTAATTACTGAAACGTGACTAATAAAAAGCCTCGAAAATTCGGGGCTTTTTTGTGTCTATTGAAAAGCAGTGGCTAGGGCGGCTTCGAAAGCAGTAGCTATAACGGCTGCGCCTGCTAGAACGCCTTCGGCTGCTAGGGGCTAGGAAAAGCGGGTTTCTTTTTGCTGGGTACTATTCAGTAAATCCTGTCATTCAAGCGCAGGCTGGAATCAATTACTTCAAACCATCCTAGAACTGATAGAAGGTCCAAGCCCTGGCTCGTCTACAAAACTGCTTTAAACCCTTCAAACTTAGGTGGACCAAGGTAAATATCTTTAGCCGGTTTCGCATTGGCGTGCGCTTTTCTGAATGCTTCGGATTTGGTCCAGCCAATGAATGCCTCTTCTGATTCCCACACGCTATGGGAAGCAAACAATGTGCACTCTTCATCGGTGGCTCCTTGCATCAGGTTAAAGCTTTTGAAGCCTGGTACTTCGTCCAGGTAGGTTTCCCGATTTTTCCAGATCTCTATAAAGTCCTGCTCCTTGCCCAGAGCGATACGGAAGCGGTTCATTGCAACGTACATAAAAATTCCTTGGATGAATCTGTAAATGATTTGTTCTTAGGTTCTTTTGATACTTCGCTGGGAGACGAAAGTAAAGAACTCATCGGTCGAAAGAGGTTTTGAGATCAGGTAACCCTGCGCTTCTTCGCAACCAAGCGCTTTGAGAAGTTCCAATTGAGCTTGCTCCTCGACCCCTTCAGCGATGATTGTCTTTTCCATGATAGAGCCTAGATTGATGATCGACTCGACAATCGCTCTTGCCTGTTTTGAGTGTTCAATATCATTTATAAAACTACGGTCTATCTTCACTCTCTCTACTGGCAGAGATGCGAGATAGGATAGAGAGGAGTATCCGGTTCCGAAGTCGTCCATGGCGATACTGATGCCAAGGTTTTTGAGTGCCTTAAGTTGTGCCATGGCAAATTCAGGATCAGACATCGCTGCTGTTTCAGTGATCTCCAGTTCAATATACTCTGCAGGTATATCGTACTCCTGTAGCAAATCAGAAAGCTCCTCAACAAAATTGCCATCCTTTAGCTGGACCGTTGATAGGTTGATCGCGATCTTTGGTGGAGTAATACCCTGTTGAAGCTTGCTCCGCAGAGTAGACAATGTTTCCTTTAGCACCCATTCGCCAAGCTCAAGAATCAAGCTACTTTGCTCAGCAATTGGAATAAATTCTGCCGGGGATATAAAACCCAAATGCTGACTATTCCAGCGTAAGAGCACTTCAGCGCCAACTATCTGGCTGTCTTCAATCAATATTTTAGGTTGATAAACAAGGCAGAGCTCATTGTCTCGTATTGCTTTGTGAAGATGGATTTCGATCAGGTGTTTTCTCTGTATTTTGGACTGTAGTTCCTGATCATAGTAGTAATAGCCTGGACCTGAGCCTGCTTTAGCGGCATACATTGCCATATCAGCATTACTAAGTAGGGTGCCAGTTTCTAGTCCATCTGTTGGAATTAGGGTAATCCCGATGCTAATGCCGATATGTATCAAGTGATCATCGATCTGATAAGGCTGTGTTATGGAGTCGATTATTCTATCTGCCAATTCTCCAGGCGTTTTCAGAGATGATATATCCGCCTGAATGATGGCAAATTCATCGCCACCTAACCTCGCAACTACATCTGCTTTTTCTACGCAATTCAGTAGTCGTTGAGCAACTAGCTGAAGTAGTGTGTCACCGCACAGATGTCCCAGTGTATCGTTAACATCTTTGAAGTTATCCAGATCCATAAACAGCATGGCTGAGTGCTTTTGGTTGTGTTTAGCACTCAGTATTGCGCTTTCCAGGTGGTTAAGGAAAAGAGGGCGATTGGGCAAATCTGTCAGAAGATCGTGTTCTGCTTGATAGCGTAACTGGCTCTCTGCTTGTTTCTGTTTGGTTATGTCAGATTTCAGCGATAGGAAATGGGTGATGGCGCCTGAGGAATCTGTGATCGGAGAAACTGTCATATACTGCCAAAACTTCTCACCACTTTTTTTGCGGTTGATGATTTCGCCTTTCCATCGATTGCCATTTTTTATGGTTTGCCACAGATCTTTGTAAAATCTATCTGACATCTCACCCGATTGGACTAGGTTGGATTTTTTGCCAATTGCCTCACCTGCGCTGTAGCCAGTATTTTCAGTAAATATTGGGTTTACATATACAACGATGCCATCAGTATCGGTAATGATCACTTCGTGGGAGCTTTGTTCTACAGTCGAGGAGAGTAAGCGAACATGTTCCTCAGCTTCACGGCTTTGGGTGATGTCGCGTGTAGTGATAACGAAACCGCCAGAAGGCATAGGGTACGATTCACATTCGATCACATTTCCGCATTCGTAAAACAACAACCACTTTTGTTTGGCTTTAGAAAGTTGTTCTGGTTCAGGGGAAGGATTATCACCAGTCAATTCATGAGTGATTCGACAGAGTTGAGTGATATGCGGCAGCTGTTGTAATAGCTCTTCCCTAAAACCGCCATTGCTAGAAAAGGGCGGGTTCCATACTTGTAGATGTCCATCTGGTCCAAACATAGCAACACCCTGGCCCAAAGTGGCAAGTGTGTTTTTTAGTTGGCTTAGGTGAGATTCAAGATCCTGCTGACGTTTAATATGTTCACTTTGCTTAACCCTGGAGATGTCGGTTGCTGTGAGAATAAGGCCTTCCTCTTTTCCCGCATGAGAATAAAGAAGGGTGCCGCGCAACAGGAAATGTTTATCGGTAATACTTTGGCCGTTGGTGTTTTGTGATTTAAAGCAAACCTCTCGCTCGAATTCACTGTTCTTGTATACGGCCCGGTAAATATGCGGGCGCTGGTCCCACTGTTGAGATGGTGTAGCGTTAACAAGTTCCTCTAATACTGAATCGCAGAGAATATTATCTGGTGATGTACCTAAAAGTGAGCTGGCATTGCACTCAAGGATATTTTCCGCATAGCTATTAACGCGGGTAATTCTCCCTTGACTATCAGTTACTATCAGAAACTCATCAATTGAATTGGTAATGCAATCTATTAACTCATTTGCTGTTTGCAGGTCACTATTTCTATGCTCAAGCTCCGTTTTTTTATTTTCTACCTGGGTCAGCATTTGGTCCATAGATTCCAGATTAGAGAGGACCTTTTTCTGTAGGGCGGAATTGGCAGACCTTAAAACCTTTATTTCTTGTTCTTCTTTCGTTTCATCCTTTTGCGAAGGTTCGATTAGAGCAACTTTTATATTCTTGTTTGTTACAGGAATAAATCGGCTATTCTGTTTTTGTACCTCAATGCTATTAGGGCCACTTGATAATGCGGTAACCAGTCCATGATTCGGGCAGATGATGTTGCCGTTCTTATCCAGTCGTGCTTCAAGAAGCGAAGCTTGACCATGGCTGCAGAGCAGCGGTATAGCGAAGTATCTACCCTGATATTCAGCGACCAACAGCTCGGTATCTGAATTTTCCCGTTTACCAACCCAGCGAGTACGACCCTGCACCACCTGTTCATGCTGAATTGTGATGCTGTCTTCAATTTCTGCATGAATGTCCGCTTGTGTCATGCAGCCTCCTTCAGTTGAACAAGGCGCTTTTGGATCATTTGGCAGGCTGTTTCCACTGCGCGCTCTACAGAAGGGGATAGTTTATTGGTAAAGGCTTCTAATTCATTGGTAGTGACGCAGAGAAGCTCTATCCCGGGTGCTTTCCCATCCTCAGATAAAATAGGGATATGGCGAATAAGTTCTGCGATCCCTGCGTCGTGCAGGTGCTGGGGTGAGTGGTGGCAAAAACTCTCTGGTGTGTACCAAGCAACTGCACCGGGTAGCTGTTGATCAGTTTTCAGGGCATCAACAAGAATGCAGTGTTGACTGTTTTCCATATAACTCCATGCATGCATGGTATTGCAGCCGCAGAAGTGAAGATCGACTTCCTTAGCTTGCTGAGGTATCTGTAATTGTTTAAAAACAGCATAACCAAAGCCGTCATCACCATGCCATTCATTACCAAAAAAGAGTAATGAAACCTTAAGCTGTTGAGTTACGTGCTGCCCATTCACCTTACTACTCCGTAACGGTGTTTTCTGCCACCTAAAACATGTACTGTGCACACAAGGCAAGGATCATGCGAGCGAACTACGTGGCCAATTTCAACAGGGTCACTTAGATCCGATACAGTTAGTCCAAGCAAGCTGCTTTCGATATGCCCTCTGTTCCCCTGGTGATCTCGGGGGGATGCATTCCATGCGGTGGGTGTAACAATCTGGTAGCGATCAATCTTGCCATTCTTAACATCGATCCAATGGCCTAGGCTACCACGGGCCGCTTCAAGCATACCGATTCCCTGACCAGTTTCTGGAAGTGCACAGTGAGTGAAAGAGGGCTCGTTTATCTTTTCCAGAAGCTCCGTTAATTGCTGTTTTAGTAACCTAAGCGAGAGAGCCTGTCGATGGATTCTAATGAACTGGCGAACCAGACTATTAGCTCCATTCTTCTGAATCAGATCTAGAGTTAGCGGGTCTTTATCTACCACTAACTGAGCCAAAGGGCCTGTTTGAGCAACCCGTCCATTATATCGCGGCGCTTTAGCCCAACTATAGCGGCCGTTATCAGGGTCATATTTAGGTTGTGTTATACCCTTAAGCGGGTGTCTTGGTTGTTGAGAATCATCATGGAACCAGCTGTGGCTTACATCTTCGCTGATCAGGCCCTGGTCGAGAGACGTGAAACTATTATCAGAGCAGTTATATAAGCCAGAAGAACGAATTTGTTGCTCTGGGTTTTCTGGGTCAACTAGAGAACCATAACTGATCAGAAGACCACTACCCATGCCTACCTCATTCAGGCCGATATCACTACAGAATCGATAAAGCTGCGACACCGCTGCATCTGATTTGTTTAGGTAACTCTGGAGTTGGTCTGTGTTCTGTATATCTAGCCATTCGTCAAGCTGGCAGCCAATAACAGATTCCTCAAACCAGCGAGTATAGTTGTTGCAGATGGCGAGAGAACTGAGCACTTTGCTACGGTCAGGTAACGATGTGACGCCTCCGGGAACCATGTACGAGGAGTGTGGCCATTGACCACCAAAGATAGCGACTATTTCAACCAGTTTTCGGCTGTTGATGACCGCATCACGGTAGATTGTGCCACTCATATCGGAAAAGAGTGTAGATATTGCGCTTTGCTGAGGGTGGTCCTGATACTTTGAATGACAAAGATCTGGAGTGAACATAAGAAAAGTCTGACGACAGTCCGATTGTATCTCTTCTACCAGAAGACAAATATTACGAATTCTGATGGCATTTGCAGGGGGAGTAACACCAGCAAGATCTTCAAGTGCTTTGGCACTGGCGAAAAGATGCGCAGTGCTGCAAATACCGCAGATGCGCGGAGTAATAGCCAGAGCATCCATCGGTTCTCGCCCAATCATTATCTGCTCGAAACCGCGATATTGGGTGCCGATACACCAAGCATCGGTAACGACGCCATCATCAATACTCAGCTCTATCTCTAAATCACCCTCGACACGATTGAGCTCGACTTTTACTCGGCGTGACATAATCCCTCTTTATCCTATTCAGGGTTTTACTCTGCGTTCAATGATGCGAACCGGTGCTGCATCATTAGCAAGGTCTTTATAAGCCATATATCTGGCTCTACTTACGCCCAAGGGCAGAGAGACGGGTATGTCTCCGACTTTATCTGTTTTAAAAAGAGGGGCATTTCTTGGAAAATCGGGTGATACACACCCGATGCAAGGGACACCAGCTCGGGTTTTGCTGCTCTGTTTATTCCATAGTTGCGAATTACAGGTGGCCATGGTGTAAGGCCCTTGGCAACCTAGGTTGTAGAACAGACAACCCTCCTTACCGAATTCATCCTCTTCTATATCGTATTCGTGGTATTCATTACGGGTGCAACCTTGATGCACCATTGTACTGTAGTGCTCTTTAGGCTGATTCAGAGCATTGAGCTCAGGAGGGTAGCCTTCCAGTAGAGAGGTGATGGTTTGAATAATTACATTTGGATGAACGGGGCAGCCAGAAATATTAATTACCGGCAATCCTTTGTTACTTACCCAATGTTCATCCAGCAAACCTTTTGCTGCGCCTTTAAAAGATTGCATCCCGGTACATTCTGTTGGATTTGGCGGTGAAGCTGGAACTCCACCGTAGGCAGAGCAGGTACCAACAGCGACAACATAATCAGCTTTATCAGCCAGCTCTTTTATCATGAACGCTTTAGGCCGGTTGTTGATGGTGTCAAACATGCCGGTATTGTTAGGTCCCAGAGCAAGACTGCCTTCAATGCAGAGGATATTTAGGCTTTTTTCGTCAGCGAGAATCGCATCAACATCCTGCAGCAGGGCACTAACTGGCCGGGAAGATAAAGAGGGCTGCCAGATAATATCCAGATTGTATTGTGAAACCAGTTCAGGCCAAGATGGGTCATCCGCGCAGAGTAGGGACATAGTGTCCCCACTACAGGACCCTGCCTGTAACCATAAAAGATTTGTTCTACTCATCACCGGCATATCTACTAATTATTATTTTTCATGCTCGTTACATTGTAGTCGTACTTATCCTATTTAGCCTTCTTACTGTTTGATTTTAAACAGGTAAAAGGTCGTATATAAAACGAGACCTTAGAACGAATAACTCTTTCCACCCATTGTGGGTGGAAAGAGGAGAGGGGGAGAGTAAAGCGGTTTATTGTAAGGAACTGATTTCTACAAGATTCTTTCAAAGAGCTAACTTGCACAGAACTTATTTCAAAGAAGTAGCTCGTTTGAATGCAGCGGACATGCCTGTATTTGTGTTTTTTTCGCGTTTGTTTTTGGGCTGTGCCGTCACAGATCTGTCCTGGCTGCGCATAGTTAAGGCAATTCTTTTTCGCTGTAGATCAACTTCGGTCACTCTGACTTTTACTATCTGGCCATTACTAACAATATCGTGCGGGTCTTTGACAAAGCGATCAGCTAACTGGGAGATATGTACCAGCCCATCTTGATGAACACCTATATCAACAAAGGCACCAAAGTTAGTCACGTTTGTAACCGTGCCTTCAAGTTGCATCCCTTCACGAAGGTCTGCAAGGGTTTCAATACCCTCTAATAGTTTCGCGGTTTTAAATTCTGGCCGAGGGTCTCGACCAGGCTTATCAAGTTCCTGAAGGATATCTTGAACAGTGTATTCGCCAAACTGTTCGTTGGTGTAATCAGAAACGGTTAAGCTGTTCAGGAAGTTTGAATTACCGATCAGTTGCTCTAATGAACGATTGTTTTTCTTAGCAATAGATTCAACCAGTTTGTAGGCTTCTGGATGCACACCAGAGCTATCCAGAATCTGTTTGCCCGAATTGATCCGTAAAAAAGCAGCTGACTGTTCAAATGCTTTGGGGCCTAGTCGTGCCACTTTTTTTAGCTGATTACGATTCTGAAATGGGCCATTCTCGTCACGGTAGGCGACAATGTTTCTAGCCAGAGTGTTGTTTAGCCCAGAGATATGGTTGAGTAATGCCTCTGATGCACTGTTCAGATCTACCCCCACTGCGTTCACGCAGTCTTCAATTACTGCATCTAGGCTAGAAGCTAACTGACTTTGATTAACATCATGTTGATATTGCCCTACGCCAATAGCTTTAGGTTCTATCTTTACCAGCTCAGCGAGAGGATCCTGTAATCTGCGAGCGATTGAAACTGCACCGCGGATAGTTACATCAAGGTTGGGGAATTCTTCTGCTGCTAATTCGGATGCTGAGTAAACGGAGGCGCCCGCCTCACTGATAATCAACTTTTGTGCTCTGATATCACTGTGTTTCTGTAACAACTCAGATACAAGCTTGTCTGTTTCCCGGGAGCCGGTACCGTTGCCAATACTTATCAGTTCCACATTATGCTTGCTGGACAGTTTGAACAGGGTATTTATCGCCTGATCCCATTGCTTCTTTGGCGGATGAGGGAAGATTGTACAGTGATCGACTAGCTTGCTGGTAGCGTCCACAACAGCAACTTTAACGCCAGTCCTTAAACCGGGGTCAAGACCCAATGTGCACTTGGCTCCTGCAGGGGCTGCAAGCAAAAGCTCTTTGAGGTTGCGACTGAATACACGTATCGCTTCCTCTTCAGCTTGTTCCCTCTGTTTAGTAATCAGTTCTTTAACCAGCTTGGGTCTTAAGCGACTTTTCCATGTTTTGCGCACGACCTGATTGAACCAATCGTTCTGAGGCAGGGATAAAGAACGAGCTAACTGATCCTCAAAGTTGGTTTCTGACTCAATATCCAAATCTGCTTTGAGAATTCCTTCATTTACACCACGCAGAATAGCTAACATCCTATGGGATGGGATAGTTTTCAGCTTCTCACTATACTCAAAGTAATCCCGAAACTTCTCGCCTTCCGTAGCTCTCTTTTTAACAACTGAGACATTAAGAAGGCCGTGTTGCCAGAGGTTCTCGCGGAAACGTTTCAATAATTCGGGTTGAGATACCAACTGATCTGCAAGTATTGCGTTTGCCCCTTCCAGGCAGGCCTCTGCATCAGGGAAGTCTTTCTCTATATTAATGTAACGCTGGGAGAGCTTGATTAGGTTGGCATGAGGCTGAGTTATTATCTCCTCAAGGAGTTTTTTAAGGCCTGCTTCCTGAGCAATCTGGGCTTTTGTTCTGCGTTTGCTTTTATAGGGTTGATAGATGTCTTCCAGCTCGGATTTACTTTGTACATGCGTAATCGCAGAGCGCAGGAAGCTAGTTAACTGTCCCTGTTCGTTAATACTCTCGATTACATGTGCTTTACGGACTTCCAGCTCGCGCAAATAAACAAGACGTTGTTGCAGTTGTCGTAATTGCCCATCATCTAATGCACCTGTTATCTCTTTACGGTAACGAGCAATAAAAGGAACGGTAGAGCCTTCATCCAGAAGCTTGCAGGCAGCTTCAACCTGATGGGTTTTTACATCTAGTTCAGATGCTATTTTCTGATAAATCATACAGCTTTAAATCTTCTGAAGGCTTTGCAGAATCCATTGCTTTAACTGAGGCTCCTGTAGCGCCCCCGCAATACGGTCAATCTCTTTGCCATTCTGGAAAAGAATCAAGGTGGGAATGCTGCGGATATTCATTCGAGCGCTGGTTTGTTGAGCCTTTTCTGTATCAACTTTGGCAAATAATAAGGTTTCAGATTCAGCGGCCGTTTTCTCAAAGATCGGCTTCATCATCTGACATGGTCCACACCAGCTTGCCCAGAAATCAACAATCACAGGTAGCTCATTATCCGCAACGTATTTCTCAAAGTTACTATCATCCAGCTCAGCAGGTTGATGGGTATGTAATGCGTTTTTACATCTGCCGCACTTACCGCCTATGTGTGAACGGTCATCTGGAATACGGTTTGAGGTCATGCAACTGGGGCAAACAATATGCATTCTATTTACCTTTGAATTTGAGCCTTAGAGGGATTGGAATAATAGCTTAGGCTATTACTCCACACCCTGACTTTTCAGATAGTCGTCATAGCTGCCGTGGAAGTCGACAATGCCGTTAGGTGTCAGTTCGATAATCCGGGTTGCCAGCGAGGATACAAACTCTCGGTCGTGGCTGACGAAGAGCAGTGTGCCAGGGTAGTTCTCCAAAGCCAGGTTAAGGGATTCGATCGATTCCATATCCAAGTGGTTGGTAGGCTCATCCATTAACATGATATTAGGACGTTGCAGAATGATTTTTCCGAACAGCATACGGCCCTGTTCGCCACCGGAGATAACCTTAACTGACTTATCGATCTCTTTCTGTGAGAAGAGCAGTCGCCCCAGCGTGCCGCGTATTACCTGCTCGTCATCACCTTCTTTACCCCACTGTCCCATCCAGTCCAGAAGTGTTTTATCCTCTTCGAAGTCTGATGCATGGTCCTGAGCGTAATAACCCAATTCTGAGTTTTCTGACCATTTTATCTCTCCTGCACTAGGCTCCAGGTCACCAACCAGGCAGCGCAGTAGAGTCGATTTACCAATACCGTTAGGACCGATAATGGCAATACGCTCACCAACTTCCACCATCAGGTTCAGATCATTAAACAGAGGTTCTTCAAAGCTCTTGCTCAATCCTTCGACTTCAAGAGCTAAGCGGTGCAGCTTAGTGTCCTGCTCAAAGCGAATAAATGGGTTCTGGCGACTAGATGGTTTAACTTCTTCCAGCTGAATTTTGTCGATCTGACGGGCACGGGAAGTAGCCTGTTTCGATTTAGATGCGTTCGCAGAGAAACGGCTGACAAAGGTTCGAAGCTCAGCGATCTGAGCTTTCTTCTTAGCGTTATCTGCAAGAAGGCGTTCGCGGGCTTGTGTAGCTGCGGTCATGTACTCGTCATACGAGCCTGGATACAGACGGATAGAGCCGTAATCAAGATCAGCCATATGGGTGCAGACACTGTTCAGGAAATGACGATCATGGGAAATGATGATCATAGTGCAGTTGCGTTCGTTCAGAACACCTTCCAACCAGCGGATTGTATTGATATCAAGGTTGTTGGTTGGTTCGTCGAGTAACATGATATCCGGTTCTGAGAACAGAACCTGTGCCAGTAGAACACGCAGCTTCCAGCCTGGAGCGACTTCGCTCATTGGGCCAAAGTGTTGTTCAATCGGAATGCCTACACCGAGTAACAGCTCTCCGGCACGGGATTCAGCGCTGTAACCATCCATTTCAGCGAATTCGCCTTCCAGCTCCGCTGCACGAATACCATCTTCCTCAGTCATCTCCGGGTTGGCATAAATCGCGTCACGTTCAGACTTTACCGCCCACAGTTCTTCGTGCCCCATAATCACAGTATCAACCACGCTGCACTCTTCATAAGCAAACTGATCCTGCTTCAGCTTACCGATACGCTCGTTGGGATCTTTAGATACATTGCCTGCAGATGGTTCAAGGTCGCCGCCCAGAATCTTCATGAAAGTGGATTTTCCGCAACCGTTCGCCCCTATGAGGCCGTAACGATTACCTTCACCGAATTTTACTGAAACGTTTTCAAATAGCGGCTTAGCGCCAAACTGCATGGTTATATTGGCTGTGGTTAGCAATGTCTTATTCCGATTGAATTGATATGTGCCGGACTATGCCTGCGAGTCGAAGTGAATGGCGCGCATTATGCCAATATCTGACTAATGGTTAAACAGCGTTTTTGGTTTGTGTGCTTTTGGGTGGGGACAGGTTTAAACCTGTCCCCTAAAATAACGTGTATCATGCTAAAGTTTGATATGTGTTGAGTGAATTTAAAAGGATCAACGATGGCTACTGATACTAATCCTGTACCGACTAAAGGTCGTTTAACAACCCGTACCATGGCTATGCCAGCGGATACCAACCCTGCTGGGGATATTTTTGGTGGCTGGGTGTTATCGCAGATGGATATTGCTGCTGGAATCTGTGCAGGTCAGCGCGCCCAATGCCGTGTGGTAACCGCTTCGCTGGATGGTATGAGCTTTATCCGTCCTGTAAAAGTAGGTGATATTCTTGGTGTTTATACCGAGGTCGCGCGAGTGGGTCGTAGCTCAATGGATATTCATGTGGAATGTTGGGTGCGTCGCGGTCGAATAGGGCAACGTGAGAAGGTGACTGAAGCAACTTTTAAATTTGTAGCGATCGATGAAGAGGGTAATCCTACTCCAGTGCCTGCTGAGGCAGACCTTCCTTCCTACGCTTTAGATGGATTAACCTAACACTCTTACTTCTGGGTGCTGTCATTTAGGATTTCGGGTAAGATGACAGCATCCTTCTATCAAGGATGAACCATCAGTAAACTGGACTTTGAGCACCTCTCTTAATGCGCATTCTGCATACCTCTGACTGGCATCTGGGTCAGCACTTTATTTCCAAAAGCCGTGCAAATGAACACAAACAGTTTATTCAATGGCTGCTGTCACAAGTTAAAGAAAATCAAATAGATGCAGTTGTTATTGCAGGTGATGTATTCGATACCGGTTCGCCACCCAGCTACGCTCGTGAGCTCTATAATCAGTTTGTTGTTGAGATAAATAAACTGGATTGCCAACTGATTGTACTTGGTGGAAATCATGACTCGGTGGCAACACTTAATGAGTCCAGACAACTACTGGCTTATCTGAATGCTCAGGTCATCGCCCATGTCCATGATAATCCTGACGATCAGATTATCGTGTTGAATAACAAGCAGGGTGAACCCGGTGCAGTTCTCTGTGCCATCCCGTTCCTTCGCCCAAGAGATCTTTTACAGAGTCAGGCTGATCAATCAGCACAGGACAAATCCCAGGCTTTAGGTGAGGCAATCTCACAGCACTACCAATCACTTTATAATCTGGCGGTAAAAAAATGTGGTGAGCTGGGAATTGATCTGCCGATTATAGCCACCGGTCACCTCACCGCAGTCGGGGTGAAAAGCTCTGAGTCGGTGAGGGATATCTATATTGGCAGCCTTGAAGCGTTGCCTGTAACTGCTTTCCCGCCTGCGGATTATATTGCCTTGGGGCATATTCACCGGCCTCAGGTTGTATCCAGCTCTGAACATATCCGTTACAGCGGTTCACCTATCCCTCTCAGTTTTGATGAGTTGTCTAGCCAGAAACAGGTGGTGCTGGTGGAGTTTGACGCTGATAAAAACAGAACAGTAACACCTATTGATGTTCCCATGTTTCAGCCAATGCAGGTCGTGCGCGGAGATCTGAACGGTATTGAAAAACAACTGCAGTCACTTCCTGAATCTGAACAGCCAATCTGGTTATCTATTGAGGTGGAAGCTCAGGATTACCTGAACGATCTGCAGCAACGGATCAAAGCGCTGACGGAAGAGCTTAATGTAGAGGTGTTGCTTTTACGCAGAGCCCGCACTCAACGACAGAAGCAGATTCAGCGCGAGAAAAAAGAAACCTTGGATGAGCTTAATCCAGTGGAAGTATTTGAGCGCAGATTGGCTCAGGAATCTTTCGATACCGAGAGTGATGAAGAGCGGCTACTGCGTCTCCGAGAAAGTTTCCAGCAGATAATGATTGAGGTTCAGGAGGAGAATGATCTTCCGGTATATTCTGCAGAAAAGCTGGAACAGAAAGAATCAGAACAGAGGCTTTCTGAACCTGATCTTGAACTTGATCTTGAGCCTGAACAAACCCAGGAGTTTAGTCTGGACTTTGCTGAGGAAATTGTTGAGGTAGTGACTGACAGTGTGGCTGTGACAACTAACAACACTACAGAGACAGTTACTGAATCCGAGGCAAAACCAATACCTGATCCAAAACCTAAGGCAGCCAAGAAAAAGTCCCGGGTCGATGAAGGCTTACAACAGGATGATCTATTCGCATTTCCGGAGGCTGACTCATGAAGATACTCAGTCTGCGTTTTAAGAATATTAACTCCCTGCAGGGGGAGTGGAAGATCGACTTCAGCCAAACCCCGTTTAACGAAAACGGACTGTTTGCTATCACTGGCCCAACCGGAGCCGGAAAAACCACCATACTGGATTCTATCTGTTTAGCGTTATATCACCGAACACCACGTTTAAATAGCATTTCTAAATCCAGTAATGAACTGATGACCCGTGGTACAGCAGATTCTCTGGCCGAGGTGGAGTTTGATGTAAAAGGGCAATGCTATCGTGCATTCTGGAGCCAGCGCCGTTCCCGTGACAAGTCTGACGGAAACCTTCAGGAAGCTAAGGTTGAGTTATCTAAAATCGAGCAACAGGGCGAAAGCGGTGAGATTCTCGCTTCACAGATAAAACTGAAGAATCAGTTGATAGAAGAGATCAGCGGCCTCGATTTTGAGCGTTTTACTAAATCGATGATGCTCTCTCAGGGACAGTTTGCCGCTTTCTTGAATGCAGATGCTAACGACAGAGCAGAACTACTCGAAGAACTCACAGGTACAGAAATCTATGGTCTGATCTCAGAAAAGGTACATGAGCATTTCACTGAATCGAAAAACAGCTTACGTGAGTTACAGGCCAGAGCAGATGGTGTTGAACTGCTGACTGCAGAACAGATTGCTGATTATAAAGAGCAGCTTTCAGTTTTAAGTGCGCAGCTCAAAACAACAGATGAACAGGTTAAAACGGTTCAGGAACACCAACAGTGGTGGCAACAGTACTGTAAAGCTGAGCAGGAGTCCGCTGCAAACCAACAAAGCATGAAGCAAGCTCTGGAGCGGAAACAAGCAGAGCAGGCTAATTTGGACCGATTAGCGTTGAGTGAGCCAGCAGAGCGTCTGCGGGGTGTTTATCAGTCTGTGGTTGAAAGCCGGGAACAGCAACAGGTTCTGACACAGTCGGTCGCATCTGTATCGACAAAAGTCAGCCAATTGCAGCAGCAATCTCAACAAGCTGAATTATCTGCCGAGAAAGAAGCGCGAGCATTACAGGAGCTTATTTCTGAACAGAATAAACTGGAACAGCTGATAAATGAGCGGGTTGTTCCGCTTGATGTAGAGTGCGAGAAAATCATCCAACAAGGCGCGGATGCCAAGCAGGAACTGGTGCGTTACCAGCAGGAACAACAAAGCCTGAAACAAAAGAGTGATGCGAACATAGCCGAGCAATCCCGGCTTAACGAAGAGTTCCTATCATGTCAGTCACAAATCCAGGAATGTGGGGATGCAAATCTAGGTGAGAAAATTCCCCTATGGTCAGTAAAACTAGAGCAATTGTCGCAGACCGAAGATGAGCTACAGCAGTTACACTCTTCTGAACAGGAAGCTCAGAATGGTATATCGGAACTGACTGAAAAACAGCAACAGTTGAAACAGCAGATTGCAGTTGTAGCGAATGAAATTGAACTTAGTAATCAGGGACTGACTAAAACCCAGAATGAACTGAGTACATTGCTGGGGCAGGATGAACTAACTACTCTGGAATCACAGTTACAACGCTTACAACAAGATCAGATTCAGCAGCAGGAGCTTAAGCACACTGCAGAACTACTGCGTAAACTACTTCAGGAACAGCAGAAATCATCTGTTGAACAGCAGAAGTTGGATCAGCAGGTTGCAGAATCAGAGCAGCAGTTGCAGGTTTTGCGTCAGGAGTATCACCAGAAAAATCAGCATCTTAATGATCTGAGCAAACTGCTGGAGCAGGAACAAAAGATCAATAGCCTGGAAGCAGAACGGGCAAAACTTATCGAAGGTGAAGCTTGCCCTCTATGTGGTTCCACTGAACATCCCTACGTTGAGGGCTATCAGCTTGTGGATAATAGTGAAACCCAGAAACGCCACCAAGCTTTGGGAGAAGAGTGTGATGAGCTGAAGGACATGGGGCTGAAACTCCGTCATCAACTGGAACATCTGACAGTTACTCAACTACCGCAGTTAAAATCCTTTGCGGAACAGCTGCAACAGGATATTACCGCCCATACTGGCAAGTGGAATGAACTGTGCAGAAGTTTGGCTTGTGAGCTTTCTCCAGAGAATGAAGAAGCTTTGAGTCAGTATTTGATACAGAGTGAGCATAATCTGCAGAACCTTCAGCAGAGAGTAGAAAGAGTCAGAGAAACACAGCAGTTGTTACTGCAACAGCAAACCTCCCAACAAACCTTGAATCAAGCAGGGCAGGAGCATCAGTCTGCTCTTCAGCTGCTTGAGCAGAGATTTCAAGCTTTCCAAGACCAACTGAAACAGTTGACCGAACGAAAGCAAAAGTTAAAGACTGAATCTGTACAGGCCTCAACTTTACTTGAGCAGGAGCTTTCTGCTTCAGGACTTCGGCTTCCAGAATTAAGCCTACGTGACCAGTGGCTGGATGAGCTGAGGCTCAAACAGGGCAATAAGCAGCGGCTACAAGAACTAGAGCAAAGCCTTAAACAAAATCTACTCAAGTCGGAAACGCAGCTGCAACAGCTTTCTGTACAAATTGATCAACAGAATGAGAAGGTAAGTCTGAGGCAGAAAAGCCTGGCTGACATAACCGAGGCTCTGCGAGAGAAAACAGAGGAAAGGGTACAGCTCTTCGCTGATAAATCTGTGACAGATGAGCGAGAGAAAGCCAGTGTCAAACGCGCTGAAGCCGAGCAATCAACAAAGCAGGCTCAGGAGTACAACCAGCAGCTTTTACAACAGTTAAAAGCAGAGCAGGCGACACTGACCAGTATTGAGGATCAACTCAAATCGCTGCAGGGATCATTAACGGAAAAAGAGTCTGCCTGGGCAGAGAAATTAACCTGCAGTCCTTTTACAGATGATAAACAGTTTCTGTCTGCTCTACTTAAAGAGTCAGAGTTGGAAACACTACAGCAACTTTCTGCAGAGATTAGTAGAGAGATTGAGCGTTTGACCGCTTTGGCTGAGCAGTCAGAGAAACAAGTAGTCATTCTCGAAAAGGCTGGAGACGAAAAAGATTACAAAGCTCTTTCTGTTGAACAGGTATCTGCTCAGCTGGAGGAGATGCAGCTACAACAACGTGAGCTTAGCCATCAGCAAGGTTTGCTAAGCGGCCTATTGAGCGATGATCAGAAGCGCAGGGAAGCACAGCAGCAACTGTTTTCTGAGATTGAGGAATGTCAAAAGCAATATGATGATCTTTCCTACCTACACTCGCTTATCGGTTCCCAGCGAGGGGATAAGTTCCGTCGCTTTGCACAGGGATTAACACTGGATCACCTTGTTTACCTAGCAAATCGACAGCTTGATCGACTACATGGACGATACCAACTACAGCGCAAGGTTTCTGAAGCGCTAGAGTTACAGGTAATGGATACCTGGCAGGCGGATACAGTACGTGATACCAAAACCTTGTCAGGTGGTGAAAGTTTCCTTGTAAGCCTTGCGTTAGCATTGGCTTTGTCAGATCTGGTCAGCCAGAAAACCAGTATTGATTCACTGTTCCTTGATGAAGGTTTCGGTACGTTGGATAGTGAAACTTTGGATCTGGCGCTGGACGCACTGGATAACCTGAATGCATCCGGTAAGATGATCGGTGTTATCAGTCACATTGAAGCGATGAAAGAGCGTATCCCGGTGCAGATCAAAGTGAAGAAAATGAATGGGCTTGGAGTAAGTCGGCTGGAAGAGCAGTTCGCTATGGGGTAGCGGACTGCTCTTCCTCAGCAAATACCGGTGAGAGTCAAGCTTACTTGGGTTGGAGCTGCTAAAACTGAGGAATAGTGAATAGATAGCTAACTAGTTTTGCTTTATTTACAGCTCAGTCATCATCATGCATGGCAAAAGAATATTTTCCGGAACAAAGGCCTGCTAACCTCTCAACGATTTTGGCTTCTTCCAAATCTGACAAAACAATAGCTTCATTGTCTAGGACAAAACTGTATTCATCAGTAAAGACATCAAACTTTATCTTCCCAAGAATACGACCGTCACTACTAATGCAATCTAGCTCTTGCTCGATTGGGAAGAACAGCACCATTTGAAACCTCTTTCATTTAAAGCAAATTTGCGAGGGCATGATAATCGTTGATGGTCATTCTGAAAAGGCTTTGCATCTTTAGATGCAAGATCCGCAGTAAGCAGATTCCACAAGTTTTTTAGACCTCAGTACTCATGAGTTTATGGCTCCCTGAGAAACCATATCTTTCATATAAACCATGGGCATCATCAGTAACTAAGAATTGGAATTTAGAGCTCCAGCGAGGGTCATTCACAATGACACCAAACATCCACTTACCAATCCCTTTCGAACGGTGCTCCGCCTGAATTATAAAATCAGCAATGTAAGCCACCGATGAGAAGTCGGTCACTACCCGAGCAAACCCTACCTGGACATCATCACAGAATAACGAGAAGCAGATGCTATGCTGGATGGAGGTTTTGATGGTTTCAAGGCTTCTCTCTTGTGCCCAATACGAAGACATCAGGAGGGATGTTACCTGTTCGAGTTGAATATCATCACGATCATCGCTGATAAAGTAACTTTTGTTTTTATATTGCATAACTCATAAAAGGATCTGTTTTAGCGGGTGAGGTTTTCCATTCGGAATTAAGGCTGTTATTTCTAACTCGTTGGCTTTTCCAAATCCTGAATAAGATAACCAATCTCTTCAGTTTTCTCATTAAGCAGCACCTGAGCATCATAGAGGCCTTGATTATAAAAATAGGCTCCAACTTCTTTGGAAAAGAAATCGATTAAAAACTCTGCATCGAAACTCCCTATGTCTTGATCAAGCCGATCTCGGAAGTAGATCTTCACCTTATCAACTATTTGGTCTTTCTCTGCCGCTGAAAACTTAATTGTGCTCATATCATCTCTCTATGTGCACCTGGATGTCATACATGTGGTGCGTGAATTGAAGGTTGGTGTTTAGATATCTGTATTCGAAGCTTTACCATAAATAAAACCAATCAGAATACCGTAAATCCCAAATTGTAAAACCAGATAGAAGGTCTCCATAAGTACGAAAGAGAGGGAATCCTCTAACATTTGTTTAGCAACAAACGCTAACACATGGGATGTCCAAAAGAAGGAGCCTACAACCGATGTGAATTTAAGTCCTCTCACAATTGGAGAGCCCGAAAATTTCACAAAAGGAAATAGAAATGACAGCAACAAACCTTGAATGACTATGGTCAGCAAACCGAGTAAAAAACTGGGTTCTCCTTCGAAGTATCCAAAGGCTTTATATTTTTCCTCGAATAAGATTACGTGCCATACCACTGCTAAAGGAAAAGTCACAAGTGTGTAAGCCGTTGTTCCCAGAGCTACTGACTTATAATTCATGGAATAGTCCTATGGGTGGAGATTCGATTCAATCGTGAATGGTAGTTAAAGCGCTTTAGCTCATTAATCGCATTTCAATCAGATAGTGGCATAGGAGGAAGGAGGTTTAAATAGCCAGGCTTCTTGGGAATTTCGATGAAGAAATGTGCCGATAGAGGAATGGCTGGAGAACCCTTTCACATCTATCGGCACCAGACAGTTTATTCGCTGGAATTATCAGTATAGATCAAGATTTTCAAACTGCTGTTTGAAATCGATATTTATCTTCATTCATTGTGATGGCTATACGAGGCTGCAAACGAATAAAGCATCGCCCTTTGCAAATTACTTTCCGTTATAATTGGCCGCTTTGTATCTGATAGGCTGGTGTAATGCAGTTATTACGTATTGATTGTCTGGGTAAGGAATTACGTCTGGAGGCTTCTATGGCGGGCTGGCAGGCACTTTATTGGGACAATAAACTGGTTTCCCGGATCAATGCCAGTGCAGATGCGGGTGAAAACTTCGAGCATTGTTTTAAGCTGGAAGCCAAAAGTGATCAGATGGATGAGCCAAAGCAGTTGACGTGCTGTTTGAAGCTAAAGTTGAGCTGGCAACCGTTTGATCTTAGCTATCGTTTAGAATTGGATCAGCAGTTGTTAGCTGAGGGCGATCTGACTGAGAAGGATATCGAATCTCAAGAGGTCGTTAATCGGGTTAAGCAACCGACTAAGTTCAGCATCATCGGTTTTGCTTCCCTGGCACTAAAGTTATTTAAAAGTGCGAAAGTTATTAAGGTCCTGTTTGCTGCGGGTAGTCTTGCTGCTTATACATGGCTATTTTCAATAGAATTCGCCATTGCTCTCATCCTGTGTCTGGTATTTCACGAATATGGCCATATCCGGGCAATGAAGCGTTTTGGTATGCAAACTAAAGGGATCTATCTTGTTCCCTTTATCGGAGGCTTAGCCGTATCCAATGATCGGATTAATACTCGCTGGCAGAATGTCTATATCTCGATTATGGGGCCTTGTTACGGCTTGTTTCTATCGTTATCTTGCTTAGTGATTTACTGGATTACTGATATCGAAATTTTTGCTGGGCTAGCTGCGTTTAATGCATTGTTGAATCTGTTTAATATGCTACCGATTCTGCCTTTGGATGGTGGACATATCCTAAAAAGCATCTCTTTTTCAGTTAATTCAGTGCTTGGATTGATTTTGTGCGTTATCTGCGCAATTGCTGGAGTCGCCATAAGCTATACCTTTGGTTTGGCACTACTAGGTTTCTTACTTGCGATAGGCAGTATCGAAATCTTGTTTGAGTGGAAACGCCGCCACCAAAGCGATCTGTTACCACTGGATCGTTACGGTCAGATAGTTTCGGGTTGTTGGTACTTTGCTACCGTAGGCGGTTTAGGCTGGGTTATCTGGTATCTGGGGCAGGGCGAAAACCATGCGCTATCCCTCCCATTAAAAATTCTCGCGAGTTGATATGTCATTCTCTGACTTGCCATTATCTCCACGGTTACTGCCAGCGATTGAAAAGTCTGGTTATACCGAACCGACGCCCGTTCAAATACAAGCAATCCCCGCCATCCTTAATGGTAAGGACCTTTTGGTTGGGGCAAAAACGGGCACTGGTAAAACAGCGGCTTTTGCTCTGCCTATTTTGCACAAGCTACTAACATCAGATGATTTCTGCGAAAACTCAAAGAAGCTGAAGGCCCTTGTGCTTGCCCCCACCAGAGAGCTGGCACAACAGGTTAATGATAACTTTAAAAAATATGCAAAGGGTACGGGGTTTCGTTCTGCGGTTATCTACGGTGGTGTAGGTATCGGTCCACAGGTGGAACAGATAAAAAAAGGAATTGATCTTCTTGTAGCTACGCCAGGGCGTTTGCTAGATCTGCATAAGAAACGAGCTCTGGATCTGAGAAGTATTGAGTTTCTGGTGTTTGATGAAGCTGACCGTATGCTGGATATGGGTTTTAAGGATGAAATCAAAGCGGTGATTAGTAAGTTGCCTAAGCGGGATAAGCAGCCAAGACAGACGCTGCTTTTTTCGGCAACGCTC
>NZ_JAAEQH010000105.1 GCF_024231755.1 Neptuniibacter sp.
GATTACAATCTTCGCAGCCGGGATATTCGAATAGAACCGCCAGAGGCTTCCCTTCCTCCAAGCCACTTAGATTATTGCTGCTTTGAAATGACACAGAGGGATAGAGTTCACCGTCAATTTCTTTATTGATAAGTGACTGCGCAAGAGATGTTTCAGCATCTCCAGAAACGACGTAATCAAGAATTTTGGCCAACATCTCTTTACTACGGTAGCCATCAATTCGCAGGAAAGGCTCATCAGAATCAGTATAAAAAACAAGTGTTGGCGTGTATTGAACTTTCCATTTGATCGCCAGCTCTTTTTCACTAAGAACGGATCCGTCGGGAAGTGTCACTTCACGATCTCCCCAGAGATTCAAGGCGATCAGATCAAAGTTTTCCTGGATGTACTGCCCAAGAATTGGATCAAGAAGGCTTTGCTGTACCAGATTGTAACAGTAAGGGCAGCCAGCCTGGTGGAAGTAAAGGATCAGCTTCTTACCCTCTTCCTTTGCCTCTTCGATATCATCTGTTAACTCTAGGAAACTGTCTTTGAACCAGTAAGGGGATTCAATCACACTACCTGAGTACTCAAGCAGCCGAGTCTCTTCAGCTTTGAGCCCAATACTACTCAGGAGAACTATCAGGGAGAATATATAAGCAACGGTCTTCATCTGCGGCCTGCCTCTTTGCTGATCAACTCTCTAATTTTGGTTGCAGAAACACGGTTCGACAACCTTCTATTAGCTCGTCCTTAAAACTTGCCGGGAAAAGCCCTTGCCAACCAAAGTTCGTAAAGAGCTGGTCAGTGTAAGCATCCACAGGAGCTGTTACTGATAGAGTTTCACCAGTAATCGGGTGTTCAAAGCTAATATGACTGGCCATTAGCATTAAACGCTGCAGCTCATAACGCTCCCTAAGCGCCTTATTATGCTTGTTATCGCCATGCTTAGTATCACCTGCTATCGGGTGAAAGATATGTTTCATATGACGACGGATCTGGTGTTTGCGGCCAGTCTGAGGTTTAACCTCAACCAGCGAGTAACGTGATTTCTCGTAGCGGCTCACAGGCATATCTATTTCCACAGTTGCCAACCGCTTGTAGTGACTTACCGCATCCTGTGCAGGCTTATCTTGATCGGCATGTTTATCTGCAATTTTATCCAGCTGCTCTTTGAGTGGATAATCGATCACATCCTGTTCCGGGGTGTACCCACGCACCATGCAAAGGTAAGTTTTATCCACTTTTCTTTCTGCAAAAACAACATTCATTTTCTGTGCTATCTCTTTGTTTTTGCCGAATAAAATAACGCCAGAAGTTGGTCGATCCAAGCGATGAATTGTATAAGGACTACCACCTTCAAAATACTTTTTCAGCATCGATGCGAGGTTCGGTGTACCCCGGGGAGCGATCCAACTAGGGTGTACAAGCAATCCAGAAGGTTTGTTTACAGCTATCAGATGTTCATCTTCAAAGAGGATATTTAACTCATTCATATATCAAGCGCAGGGCATGTGTGTGGTTATAAAGCTTAAATTATAAGCATCTCACATTGAAAAACCGAGTAAAATGCTTATATATAAGGGTAATAAATAACAAGGAAATTCTTTCGAGGATAATATGCGTAACGTTAATACTTACGACGTTCGTTCTGAGCAATCGGTTCTTCAGACGAACAAAGTAATTCGCAACACTTATATGCTACTGGCAATGACAATGGTTGTGAGCGCGGTAACTGCTGGCATTGCGATGCTTGTGCAAGCACCGATGATTGCTTACTTAGGAGCTGTCATTCTAGGCTTCGTGATGCTCTTCATTCTCAATAAGAAACAGAACAGCGCAGCAGCACTTCCACTAGTTTTTGCTTTCACGGGCTTGATGGGGTTTGGCCTTGGCGCTGTTATCAATCGCTATTTAGGCCTTGCTAATGGTGGTGAGATTGTCACTACAGCATTCGCCATGACCGCTCTGACTTTCTTTGGCCTGTCTGCTTACGTGCTTACATCGAAAAAAGATTTCAGCTTTATGGGCGGGTTCTTGTCAGCAGGGATGATCGTAGCCCTGGTAGCCATGGTTGCTCTTTTCGTACTTCCACTGTTTGGAATTCATATGCCAGCTCTTCATTTGGCATTTTCTGGACTGATTGTACTACTAATGTGCGGCATGATTTTGTATGACACCAGCAATATTGTTAACGGTGTTTACACAAACTACATTATGGCAACAGTTAGCCTGTACCTAAATATCTACAACCTGTTCATCCATCTTATGAGCCTGCTGGGTTTCATGAGCGACGACTAAGAATCAGTTTTAAAGAAAAGCCCCGCTTTCTGTTAAGATGGCGGGGCTTTTTTATTTATATGAACTCAAATTCTATCTTGGCTTTTGCAAGCAACGTTAGTGAACAAGCAATGAAATTTTCCATCATCATTCAGTCCTCCCCTTTTTCCCGGCAGTCAACAACCACTGCTTATCGTTTTGCTGAAGCACTACTGGAAGAAGGTCACGAGCTGTTTCGTGTGTTCTTCTACTCAGATGGCGTATTAGCCGCTAACCAACTCGTTTCACCACCACAGGATGAAAACAACATACCCGATCAATGGAGCGCTCTCGCAGATAAGCACAAGCTGGATCTCGTTGTGTGCATCGCTGCAGCGGTCAAGCGTGGCGTCATAGATGAGAATGAAGCCAAGCGTTACGAAAAACCGGCCTCGAACCTTCAGAATACATTCGAACTTTCTGGTCTAGGTCAACTGGCAGAAGCAATTGCCATTTCTGATCGCGTGATTACTTTTGGAGGCTAATGTATGAGTGAAAAAAAATCAGTTCTTATTATCAATCGTACAGCCCCATACGGTAGCAGCAATGCCAGAGAGGCACTCGACGTTGCGCTAACCTGTTCGATTTTCGAGATGCCCGTATCTTTGCTATATACCGATGACGGTGTATATCAGCTTCTCAATGACCAAAACCCTGGAGCGATCGCCCAGAAAAACCTGCAGGCCCTGCTATCCTCTCTGCCGATGTACGATATTGATCAGATCTATATCTCAGAAACCTCTGCGAACGATAAAGAGTTGGATTTATCCGACTTAAGCCTTCCTGCGCAAGTGGTTAATAGCACTGAAATCGCGAAGCTGATTCAATCCCATGACACTGTACTGACTTTTTGATTATGACTTTACATATTTTAAACAAATCACCCAGCAACACCGGCGTCATAAAGGATATGCTTCAGGCAGTCTCGGAAAACGACTCTATTCTGATGATGGAAGATGCCGCCTATTTCGTACTGGAAGCTCATGTAGCTGTTTTCGGCTCTCTTCCTAAGTCAGTACAACTGTATGCGCTATCTCCTGATATAGAGGCTCGAGGACTGTCCAGCAAAACCCCGAGCATAATCACACTGATTGATGACAAAGGCTTTGTACAACTCTGCTGTGATAACAGCAAAACCGTGAGTTGGTTCTAGAAATGAACATTGAATTAGATGATGAAGGTTACCTGCGCAATCTGAACGACTGGTCTGAAGAGGTTGCAGCGTTATTAGCCGAGCAAGAAAACATTGAGCTTACACCCGCTCATTGGGAAATCATCGAAGTGATTCGTGAATTCTATACTAACTTTGAGCACTCACCGGCCATGCGCCCTTTAGTGAAAGCAGTGTCAATTAAGCTAGGCAAAGATAAAGGCAAGAGCATATATCTAATGAAACTCTTCCCTGGCAGCCCAGCTAAACTCGTTGCGAAAATCGCCGGCTTGCCAAAACCCGATAATTGCCTGTAAATAATCCAGAAATTAGAGCAGTTTTGAGTTTCATCAACACTCAGTGTGGTCTATGCTTTAAAAAATAATTCCAGGGTTTTCAATAGCATCCAAGCTATGGGATACTCAGGTTAATTATGAGTAGTTATCTATACGACTGCTTAACATGTTGTAAATTCAGATGGGTAGAACGTAATGGGTCTAGAAGCAGCAGCTGAACATCTAAAAGCTTTGCAAGCAGAGCAAGCGATTCATAGCGAAGCAGAAAGCAAGCGCAGCAACCAAGAGGAAGTTGTCTACCACCAGTGGGCTACCTTTAAGGTGGATAACGAGCTTTATGGAGTTGACGTAGTTCAGGTTAAGGAAGTGCTGCGTTACAGCGAAATCACTCCCGTACCAGGATCTGATTACTTCATTCAGGGAATTATCAATCTGCGTGGTAACGTAGTAACAGTTATCGATACCCGTCAGATGTTCGGCCTGATGCCTCATACACCTGACGACGACACACGTATTATTGTTGTTGAGTACAACGAGCAAGAAGTTGTTGGCTTGGTTGTAGATAGTGTTGATGAGGTTATCAACCTACCTCAGAACGACATCGATCGCGCTCCAAGCGCAACAGGCGAAGAAACCACGAAGCGTTTCGTTCAGGGAGTATGCTACTACAACGGCATCCTGATTATCTTACTGGATCTTCTGAAGATGCTTCAGAGCATCACCCCAATGGATATGGATGACGATGGGTTTTAATCTACCCTCTTAACAATAAAAAAGGCTGCTTATGCAGCCTTTTTTATTACTAGAACTAAAGCGAGCTTAGTCGCCGATATGTACAGCCACTTTTCTTACCGAACCACTGTGGCGATGCTCCCAACAAAATATCCCCTGCCAGGTTCCCAGGCATAATCGACCATTCAGAACAGGTATCGAGAGCGAGGTAGAGGTCAGCGCACTTTTGATATGCGCAGGCATATCATCTGCACCTTCAAATACATGTGTATAGAGCGGATCGTTCTCTGGTACCAGACGGTTAAGCCAGCGCTCTAGGTCATGCTGCGCACTCGGATCGGCATTTTCCTGAATGGTAAGGCTAGCACTTGTATGCTGTATCAGGAGCGTACAGAGCCCCTCTGCTACGCCAGAACGATTTATCAAACCTTCTACCTGCGAGGTAAATTCATAAAGCCCCTGACCACCCGTTTTTACCTGCAATAACTCAACCATATAAACCCTCGCTACGAACCTACGAACAACTAAACAGAATTGTAAAACGAAAAAAGCCAGCTCGAAAGCTGGCTTTTAAATGGGACAGGTTGAGTCTCACAAAGGAGACTCAGAAGTCATTAAGACTTACTTAGGTAGTTTGAAAGTCCAAACTGTGCCGCCCTGGTTCAGGTGCTTAACACGTTTAGCTACTTCACCACCCCATAGAGGTACTGCACCACCCCAACCGGATACTACAGACAGGTACTGTTCGCCGTCCTGCTCCCAAGTAATTGGGGAGCCAACGATACCAGAACCAGTGTTGAATTTATAAACTTCTTCACCAGTCTTAGCGTTCAGACCCAGCAAGTAACCTTCTGGAGTTCCGTAGAATACCAGGTTACCTTTAGTTGTCAGCGCACCACCCCAAAGAGGAGCGTAGTTAGTTTTACGCCATACTTCTTTACCAGTCTTAGGATCCATCGCACGTAGAACACCGATGTACTCGTCGTTCATTGGTTTGATAGTGAAGCCTGCACCCAGGTACGCTGCACCTTTCTTGTATGCAGTTGGCTCGTTCCAGATATCCATCGCCCATTCGTTAGATGGTACATAGAACAGACCAGTGTCCTGACTGTATGAAACTGGCATCCAGTTTTTACCACCCAGGAAGGAAGGAACTGCTAGAACAGACTTACCTTTTTTGCCGTCTTTAGAGTCAGCTGGGTTGCCTGGACGGTTAGAATCGTCATAGATTGGACGACCTGTTTTTGGATCCAGACCTTTAGCCCAAGTGATCTTATCTACGAATGGGAAACCACGGATGAAGTCACCGTTTTCGCGGTTCAGGACGTACATGAAGCCGTTACGGTCAGCTGTAGCTGCTGCTTTAACTGTTTTACCGTTAGCTTTGTAGTCGAAAGAAACCAGCTCGTTTACACCATCGTAATCCCAACCATCGTGTGGAGTAGTCTGGAAGTGCCATACGATCTTACCAGTATCTGGGTCAATCGCTACACGAGAAGAGGAGAACAGGTTGTCACCAGGACGCAGGTGAGAGTTCCATGGAGCAGGGTTACCAGTACCGAAGAACAGTAGATCTACGTCTGGATCGTATGTGCCGCCCAACCAAGTTGCTGCACCACCGGATTTCCACAGATCACCAGGCCATGTTTTGCCTGCCTGACCACCGGAAATACCGTTTTCCATTTTTTTACCATCTTTCCAGATGAAACCCATGTGACCTTCAACTGTTGGACGAGTCCAAGCAAGCTTACCAGTCTTAGCATCGTAAGCTTCTACTTTACCGATGATGCCGAATTCACCACCAGATACACCAGTGATTACTTTACCTTTAACAACGATTGGTGCAGCAGTGATAGAATAACCAGCTTTGTAGTCTTCTACTTTTTTCTTCCACTTAACTTTACCAGTCTTAGCATCCAGAGCTACCAGTTTAGCGTCCAGAGTACCGAAGATAACCAGGTCATCGTACAGTGCAACACCACGGTTGATTACGTCACAGCAAGGCATGATGCCGTCTGGTAGACGAGCGTTGTATTCCCACAGCTCTTCACCAGTAGTAGTGTCAACAGCAAATACACGAGAGTAAGACGCTGTAACGTACATTACACCGTCTTTAACCATTGGCTGAGATTCCTGACCACGCTGCTTCTCACCACCAAAAGAGAAAGCCCATACTGGGCGCATATCTTTTACGGTTTCAGTGTTGATCTTGTCCATTGGGCTATAGCGCTGGCCACGAAGGCCCATGCCGTTGGACACAACGTCGCCTGTAGTCATCTGGTCGTTAATGATATCTTTATCAGTAACACCAGCTTGTGCCGTGCCTGTAACAGCCATAGCTGCAACCAGGGCAGACAGTGCGAATTTTTTCATTGTACGCTCCTCTACGGATTTTTTTATTAGCGTTTTCGAGTGAGCCGGGAAATTTTCCCGATCCATGCCCGCTATTGTTTTTCTTTACAGCTTTTTCAACAATTAAACAGCGGAACTACTTTTGTACTCCCTTGGTAGTAATTTCAGCTATACCACCGATATATAAGGGATTTTCAAGTAACTAAGGATAGAAATCTCACTCCTCGATTGGATATAAATAGGTGTAGACAAGAAAGTACTTAATAACAAGCCAGCCACCATAAACAGATACTTAAGTAGTAGATTCATGCAATTTTGAGCAGCATTCCCAGGGAATAAACTTCATTAATAATTAAGCACATAGCGCCGGGAGCCCAACTAACACGGGAATATTGCCAAGCACCTAGCAGGCCTAGATGCTGGAAAAAACCAAAAACTCAGCACCAAAGCGAAGCCTTAATGGCTTCAAGAATATCCATCACAATCGGCGATAACTAAATTGTGATGATATTTGAGTAGAGAAAAAGCAGAGACAAGGGATCCTAAAATCGAATCCCTTGTTTTCGGTAGAAGGTTAATCTAATTATTAACTGGCTTATCTAACCATATTCGCCAGGTAGTCGAACCATTGACTCGAAGAAAGTAGTCACCGGGGGCATCAAGCAGGTAACTATCTTCACCCCCTCCCCCAATATGCAGATTCTGAACGACTTCACCTGCCTTATCATGCACAGCCAATACAAAAATGGCGCCATCACTCTGGTAACGAATCACAGTAGGCTCTGAAATCGAGAATAGTTCAGTTTTAACAGTGCGCTTTCCGGCGAAACGAGGTGGGTTTTCGTCCAGCAGAACATCTAAATCCAACTTGTCATAACACTCTAAGCGAGGCATGGATTGAATTATCAACCTGCACTTATCAATTTCTTTCTCAATTGGAAGCGGCGAAGCAAGTGAGTTGGCAGAGGATATAATGGAAGTAAGAAAAACAACTAACGCGCATCTATTCATAATCTTTAATTTTGCAATAACTTAAGATATTCAAATTTTTTTGATTCTGTAAGTATTTTGCAGCTTTGCTCATTGTCCGGATCATCACATAGAACCTTTACACCATCTGGGTAGTGACTGACATTAGAGCATGCAGCAAAGAAAGAAACTGTTCCGTTTTCATTGTCTGTTCTTTCAAGGTTTTTTCGGCTGCAATCTGACTTCATCGATATTAGGCGAATAATCTGATAGTCCTGAATACCTGCATGTGCTGGAATACAAAGACAAGCAAGAACGAGCACCAATGCTTTTGTTTTAATTTATTAAGTCCTTTTAGGAAGCTTTTAATAACCAAAAGGCTACGCAATGTAGCCTTTTGGTTGTGTTGAAGGGATAAATACTAATATCGCGTATCAGAAGTATTTTTCCTCATACTTCGGGTATAAGTGCACTACAGTGCGAGCAAATTCTCGACGATTCAAAGCCACATTCTTAAATTCATCCTTTATTGGCAGCTTCATTACTTCCGTCATACTTAGACCCGCTTTAGCGGACTCAGTTAACACTTGATCGAGCCAGCTCAAGTATGAAGACATCTGATCAAAAGCGCTTGCATCTGTCACTAAAGGCCCATGACCTGGCACCACTAGAGAGTATTTAATGGAGCGTAAATTATCTATTTCATCCAACCATACATTCAGGCCTGGTGTATGTGGAGTTGTCAGAGCTCGCTGATAAAAAACCATATCTGAAGCAAACAACACACCTGTTTTCTGGTCGAGAATAACCAAATCGGAACCAGTATGACCGGTATACCCCATCAGTTTAAGATTGTGAGTCCCAAGCTTTAACTCATCACCTTTTACCGGATTCGATGGAAGAAACACTTCAGTTGAGCGCATCCAGTCACCAACCATTTGATATAAATTGGTAGCAAATGCATCGCCATGTATAGCTATCTGCTTTCCAGTTTCCGGTAGAGCCTGAATATCCACATCACTGAATGCTTGATTCCCCAGGAAATGATCTGGATGGTGATGAGTGTTGTACACAACTTTTATGGGCTTATCTGTAATCTCTTCAATAGCCTTACGCATCGCCTTGCCATATCGAACAGAAGGGCCTGTATCAATAACGACAACACCTTCTTCAGTAACGATAAAAGCGGTATTCACGATATTACCGCCATTTTTGTTACTAAAGTCCTCAAGCACACCTTGGAAGATCCAGGTATTTTCAGCGATTTTTTCCGCTTTAAGGTTGTAGCTTAATGGTGCAGCATTAACAGCAACCGCAAAAAAACATGCCGTGAAGATGAGTGTAATTTTTTTAAGCATTCCCCTTCCCCTAAAGCGCCGTCTCAAACTCATTAGCACCATTATCCCGCATCCAAACACTATATTTGTGAGATTTATCACGCACATCAAAAGTGATTACAGGGTTTTCACTAACTGGTTGCGAAAGATCCATTTTAGCGAGGTCCTTCCCTGCTTCTGATCGAACAACGACCTGTTCGATGTAGAATTCTGGGATAGAATCAACAAGCCCGGTATCCATAGGATGGATTACTTTAAACTTGTAACGACCACCCTCTTCTCTTGGGAAGAAGCGACTTTTGGTTTCACCTAGATGACTTTCCCAGTATGGGTTTGCGTTACCAGTACTAGGCGTGGTGCAACCTCCACCGGCCGCATCAAGATAACTACCACCGATATGCCAAACACCATCCTTTGTTAAAACAGCAGCACGAATTGCCGTGCCCTGCTGAACTTTTATTCTCAAAGAAACACGCGGCACAATTTCAGGATGCGGGTAATAAGTAAAGATATGCTGAATCGGATTTAGGTCAGCGAAAGAGACAATTTTTTCAATATTACCGGAAAGGGCTGAAGCGTTTACGGTGATGGGTACCTGTGTAGGGTCTTCAGCAAATTCAGGGACCTCAACAACAACCCTCTCATCAAAAACATACTTATCCTCTCCGATGAAGAGCAGCCGCATAGAGTTCCATAACGGGGATTCTAGTGGATCAACCTCTGTAGCCTGAGCACCCAAAGGTATTAACGCAGCTAAAAGCACAGCTGCAACTTGCTTTTTCATTTTGCATCCCTCTTGTATTTTATTGTTATGAGGAGGTATCAGGTATTGAATCAGCTATTGCTTTACATCCTGGTAAAACGCTGGCTTATCGTATCTAAGACCATAGCTGTTAAAGATTTGTTCCATTTGCCCATCAGCAACCATCTTCTCAACAATATCACCGACGGCATAACCCAACTGACGATAGGTATGTTTAACCGCCATTCCTATATCCCACTTCTGCTTACCCATATTTGGATAACCGTTTACGCCCAACTTGTATCGATTCTGATCACTTTTCTGGATCAGCCAATCGATTTCAGAACGCATTGCCATGACAGCATCGACCTCTTCAGCTTCCATTCCCTTAAAAGCCAGGCCTGCATTCATGTAGTGATGAGTTTTATCACGCATACGTCCACCAAAGGCCGATGTCAGGTAAATAGCTGGAAGGCTATCTATCTCTACGCCTATTGGGTGATACTGAAACACTGCAACTGTGGAGACATGGTCCAGCTTGGTGCTGTCGTACGCAACTTGCCAGCTTTCCTGGTGATACGGCCCAAACATAACAACCATGTCATTTAGTGCGAGGCCATAACCATCAATCTTGTATGAGTAGTCACGATCGTAAGGTACGCGAAGCATCACATCAGCTATCTTTTTTAGGTTAAGCTGATTATCTTCGCCCTTGTCCAGATAGTGGCCTTTCCAGACATTGTTGCGTAGATCATCTTCCAGATTTTCATCTGGCGTAATCCAATGCGGTCGAAATTCAAGGCCCAGACTTTTAGCGATAGCCTTTCCTACCTCTACATCAATACCCGCAGGCTTTCCATCCTGCATGAACGAGTAAGGTGGAAAATCGCGATAAAAACCAATTCTTATATAACCACTATCAATAACGTCGTCGTAATAACGAGCTTGCGCCAGGCTGCTAAGCAGGCTGGCGCAAGTAATAAGGATAGTGCTGAGGAGTAATTTCTTATTCATCAACAGCAACAGTCTCCAGGTATGCACGGATTGCCCATAGCGCTTCCTGGCTCAGGTGCTCAGCCATTTTAGGCATGTAAACACGACCGTCACGTACCGCACCGTTTACTACACGGTACTTGTACCATTCGTCACCTTCGATACCTGGCTCCAGGTAACGCAGGTCAGGAGCGATACCACCAGAGATAGCATCCAGACCGTGACAACGTGCACAGTTCTGAGTGTAGGCAGAAGTACCGATCTCTACAGCCAGAGCGCGATTTTCGTAATCTTCAGTGTACGGGTTCTCATCCAACCACTCTTCACCCAGCAACTTCAGACCAGTAATATCGATTGACTGAGGCACAACATCGCCATGAGCCATAACCTGACCAGAAAGAGCAGCAGCCAGCATACCAGCTGTAGTTAAACCCAAAAGTTTCTTGTTAATAGACATCATTTATCACCACTTAATTTTTATACTGTGCTCGAAAGCCTTAATTCAGTTTTAATCCTGCAAAACTGAATGCTCACTTAAGCAACCGCCGTTGATTTCCTAAGCAATGCCTTCCGAAGAACCGGTACAGCCAGAGTCCACCCACTCCAGCAGGAATGCCCCATATGATATTGCGAGTGCAAAATGCCCCAGAATTGTACTTTGGATTTCAAAAACTACTCCCTTGGTACCAATTTACTCCCACGGCAGCACAAAAGTATCAAAAAATACCAACACCTCTTATACCAAGGCACTAATCCTGGCTGATTACTACGGGCTTTCGCCCTAATACTCTCAGGATCTCTTCCCTCACTTTCATGGATTTAGCCTTGGCTATCGAGGCGTTATTCCGTTGTTGCCAAACCCACTATGAACGGAGAATGGAATGCAGCGTGGCACAGCCCGCAACCTAAAGACGTTCCTATTTAACAGGATTTAAAACATGACAAAAAAAATAAACAAACTGGGTCTTAAGCCTCTATGCGCAGCAATAGGTTTGAGCCTTGTAGCAGGTACAGCACTGGCTAAGCCGGTTACTTGGAATGATATTCAGAACGACGCCAAGACACCTGCTGATGTCCTGGGTTACGGTATCGGCCCTAAAGCACAGCGTTGGAGTGATCTGAACGAAATCAACACTAAAACCGTTAGCAAACTGACTCCAGCATGGTCTTTCTCTTTCGGTGATGAGAAGCAGCGCGGTCAGGAAACGCAGGCTCTTGTACACGAAGGCATTATCTACGTTACTGGTTCTTACTCACGCATGTGGGCACTAGACGCAAAAACTGGTAAGAAAATCTGGTCATACTCTTACCGTCTACCGGAAGACATTCGTCCATGTTGTGACGTAGTAAACCGTGGTGCAGCTATCTTCGGCGACCTGGTTTACATGGGTACTCTCGATGCTGCAATCGTAGCTCTGGATAAGAAAACTGGTAAGCGCGTTTGGAAGAAGAAATTCGCAGACCACACTGAAGGCTACACCATGACTGGTGCACCTACGATCATCAAAGATCAGAAAACAGGCAAAGTAATGCTGATTCATGGATCTTCTGGTGACGAATTCGGTGTTGTAGGTAAACTGTTCGCTCGTGATCCTATGACAGGTGAAGAGATCTGGATGCGTCCATTCGTTGAAGGCCACTACGGCACTCTGAATGGCAAGAAGAGCACACCAACAGGTGATCCAAAAGCCCCTTCTTGGCCTGACGATCCAAACTCTCCAACTGGTAAAGTTGAAGCATGGAGCCACGGCGGTGGTGCACCATGGCAGTCTGCTAGCTTCGACGTTGAAACTAACACTATCATCGTAGGTGCTGGTAACCCTGCACCATGGAACGGCTGGGCACGTACTGCACCAGGCGGCGATCCAGCTGATTACGATAGCCTGTACACTTCTGGTCAGGTTGCTGTTGATCCATCAACGGGTGAAGTTAAGTGGTTCTACCAGCACACGCCAAACGATGCTTGGGACTTCTCTGGTAACAACGAACTGGTTCTTTTCGAATACAAAGACAACGGTAAAACTGTAAAAGCGACAGCTCACGCTGACCGTAACGGTTTCTTCTACGTTGTTAACCGCGAGAACGGTGACTTCATCCGTGGTTTCCCATTCGTAGACAACATTACTTGGGCTACAGGTATCGATCCAAAAACGGGTCGCCCTATGGAAGTTGAAGGCCAGCGCCCACCAGCTCCAGAGCCAGGTAAGAAGAAAGGTAAATCTATCGAAGTTTCCCCTCCATTCCTGGGTGGTAAAAACTGGAACCCTATGGCTTACAGCCAGGACACTGGTCTGTTCTACCTGGGCGCTAACAACTGGAAAGAAGATTACTGGACTGAAGAAGTTCACTACAAGCGTGGTGCAGCTTACCTAGGTCAGGGTTTCCGTATCAAGAAAATGTACGATGACCACGTAGGTGTTCTTCGCGCTGTAGATCCGAAAACTGGCAAGATCGTATGGTCTCACAAAGAGAAACTACCACTATGGTCTGGCGTACTGGCAACTAAAGGTAACCTGGTCTTCACTGGTACTGGCGACGGCTACTTCAAAGCATTCGACGCTAAAACTGGTAAAGAGCTGTGGAAGTTCCAGACTGGCTCCGGCATCGTTTCTTCTCCAATCACTTGGGAAGAAGATGGCGAGCAGTACATCGGCCTAGCAAGCGGTTACGGTGGTGCAGTACCACTTTGGGGCGGCGACATGGCTGACCTGACTAAGCCTGTATCACAGGGTGGTTCTTTCTGGGTATTCAAACTGCCTAAGCACTAAGCGCCATAGACTAAGCAGCTAAATGCTAACTTAGTACAGACCCGCATTTGAGCCTGGCTTGAATGCGGTTTTTTTGCAGGAGAAACAATGAAGAAACTACTTATTTTATCAGCCGCCCTCGCCCCTTTTGCTGCACAAGCATCGGATTTAGTTATCAATGGCTGTGTTATTGAACCAGAAACTAAATGTGAAAATGCAGATCTTAGCGGCGCTAATCTGAGAAATGCCGATCTATCGGGCGCTATTCTCACGGGCGCAAATTTGAGCGGTGCTGACCTACGTCACGCCAAGCTAAAAAATACCAATTTTGAAAAAGCAAACCTCCAAGGTACTAATTTTGCCCGCGCAGACATGCGCCACGCGACAGTTCGTGGAGCAAAATTACAAAACGCAAATCTGGAAGCGATAAATGGCTGGGCGCTCTTTGCACAAGGCGCTAATTTCCATAAAGCCAATCTACATGGAGCCAACCTGAATTTTGCACGTTTCAGCGGTGCCAAGCTGCAATACGCAAACCTTCAGGCTGCTAATTTAGAAATTGCCTGGATGACCAAAGTAGACCTTACTGGCGCTAATTTGAAGAATGCCAATCTACAAGAAGCCAAGCTGAATGCCGCCAACCTTGAAAACGCCGATTTCACAGGCGTAAGGAAACACTTTGCGACCTTCCAGGCAACATATATGGAAGGCTGTAAAAACTGCCCATTTGGATGGTCCAAAAACTAATTTTTTGAACAACCAAAAAGGGGATTCACCACCCGGAATCCCCTTTTTAAAAGCTAGCTTATTAAACCAAGCTATCAGTTCGCACTACCTACCTTAACAAGACCAGTTTCAATCGCGAGATGAACCAGCTCCGCTGTAGAGCCAATATTAAGCTTACTTTTCAGAATAGCAGTGTAGTTAGATACAGTTTTGTTACTAATGCATAACTCGTCAGAGATATCCTTTACACTCAAGCCTCTTGCAAGCATTACAAAGATCTCAAACTCACGCTGAGTCATGTCACGCAGGCGCTGGTCAGACTGCTCAGGGCGACTTACAGCCAATCGCATAGCCAGCTCATGCTCTACGTACAACTGCCCTGTAGCTACCTTCTTAACAGCCTCAATAAGAATATCTGGCGTACAGCTTTTAGTGATATAGCCTCGCGCCCCTGTATCAAGAGCCTGCGTAACCACAGGCACTTCGTCATACATGCTAAAGAAAAGAATATTTATATCCGGGAAACGCTGAAGAATTCTTCGCGCTGCTTCAATACCACTGATACCCGACATATTTACATCCATAATCAGAACATCCGGCGTTTCTTCCTGACACATACTATATGCCTGATCACCATTACCCGCTTCTTTTACCTCACAGGGAGATAGCACGGTTGCAAGTAAGCTGGCATAGCCCTGCCTGACCACAGCATGGTCATCCACAATTAAAATTTTCATACGGTTTCATTATTCCCCAATCTTTTCATCTGCCAAGGGCAAAACGGCATAAACACAACAGCCTCCCTCCTCAGATTCAATAAATTCAAGCGTACCGCCCAGACAGCGCGCTCTTTCACGCATTGATCTCATACCCAATCCGGACTGAATATCTCCAGACAGGCCCCTGCCATTATCTGAAATACGCATCAGTAAACGCCCTTCACTGCGATCGATAAATAGCGACACATGATCAGCTTGAGAGTGACGTGATATGTTATGTAGCGCTTCCTGCACTATTCGATAGATATGTGTATTGTTCTCATCACTGAAGGAAGGAAGATCATCACAAATCGAGATGCTGACCTTTGTATTTTGCGAACGGGACCAGTTGTCTACTAAGGAAGTCACCGCCTGTTTTAACCCCAACTGCTCCAGAATCACTGGATGCAGGTCTCGTATTAATTGCCTAAAGCTCTCCTGCATTGCATCACAGTTATCAGATATCTGCTGAGCAACAGTCTCAACAAGCTCAGGTTTATCTGTAGTCTGGTTAACAAGATAAGCCTGCGCCTTGATACCTGTGAGGTACTGACCAAGATCATCGTGCAGCTCACGCGCAAGATGGGCACGTTCAGTCTCGCGTATCTTCATCAACTCATGGGTTAATTTTTTATTATCTTCTTCTGCTTTCTCCAAAGCATAAGCCATCATATTAAAATGTTTAGATAACTCATTGATTTCCTTTATAGAATACTGCTTTAAGCGTGCAGTGAAATGGCCCTGCTGAATTTCATCAAGTGCTGCAAGAAAATGGGCTACAGGCTTTATTCCATGCCGGACCCCAAGGTAGATTGCGATATTCGATAGCAGAGCACTAAGAATAAAAAGCATGAAAATACTCTGAACAGATTCCCACACTTCTTCGACTTCATCCGAGCTGTCGGCCTGAAGCCTAAGCACCTTGCCATTGTCCAGATAGCGGAAATACTGTTTCTCTTCCAACTCTTCAAGACCCGGAATCAGGCCTACAAACCAGTCAGGAACATCATCATCACCTTCTTCACGTTCATTACGGCTATCTGAGCCCGGCCCCTTGCTCATCATCTCACCAGACTCGATTATATCCAGACTGACATGTCTTGCATGGCCACCAAGCATGTCGCTCAGTAACTCGTCGTCATTAGATGCGGCGGTTAGAAGTTTGTGACTAAAGCTAACACTAGTTAGCACTTCACGATTGATGTCTTTAGTCGCCTGCTCCAGCATTGCAAATACTGTTACAACAAGGGCAACAACAAACATTAAAGAAACGATAAGGTTAAGACGAAGAACTGCGTTCATTTACATACTCATGGAATTTCTGCCAAGCGTAGAGTATGCAAAGAGTCAGATATGAGAGGTAATCCCCCTAAGGGGCGAAACAATCTACATCTTCGGTATAAGTTTGCACCCAGAAAAGATAAATAATTTCCCAGTGGTAACGGCAGCTAGTCTGCGGATGGGCCAAATTTGATTACACCCGCATCTACAGCCAAATGAACAAGCTCGGCTGTCGATGATATACCCAGTTTACTTTTAAGAGTTGTAACGTAGTTGGATACGGTTTTAGAACTGATTGATAGCTTTTCTGCGATCAGACTATTGCTTTCGCCACGAGCAAGCATCACAAACACCTCAAACTCTCGCTGTGTCAGCTCACGCAAGCGATCATCTGAAACATCCTGATTATTCAACGCCAGCTTCATAACCAGATCATATTCAATAAAGATCTCTCCTTTCGAGATCTTGGTCACTGCTTCAAGCAGCGTCTGTGGTGAGCCCGATTTAGTGATATATCCCATGCCTCCAGCATCAAGTGCCTGCTTAACCACGGGTGCTTCATCATGCATACTAAAAAAAAGAACTTTAGCATCGCTGTCTTTCTGCAAAATCCGGGTCGCGGCTTCAATTCCACTGATACCCGGCAAATTGATATCCATGATGACTAGATCAGGCTTTTCTCGGAAGTATTCTTCAACAGACTCCTCCCCACTCGCCGCCTCGTATATTTCACACTGATCGAGGACAGTTGGTAGGAGGCTGGCATATCCCTGACGTACAACGGAATGATCATCAGTGATAAGTATCTTCATCTTTGCTCCAGGCAAGGTATTGGCATGAGTTGCCATCCTACCATCGAAAGTCGCAATTGTTTACAGCTTTTGTATGAAAAATATTTTCCAGAGACGCATAGCACAAAACACTAACCTATTGATTTAAAAGGCTTACTGTAAAAAAATAGGCTCCTCTCACTTAAACTCAACAAAAAAAGGTTTGCAGTTCCAATTCCCTGTACTAAAGTATGTAGCGTCTTCATCCTTTTTAATGGAAAAAAGAATGCAAGTTCACAATAAAAACAATAAATCTATATCGAGCACTTACGAGCAATTTTTAAAAACGCAACGGGGATCAATAAAAAGCTACGCAGAAGAAGCGGAAGAACGCTACAACTACTCATTAGACAGTGCTGTAGCAGAAGCGGAAAAACTCCTGAATGATGCCAAAAAGATTCTACAAAACCAGTTCTGACAGGAACTTATAAGCTACAAACTAAAAAGCCCGGCACAACTAAGTACCGGGCTTTTTTGTGAGCTATTTCCAGACTTATTTAACGATAAATACGCCTTCCATACCCTTCTCTTCCAGGCCTTCTGCGTAAAATTCGAATTTACCTGGCTTGATAGGTACAAAGTAGATTTCAGCCTCAGCTTCCTGTTCAAATTCCAACTCGGTAAGGCTAACCGCTTTAATTTCCATGTCACCCGCTTCTACTTTACGCAGGAAAATAGATGCGAAGAATTCTGGAGCCTGCAGGGCATATTCAGTCTGACCGCTGGAAACAATTTCCAGCTTATAAGATTTGCCAGTTTCCAGATGATATTCTTTTTGAGACATGTGGTAACGATTATCTTCGGTACCCAGCACCAGCTCTGGCAGTTTAGTCGGGCGGCGAGTCAGGTCACCTTCTGCGACAGCAATTGTGCTGCTAACACCCATTGCTGCAGCCATGCCCAGAACAGCCAGATTCTTTAATACGCGCATTACACACCTCTGTGAATATTGTTATTTAGTGTTCCGCTACATGCTAAAGATCAAACTAGGCAAAAGAATACTACTTCAGGACCATTTGTTTTCTACTTTCTACATATTCATAGTTCACAGAAACCCACCTATGCTGCAATTTGTTCAAAATTATCTGGATTAAAAGAATAATGAATTCAGTTGTACGCAAAATGCTGCTATCAGGGCTTCTCAGTAGTCTTACTTTTTCTGCACAAGCTTCAGAGCAGCTAGAAATCAAGATAGGCTTCCTTAAACAGGAAGTAGATAGCGGGCCAGTACTTTCTAATATCCTACCTAAGCCTGAGAACGCAGGCTTAATGGGTGCAGAACTTGGCATTAAAGACAGCAACACCACAGGTCGCTTTCTAAAGCAGAAATACACTTTAACAACCGGAGAAGCTGATTCCGGTCAGGAACTGATCAAAGAAGCTCAGCAACAATACTCCCAAGGCATTCGTTTTTTTGTCACTGATGCACCAGCAGATACGGTCAAACAACTATCCTCTACCCTTGCAAAAGATGTCATCATTTTTAATGCAGGTAGTGCTGACGACAAACTAAGAAGCAGTGCATGTTTATCCAATGTACTTCACACACTACCAAGCCGGGCAATGCTAACCGATTCACTAGCGCAATGGCTTAAAGCCAAACGCCTGAATAAAGTCCTTGTTCTTACAGGACCTGCTGCTGAGGACAAAGCCTATAGCCAGGCTTTTAAACGTGCAGCCAAACGCTTTGGCCTGAAGATTGTTGCAGAGAAGCAGTTCACATTTGATGCTGACCTACGTCGAACAGCTCAAGCCGAAATGCCTCTTTTCACTCAAACCAAAGAATATGATGTTGTTCTAGTTGCAGATGAGCGCGGTGATTTTGGTGAATACGTACTATATAACACTTGGTACCCTCGCCCAGTTGTCGGCACACAAGGACTTACACCTGTGGCCTGGCACCGCGTTGTGGAACAATGGGGAGCAGCGCAGCTGCAAAGCCGTTTTGATAAGCTGGCAAAGCGCTGGATGATCAGCGAAGATTACGCAGCTTGGGCTGCAGTTCGCTCTGTAGCTGAGGCTGTAACGCGAACAAACAAAGCTGACTACGATACGGTGAACAACTTCATCCGTTCCGATCAGTTTGAACTGGCAGGATTTAAAGGCCGTAAGCTGGACTATCGTGACTGGAGCGGACAACTGCGCCAGCCTATTCCCCTAGTCCATCCTCGCTCTCTGGTGTCTCAATCGCCACAGGAAGGCTTTTTACACCCGAAAAATGAACTTGATACACTTGGCTTCGACAAACCAGAAGTCAAATGCGCTAAATAAAGCAGTTAGCTAAGGAATAGAGATGAAATTGAAAACAGCACTAAAACCACTGGCTGCAGCACTGCTGCTAACTGCTCCTACTGCATTTGCTGAAGTGGCTTATGTATCTAACGAGAAAGACGACACGATCTCGATCATTGACCTCGATAGAATGGAAGTCACAGAAACTCTTGAAGTGGGTGAACGTCCGCGCGGCATCTTATTCTCTAAGGACTATTCTAAACTGTACATTTGCGCCTCTGATTCTGACACTGTGCAAGTAATGGACCTTGCGACAAAGCAGATCATCAAAGAGCTACCATCCGGTGAAGACCCTGAACAGTTTGCATTGCATCCAAATGATCGCCACTTGTACATCTCTAACGAAGATGACGCACTGGTAACCATCGTTGATACTGAAACCAGTGAAGTTCTGGCACAAATTGACGTTGGTGTAGAACCTGAAGGCATGGCAGTGAGCCCTGATGGGAAAATTGCAGTAAATACCAGTGAAACTACCAATATGGTGCACTGGATTGATACTTCGACATATGAGTTGGTAGATAACACTCTGGTAGACCAGCGCCCTCGCCATGTTGAATTTAGCAAAGACAGTAAAATCTTATGGGCAAGTTCTGAAATCGGCGGCACGGTTTCTGTGATCGATGTGGCAACACGGAAGATTTTTCAGAAACTAAAATTCGAAATCAAAGGTGTCCACCCTGACAGGATTCAACCTGTTGGCGTGAAACTGTCTGACGATGGAAAATACGCTTTTGTAGCACTGGGCCCTTCTAACCATGTTGCTGTGGTAAACGCTAAAACTTACGAAATCGAGGACTATATCCTCGTAGGCCGTCGTGTATGGCATATGGACTTCAACGAGGACCAAAGCCTTCTACTTACCACTAACGGTATCAGCGGCGATGTTTCAGTAATTGATATCAGCAAGATGAAAGCAATTAAAAGCATCAAGGTTGGCCGCTACCCTTGGGGTGTTATTGTTAAACCGAAATAAGCTGGTGATCATAAGATCATTTCAAGACAGGCCCGCGTTAGCGGGCCTTTAGCTTTATCTATCTAAGGAAACCTATGACCATCACAGTTGAAAATATCAGTTTCAGCTATGGGCCACGCCAAGCGCTTAAGGATGTAAGCTTTAGTCTGAATACCGGCGGCTTTCACGCCTTGCTTGGCCCAAACGGCGCAGGTAAATCAACCCTATTTTCTCTACTGACCCGCCTATATCAGCTTCAGAGCGGTGAGATCACGATTGATGAGAAGAGTATCAAGCTGCAACCGGCTGAGTTGATGCAACGTTTAGGTGTAGTGTTCCAACAAAGTACTCTGGATCTGGATCTAACCGTTAAGCAGAACCTGCTCTACCACGCCTCTCTTCATGGCATCTCAAGCCGTAACGCTCTACCCCGCATAGAAACTGAGCTCTCACGTATGGAGATGCAGGATCGTCTGGATGATAAGGTCCGCAGCCTCAACGGCGGCCACAGACGTCGTGTTGAGATTGCCCGCGCACTGCTTCATCAACCGGATATTATGCTGCTTGATGAGCCTACAGTGGGGCTGGATCCACAAACCCGCCGCTCACTTAATCAACATGTAAGAAAGCTATGTGAAGAGGATAATCTGACTGTGCTCTGGGCTACCCATCTAATGGAAGAGATCAACTCTGATGATCCTGTGATTCTCCTACACAAAGGTGCTGTAAAAATTAACGGTAAAGCCTCAGAATTGCTTAACCAGTCAGGGGCAAACAACCTTACAGATGCCTTTCATATTCTGACGGAGAATCCTGAAATGGGGGCTCCAGCATGAAAATGGCAGCAGGCTGGCACTGTTTTAAAGGCATTCTGATCCGTGAGTTTTTACGCTTTGTACAACAACGTTCCCGTTTTCTCAGCGCGCTAGTACGCCCTCTCCTCTGGCTTGTCGTCTTTGCCGCAGGCTTTCGTGCTGCGCTGGGCATATCGATCATTGAGCCTTACGATACCTATATCACTTATGAGACCTACATCGCTCCAGGATTATGTTGCATGATCCTATTATTCAACGGGATGCAAAGCAGTTTATCCATGGTGTATGACCGCGAGATGGGCAGTATGCGTGTATTGCTAATGAGCCCTCTGCCGCGCCCTTACCTCCTACTTTGTAAGATGATGGCAACAGCTCTGATTTCATTGACGCAGGTATACGCTTTTCTGGCAATTGCGCTTCTAGTAGAGGTTGAACCACCCTATATGGGTTACATCACCGTACTGCCTGCACTACTGCTGGTAGCACTATTGTTAAGTTCTCTTGGGTTGTTCCTGTCTACGAGAATCAAGCAGCTAGAAAACTTTGCAGGGGTTATGAACTTTGTCATCTTCCCAATGTTCTTCCTCTCCTCAGCGTTATATCCGCTATGGAAGATGCAAGAAGCAAGCGAATGGCTGTACTGGATCTGTATGTTCAACCCATTCACTCATGCGGTAGAGCTAGTGAGATTCGCACTCTATATGCAGTTAGACAGTGACGCTCTGATGATTACAGCGGGTACCACTCTATTTTTCACTGCCCTGGCGGTAATGGGCTTTAATCCACAGAAATCTGGTAGGTAAAAACTACCAAAATGAAGCCCCTAATTAATACTTAAGGGGCTTCATTTTCACTTCTCTTCCATATCTTGCTGCAGTCGCTTCAACCAAATCAGGCTACATATGCCCAGAACTGGACCAGGCGCTAAGAACAGCATAATCCACTCAACCGGAATAACATTCAGCATTAAAGCGGTAACCTGTACCGCAACCATGGTTATGGTAAAACCGATCGAATTGATCATCGTCAGCGCACTACCAACCACCTCTTTGGGTGCTGTTTGAGCTGACAGGGCCGAAAATTGGGGCGAATCGGCCACGACTGTGAACCCCCAGACACACCAGAAAAGTAACATCAAGCCGAACGAAAATTGCATAGCCAATGGTGATAGCAAACAGCATAAGCCTGATAAAACCAGCATTGTCTGAGCGACAATTCGACTACCTACGCGACCCGACCAGAAACCACCAGTTACGCACCCAAGTCCTCCCATCGCAATGATGACAAACGACCAGAAAGAGATATTAATTTCAGTTCCATGCTGATCCTGCCAAGCAAGAAGCCAGTATGGCACAAGAGCCAATACCGCATACAGTTCCCACATATGGCCAAAATAACCACCTGCTGAAGCTCTTAGAGGCTTGTGACGTAACGCAACTAACAGCTCCTTAAACTTCAGCGCTTTACCTTTGTGTAGAGCTGGCCCATCTGGCACAAACAACAAAACCAATAAGCCGCCACATAATGCAGCCAAACTTACGAGGTAAATAACTGGCTGCCAACCGGACAAGTTGAGAGAGGAAAAGAAATGCGCTGAAGCGGTACCCACGGCGAGCGCTCCTACTAGAAAGCCTAAGGCTCGACCCAATCCTTCAGGATACCACCCAGTAGCTATTTTCATTCCGACCGGATAAACACCCGCTAGCATAACGCCGCTCATAAAGCGCAGAACGAGAAACGTATCGAAACTATCGGCCCAAAGCACAATCAGCACATTGAAAAGCGCATTACCCAATGAACAAATAAAGAACAGAATTCTTGGTGAGATTCGATCTGCAAGCGCTAACAAGGAGAACAGTAATGCACCAACAATAAATCCAAACTGAACCGAATTGGTCAGCGGGGCAACAGCACTATCAGGAAGGCTCCACTCACTTTGGAGTATCGGCAAAATTGCATTTCCAGCAAACCAGGTCGAGGTACCGAGTAACTGAGCCAGAACGATACAGGGGAGAATGTGTTTTGGTCGCGTAATCATTCCCGCATATTAACTGCTTTTATGCTTAACCGCTTTAATTAGAAGAAATAGCTTGATCAAACTGTTTCTGTAAAATCTCTTCTAATGACTCTCGCGACAGGTCATCTGCATTAGCGGTGTAAACAATCTCGGATGGACTGTTTCCCAACACTGAAATTTTATCACCTATCTCCAGCGCTTCATCGAGATCGTGAGTCACATAGATCATACAACGCTCAGGATCTTTACAGATCAGATTCTGAATCAACTGACGCATCTGTTTTGCGGTAGGGGCATCCAAAGATACTAGTGGCTCATCCATCAGAACCAGATCTGGTTCAAGCAAGAGACAACGAGCCAACGCTGCCCTTCTCGCCATACCCAATGAAATACGTGTTGGAAAGTATTCCGTGTAATCAACTAGATTAACCGCCTCAAGCATACTTAATACACGCCCTTCATCAGGCTCAATCAACATTAGATTTTGCTTTAAGGTTCGCCACGGAAGCAATCTAGGCTGCTGAAATAGGTAGCCAATTTCCGGCGTCTTTCCATTCCACTTCAGATCACCACCAGATTCCAAGCCCGCCAGTGTTGTCAGAAGTGTAGTTTTACCGCAACCGGAAGCGCCGACCAGACAATGGGTTTCCCCCCTCTCCAGCGCAAGATTTAAACTTCCTAAAACACTCTGACCTGCATACTGGCGACCACTTATACTCCACTCAAACACGGCTATCCCCCTTCTGCCAGCGAGTGGCATACCTTTCTAAAGGCTGCAATATGAACCACTCAATCATCTGAACAACCAGAATAAAGGCAAAGCTATACGCAAGAATCGTTGCCACATCAAACAACTGAAAAGCCAGATGCAGTTGGAAGCCAACACCGTCAGACCGCCCCAGCAGCTCCACAACCAAAACAATCTTCCATATCAGCGCTAAACCACCGCGGGTTGCAACCATCATGTATGGAAAAAGCTGCGGCCACCACAGATCAAAAAGTTTCTGCTTAAAACTAAATTTGTAAGCCTGCGCCATCTCCTCAAGATCAGGATCAAACATTCGGGCGCCTTCACGTAGAGTGACAGCCACATTTGGCATCTTGTTTATTATGACTGCTGCTACTGCCGCAACTTCAACCAGACCAAACCAGATGTACAGCAGAATAATAACAACCAGCGCAGGAATATTCAGGAGCATAATCAGCAACGGATCGAGTATTCGATTTACCGTTCTGAAACGCCCCATCATAACTCCCATGAAGACCCCAAGGAGCATGGCACAAACGAAGCTGATCACCACTCGCTGAAGGGTCATCAAGAGATTTGGCAATAAACGATCCTGAGACCACTCCTTGTAGATCGACTCAGCGACAGCACCGGGCCCAGGGAGCAAGGGGCTATTAACAATCAGCGCGGCAATAACCCAGAGTATTAAGACGACAAAGAGCGCTGTAACCTGATCTCGTAAATGGCTTAATCTCATCTATCAAGTCCAACAAAAATTGCCTTATCGAGTGTCTGACCGGTTGGGTGGCTATTTAGACTATCAATGAGAATGTAGAAGCGTGCTGCATCTTCTGCCTGAGCAGGCGTGATAGGGCCTGGAATACCATTCCTGTAGCCCGACACATAAGCTTTGAACAGCTCATCAGAATCCACTTTCATGATTGGACGAAGCGTTTCCCAGGCCTCATCATTCGTATTTAATTGCTCTTTTGTCTGACTAATCGCTCTAGCAAACCCCTCAAGCGCCTTTTCTTTCTCTAAGTATAAAGACTGCTTAAATAGGTAACCCAGCATAGGTACGCGGCTCTTTATTCCCAGGTCATACATAATCTGTTTCAGACTAACCCAGGATTCATAAGCCTCTACTTCCAAGCGAGCACCGTAATGCCAGAAAGTTACAAGTATATCTATCTGCCCTCGCTTCAATGCCTGGTTTAACAGCGGAGGAGCCCCAAATTGAACTTTAGATTGCTGCTGGAGGTCGATACCAGACTCTTTAGCCGCGGCTTGAAGCAGAACCCAGCCTTTATTCATAGGGCCGCCAGCAACGCCAATATTTTTGCCTTTAAGGTCTTCGTAACCAGAGATCTCAATACCGCGCTTTTTCATCACCATGCCGATCTGACTTGAGAAAGGGATAAAACCAAGTTTCTCTCCATCAGCATTGCGTTTACCTGCCCATAACCAGTCAGAAACAATCAGGTCTGTGCTATCACTGGTTAACCCTAATCGAGCAGCAGAAAGGCTAGCTACTTTATCGATAATGAGATTAAAACCGTTTTTATGGTCCAATTTCTGCTGTTTGAGATGGGCCAACTCCCAGTTAACCGTACCAGATTGCAAAGCAGCTACGCGCAAATCCGGCAGTTCACCTGCCACTGAAAAACATGAAAAAAACACTGTAAAAATAGTGAGATAGCGCTGAAATTTAAGACGCATTTAAAACCTTCTTGGAGGGCGTTATTATCTTTTTTAATCTACACTCAAAATAAGCTTAGGACCTGTGAGTCAAAATAGTACTTTCGTACCTGTTTTTTTGCTCGATGGTAGAATTTTGGCTGACACTTTCGCAGGTTGTAATAGAACCCTATAAAGAACAAGAGGAATTAAGCCCATTAGCATCCTGACCAGATCACTGATCACCTCACTACTTTTTACATCAATTGCGACTCACGCAATAGGTAATGAAGAGCAAAGTGATGAGCAGAAGAAGCCGCACTGGCTCGAAGAGTATCAGGATGACCTTGAGCTGTTTTCTTTTGAGGGCTACCGACTTCATCACTACCGCAGCCCCACCCCCAAGCATAGTGAACATGCAGAAACGCTGGATACAGCTGCCCTGCTAACGCTATTGGATATGCCGCAAAAACCGGCTCTACTGGATGTTCAACCATTGCCTTGGAGCAATGTTTTTATCCAAAAAAATGAGCGAAGGCATATTCCCGGTAGTATCTGGTTACCCAATGTAGGAATGGGTGAGCTTGAAAATGACTGGAGCGAATATTTTCAGGAGCATTTGAAGCGCGCTACAAATGGCGACAAAGGCTACCCGATTGTTTTGTATTGTCGCGCGGATTGCTGGATGTCATGGAATGCGCTTAAACGCGCAAACGAATGGGGTTACACCAATCTGTATTGGTACCGTAACGGTACCGATGAATGGTTACAACTTGAGCAGGAAACGAGTATAGCTGTACCGGAGTCATTCCCTCTGCAGCAAAAATAACCCCTGCAACGAGCAGACTTATGATACTGTATTAAAAGCAATATACAGTGTCTTGTGCTCAGAATGAGTAAAGATTTGGCCTGATGTTTTATGTCGGGCAGGCACCAATAATAAATATAATTTTTGGAGATATGTCGTGTACAAGATCCTGATAGCGGATGATCACCCGCTGTTTCGCGAAGCGATTATCAATGTAATTCAGAACAGTTTTGCTGGTTGCGAAACCCTGGAAACAGAAGATCTGGATAGCGCTCTAGAAATCGCACAAAACGAAGAAGAGCTGGATCTTATCCTGCTGGACCTCAACATGCCGGGCATGAACGGCCTGAACGGTCTAATTACACTGCGTAATGATCTACCAACAGTTCCAGTTGTGATTGTATCTGCAGAAGAAGATAAGCAGATCGTCCTGCAGGCTATCACTTATGGCGCCGTTGGCTTTATCACCAAGTCGTCGCCACGTGACCAGATGACCGATGCCTTGCAGCAAATTCTGGCCGGAAATGTTTACCTGCCTTCGGATATTATTCGTGCAAGCCAGCCTGACAATCGCCGTACACAGCGAAAAGATGAGAACCAGATTCCACCGGAACTGCTGTCATCTCTGACACGTCGCCAACTGTTGGTACTGGAACGTATGTCCAAAGGTGAATCGAATAAACAGATCGCTTACAACCTGAATATCGCCGAAACTACGGTAAAAGCGCACGTTTCTGCAATTCTGCGTAAACTGGGCGTTCACAACCGTATTCAAGCTGTACTATCTGCCGGCAATATCGACTTCAACGAATATCTGAAGCGTTAAAACCGCAAAATAGCAGGATCACCCCTCAGGTGATTCTGCTGGTTCCACCTCTGCTTTTGCAATCCTAAGACAGTTGTCGCCGCTCTTTTTATCCCGCATATTCAAAAACTCGTCATACACCCGCAGCTCCCCTTCAGTAATCGGGGCAGACGCAGATCATCGGCTCCAGCAACAGATGATAAGTTTTCCCGTGCAGTCTGCGGTTGAACATCTCAACACAACCTATATAGATCATGTTGTGACCTTCTGAAGGTTCTCAATCAGTTGCATCTGTATTGAGAACTATCTGCTTCATGCTTTACCTAACTCTTCTACCCCTTTGTTAGCCAGCTGATCGGCTAACTCATTTTCCGGATGCCCACTGTGACCTTTCACCCATCGCCAATCTATCTTATGTGGTTTGGTAGCTGCATCCAGTCGCTGCCACAAATCGGCATTTTTAACCGGTTTTTTAGCAGAGTTTTTCCAGTTACGCTTTTTCCAACCATCCATCCACTCCGTGATTCCCTGTCGCACATACTGAGAGTCAGTGGTCAGGATCACATCACAAGGGCGATTAAGGCTTTCCAGTGAAACTATTGCCGCCATCAGCTCCATGCGATTATTGGTCGTATTCTCTTCCCCACCATAAAGTTGCTTTTCCGCCTCACCGTAACGCAGTAGAGCGCCCCAGCCACCCGGACCTGGATTACCTTTGCAGGCCCCATCAGTGAATATTTCAACGACTTTCACGTATTTTCCTTAATGAATCTCTGGCAGAAGGCTCAGCTACAGGAATATTGATCAGGCGACGTAACGCCCACCCGGGACGAATCGGCGTCATGCCTGCAATGTCTTTTCGAGCCAACATTACAGAAAAAGCACCATTTTTCGCTGGACTAGGCTTAACCCAATTTTTCATACAGGATAAGCGTGATCGCAAGGAGCTCTTCTCTAAAGGCGCGTGATGATACCCGGAAATGTGTTTGAGTTCAGTCAATTCAAGCAATTTGAGCCAATCGGATAGACGTCGATGACTGATGAAGTGCCCACACCAGGGAGGTAAATTCTTTTTGCGTGAAAACAGCCGGTACAGGCCCCATAAGCTCAATGGGTTAAAGCCTACGATAACTACATGCCCACCGGGTCTGAGAATTCGTGATGCTTCCCTCAAAACCTGGTGTGGGGAATCTGTAAAGTCCAGCGCATGATGCAACAGAACCACATCAACACTTTCATGAGCCAAAGGCACTTGAGTATTGTCTGCGACAATGTTGTGGTCATCGATACCTAATTCGAGTCTAGGTATAACCGAAAAGCAGTGGCTAACGGGGCTTTCCTTGTAAAGCTGAACTCGGCTATCAACAGAGAACTGAGCTAAATGCACCCCAAACAGTGTCGAGACAATTTTATCTACCACCTCAGACTCCGCGGTTAACAGCTCCCGACCGAGGTCGGAATCAAACCAGGCCTTAAGTTGGGGTAACAAAATTTCCAGAGGCTGTTGCTTATGAAAACTCATTCCGGCTAAAAATCACTGTCCTGTAGTAATAGAAACAGTATTATATTTATAGAGCTTGAGCACAACAGAGGTGAAGCTAAAGAAATGTTTAATGTAACCCCAATTCCAGCCTTTAACGATAATTATATCTGGGCAATCAGCCTGCCGGAACAAAATGCAGTTGCTGTAGTAGACCCTGGTGATGCCCAACCCGTGCTCGACTACCTGAAGAGTAATAATTTATCTCTCTGCGCCATACTGATTACTCACCACCACAACGATCATACTGGCGGGGTTAGTAAACTGACTGAATCCTTTGATGTTCCTGTATACGGCCCTGCAAACTCACCTTTTAAAGGGATCACACACCCGCTAAGCAAAGGCGATAAGATTGACCTGCTCGGCAAAACATTAACCATTAATGAAATCCCAGGGCATACACTCGACCACATCAGTTATTACACTGGTGAAAATGAACCTCAGCTATTTTGCGGTGATACGCTATTCTTGGCTGGCTGTGGTCGCCTGTTTGAAGGCACTGCAGCTCAAATGCTTGAGGCTATGGACTACTTTGCCGAAATGCCTGACAACACTGAAGTCTACTGCACCCACGAGTATTCCTTAGCTAATCTGGATTTTGCTGTAGCCGTTGAGCCAAACAACAATGAAATAAAGGCTACAGTTGAGCAGTGCAAAGCGTTACGTGCAGACGACCAACCCACTCTGCCAAGCACCATCGGTCAGGAAAAACAGATCAATCCATTTATGCGAACCCATCACGCTGATGTTATCCAAGCGGCGAATAATTTTTCCGGTAGTACGTTGGAAAACAAAGTCGCAATTTTTGCATCAATCCGCGAGTGGAAAAATCAGTTTTAGTTGTGGGCCATCACTTATTGACCCCGCTTATTGACCAAAATTAGTCCGCTGATAGAATGGATCGATTTACACACTCCAAGCCATCGGAGCATCATGTTTTCATCTTGTAAATCGGTCCTGTCCGTTTTTGTAGCAGGCGCAGTTCTCAGCGGTTGTCAGTCCGTATCAGAAAAACCTGGCCAGACAAATACGGCTATTCAGCCAACATCATCAGTTACAGTTAATAAAACCGAGCAGGTTAATCAGGCAGAAACGGCCGCACCTACCGATCTTTGGGTATTAACACGCCAACATATGCAGTTGGATCTTCACCTTGACCAAGCCAGAGTACAAACCCAGCTGAATTGGTATAAAAAACATCCAACCTATATGGATCGCATTGTTAAGCGTGCGACGCCCTATTATCACTATATTGTTAATGAAGCGATTAAACGCGGAATTCCAACAGAACTAGCGCTATTACCTATTGTCGAAAGCGCATTCGACCCATTTGCGTATTCGCATGGTCGTGCAGCAGGTCCATGGCAGTTTATACCTTCAACGGGCAAACATTTCGGACTACAACAAACCTGGTGGTACGATGGTCGTCGCGACATTACAGCTTCAACCGAGGCTGCATTCACCTATCTGCAACAGCTGAACAAGCGCTTTGACGGTGACTGGCTATTAGCCCTTGCAGCCTATAATGCTGGTGGCGGAAACGTATCCAAAGCAATCAAACGCAATAAACGTTCTGATAAAGCCACTGATTACTGGTCTCTAAAACTTCCCAAGGAGACCATGGCTTACGTACCCAAATTACTGGCTATCGCTGAACTGGTAAAAAATAGTGACGCGCATGGTTTAACTCTAAAAGAGATTCCTAACACCCCCTACTTCACCTCTGTAGATACCGGAAGTCAGATTGATCTGGCTCAGGCAGCAGAAATGGCGGGTATTACAACTAAAGAGATCTATCTGCTGAATCCCGGCTTTAACCGCTGGGCAACCTCTCCAGATGGACCACACTCTCTTCTGATTCCCGTTGCCCAAGCCACTCAATTTCAGAGCGCACTGAAAAACCTACCTGAGAAGGAAAGAGTAAAATGGACTCGCTACAAGGTTAAATCTGGCGATTCACTTATCAGCATAGCCTCAAAATTTGATACAACAGTTGCTCAGATCCGCAAATCGAATAAGATCAGCGGTAATCGTATCCGCTCTGGACAAACCCTGATGATCTCAACAGCGAGTCAACAGGCTAGTGAATACGCTCTGAGCCAGCAGCAACGCCACATAGAGAAACAGAAAACCATCTCCCGAACCACTGACCGCAAAGAGCAGTATCACACGGTTAGATCAGGTGATAGCTTCTGGAGCATCGCTCGAAAATATCAGGTGGGTGTTCGTCAGCTAGCACGCTGGAATAGCATGGCTCCTGGAGATGCATTGAGAGTTGGCAAACGTCTTGTGATCTGGAGCAAACCAACCCAAACTGCTTTGAGCAGCTCTGATCGACAGATTATTCGCAAGGTTGGCTACAAAGTACGTAGCGGTGATTCGCTTTCTCTGATTGCCGACAAATTTAACGTTCGTGTTGCAGATATTCTTAGCTGGAATAAACTCAACAAAAAACGCTACCTGCAGCCTGGGCAGCGTCTGACCCTTTATGTTGATGTCACTCGAACCAACTGATGAGCGATTAAAACAATGGAACCCATCTATATCTTCATCATTGTTATCTCCACCCTACTGGCGATCGTATTTAAGGTGGTGATGTTTAAGAAAATTCGTAATTGGATGGACCAGGACTTAATTAAAGGACTGGCAGATGAAAATCCTGACAAACTGAAATTTCTCATCGAGAAATACAATGAGATGGTCGAATCTAAAGTTAACAGGAAAGAATATCACCAGCGCTTAACTGATTTTGCAGAACAATTTGAACAAAATAACTGAATAATTGTCTGTTAACTTTATCAGTGCAGAAGTTAATCCAACTGACTGATATAAATAATAAAATCTAATTCAGCAGTGATAAGGAAATTCGATTCCATGCGAGATATTTCGCTACAGCAAGCGCTTATAGGCCGATTACTCAGAAGCCTGCTTAGCACTCTTGTTGTGATGATTGCCCTACTACCGATATCACTTAAAGCTGATGCAGTTTCTGTTAGCCATGGCATTGCGATGCACGGCGATCTCAAATACGCACCAGGCTTCTCCCACTTCGATTATGTCAATCCTGATGCTCCGAAAGGCGGTAAAGTTGTCCGGTCAGCAATAGGCACTTACGACAGTTTTAATGGCTTTGTAGTGAAAGGCACAGCTGCGGATGGACTAGGAAAAATCTATGACAGCCTGCTGGCCCGGGCTGAAGATGAGCCCTTTTCTCTCTACGGTTTGCTAGCAGAATCTCTCGAAGTTCCGGCAGACAGAAGTTGGATTATTTTTAACCTTCGCCCTGAAGCACGCTTCAGCGATGGCAATCCTGTCACCGCCGAAGATGTTGTCTTCAGTTTTGATATTTTGAGAGAAAAAGGAGCTCCTGGATATAAAGCCTACTACGCAGATATTGAAAAGGTTGAAGCGCTTAACTCCCGTCGGGTGAAATTCACCTTTAAGCATGCAAAGAACAAAGAATTAGCTCTGATAGTAGGTGAAGCCGCCGTACTGCCAAAACACTACTGGCAAGATCGTGATTTCCAAAAGCCCACGCTGGATATTCCTGTAGGTTCCGGCCCCTATATTATTGATTCATTTGAAGCGGGTCGCAGTATTACCTATCGTCGCAACCCTGACTACTGGGGTCAGTCTTTACCTGTGCGCCGAGGTAAAGATAACTTTGATCTGATCACCTATGACTACTACCGAGACGGTACAGTCGCCATGGAAGCGTTCAAAGCCGGTGAATATGACTTTCGCGAAGAGAATTCCTCTAAACGTTGGGCCACCAGCTATACGGGGCAGGCGTTTGATGATGGCCGTATTCTGGTCAGAGAACTGGAACATGAAAATCCCACAGGGATGCAAGCATTCATCCTCAACACTCGCCGCGAACAGTTTGCCGATCCAATCGTAAGACAAGCATTAGCTATGGCGTTTGATTTCGAGTGGACCAATAAGAATATCTTTTATAACGCCTACACCCGCACCCACAGTTTCTACTCTAACTCAGAGATGGCAGCCACTGAGCTACCTACTGAAAAAGAGCTGGAGATCCTGAAACCGATTAAAGATCAGGTGCCGGAAGAGGTTTTCACCAAGGTTTACCGTGCACCAGAAACCCAAGGTGATGGCAAAATTTATACAGAACTGCGTCAAGCGAAGCGTCTTTTGCAAACAGCAGGCTGGCGCTTTAAAGATGGCAAGTTGATTAATGACAAGGGCGAGCAGCTAACTATCGAGATGCTGTTGTATTCCCCGGCCTTCGAACGTGTCGTCGCTCCATTCATCCGTAACCTGGAACGATTGGGTATCAAATCCAATATTCGACTGGTAGATGTCTCCCAATATATCAGCCGGCTGCGTAGTTTTGACTTCGATATCGTTGTCAGCGGCTTTGGCCAATCAACCTCCCCAGGCAATGAGCAGCGTAATTATTGGCACTCATCCGGTGCAAATGTTGAAGGAAGTAGGAATCTGATAGGTATTAACAATCCTGCAGTTGATTATCTTGTTGACCAACTGATTCAGGCTCCTGATCGTGAGCAACTGGTACTACGTACACGTGCTTTGGACCGTGTACTGCAATGGAATCATTATGTGATTCCGCAATACCATATTAATAAATACCGTGTTGCCTACTGGGACAAGTTCGTGATGCCAGATACACGTCCAAAATACAGCCTGGGTTTTAATACATGGTGGTTTAAAGAAGCAGGAGTCGCTCAATAATGGCAGCTTATATCCTGCGGCGCTTATTGCTGATCATCCCTACCCTGATCGGTATTCTGACCATTAACTTCATTATTATTCAGGCTGCTCCAGGCGGACCGGTTGAACAGACGATCGCGCAGCTGCAAGGATTAGATACCAATGCTACTGCACGGATCAGCGGAGCTCAGAATGACATCTCCAGCCAGACGGCAAGCAACACTTCTGGAAACGGCAGTAGCGATAGTGGTTACCGCGGTGCACAGGGGTTAGACCCTGAACTGATAAAAGAGATCGAAGCTATTTATGGTTTTGATAAACCTGCACACGAGCGCTTCTGGCAGATGCTGAAGAATTATGCTGTCTTCGATTTTGGGAAAAGTCTATTCAGCGATAAGAGTGTTATCGATCTGATTATCGAGAAACTGCCAGTTTCAATTTCTCTGGGGCTCTGGGCTACACTGATAACCTATATGGTTTCTATTCCTCTGGGCATCCGTAAAGCTGTACGTGATGGCACGCCATTCGATATCTGGACCAGTAGCGCAATCATCATCGGTTACGCAATCCCCAACTTCCTGTTCGCTATTCTACTGATCGTGATTTTTGCCGGTGGCACCTGGTTTGATTGGTTCCCTCTTCGCGGACTGACCTCACCTAACTTTGATGAATTAAGCCTGTGGGGGCAGATTAAGGATTACTTCTGGCATATCACACTGCCTGTCATCGCTTCAGTAATAGGTAGTTTCGCTACACTGACCATGCTGACCAAAAACTCATTCCTTGATGAGATAAACAAACAGTATGTGCTGACAGCACGAGCTAAAGGCCTGTCTGAAAACCAAGTGCTTTATGGACATGTTTTCCGTAACGCAATGCTGATTATTATCGCGGGTATGCCTGCCGCGCTGATCTCCATCTTCTTCACCGGTTCCATGCTAATCGAGGTAATTTTCTCTCTGGATGGCATTGGCTTGCTTGGTTACGAAGCAGTGATCAACCGCGATTATCCGGTTATTTTCGGCACTCTGTATATCTTCACCCTGATAGGCCTGTTGCTAAAATTGATTAGCGATATCACCTATGTATTGGTTGATCCTCGTATCGATTTCGAGAGCCGGGAGAACTAAGCATGGGACGATTAGCAGCAAAATTTAGTCCGTTAAATCAGCGCCGCATTGAGAACTTCCGCAATAATCGCCGTGGTTACTGGTCATTATGGATTTTTCTCAGCCTGTTCTTCCTTTCTCTATTCGCAGAGCTAATCGCTAATGATGATCCATTGCTGGTTTCATATAAGGGTGAATTTTACTTCCCGGTAGCCACCGAATACACCGAGCTGACTTTTGGTGGAGAGTTTGAGAGCCCTGCCGATTTCAAAGACCCTTACATACAAGATCTGATTCACAACCAAGGTGATGGCTGGATTATCTGGCCGATGATCCGCTATAGCTACAACACCATCAATTACGATCTACCGGTCCCTGCACCATCACCACCGACATTGGAAAACCCACTAGGTACAGATGATCAGGCCCGTGATGTGTTAGCTCGCGTAATCTATGGCTTCCGTATCTCAATTCTGTTCGCGGTAGTACTAACACTGGCGAGTTCAGTAATAGGCGTTATCGCAGGCGCAGTGCAAGGCTATTACGGCGGTAAAGTAGACCTGTTCTTCCAGCGTTTTATTGAGATCTGGTCGGGTCTTCCTGTTCTGTTCCTGTTGATTATCCTTGCAAGCCTGGTTGAGCCTAATTTCTGGTGGCTGCTGGGAATAATGCTTCTGTTCTCCTGGATGAATCTGGTGGACGTAGTCCGTGCTGAGTTTCTGCGTGGACGTAACCTGGAGTATGTTCGCGCAGCACGTGCCTTAGGTCTAAATAACCGCATGATTATGTTCCGCCATATTCTGCCTAATGCGATGGTTGCGACCCTAACCTTTATGCCGTTTATTTTTAACGGTTCAGTGGTTACCTTAACCGCATTGGATTTCCTCGGCTTTGGTTTACCTCCGGGTAGCCCTTCGCTTGGTGAACTTGTCGCACAGGGTAAAACCAATCTGCATGCTCCCTGGTTAGGGATCAGTGCCTTTTTAACTTTGTCTATCATGCTGACACTTTTGATTTTTATCGGTGAAGCTGTCCGTGATGCTTTTGATCCAAGGAAAGTTTCATGACTCAGCCTTTCCCAACAGTTTCATCGAATCAATCACTATTAAGTGTCCGCAACCTATCGGTCCGTTTTGATCAGGGAGAGAGTGAGGCAGTTGATGCAGTAAAGAATATCAGCTTCGATATCGACAAGGGCAAAACCCTGGCGCTGGTAGGTGAATCAGGCTCAGGAAAGTCTGTTTCAGCAATGTCGATCCTCAAACTGTTGCCCTACCCTAAAGCCAGCCACCCCAGTGGTGAGATCTATTACGCAGGACAAAACCTACTTGAGCTAAACGAAAACCAGATGCGTCAGCTGCGTGGCGACAAGGTCAGCGTGATCTTTCAAGAACCGATGACCTCTCTAAACCCACTACACACTATCCAAAAGCAGATTGGCGAAACCCTACTGTTACACCGAGGGTTAACCGGCAAACAGGCGCGAGGGCGTATTCTCGAGCTTCTGGAGCTAGTAGGTATCCCTGAGCCAGAGAAACGCCTGAACAGCTACCCTCATGAGTTATCTGGAGGTCAGCGCCAGCGTGTAATGATTGCAATGGCTTTGGCTAACGATCCAGAGCTGCTGATTGCTGATGAGCCAACCACCGCTCTGGATGTAACAATTCAGGAACAGATTCTGGAACTTCTGAAAGATCTGCAGCAGAAACTGAATATGGCTATCCTCCTGATTACCCATGATCTGAATATTGTGCGTCGCTATGCTCACGACGTTTGCGTAATGTATCAGGGTGAACAGGTTGAAAGTGCTACAACTGAGCAGCTTTTCAGTAACCCGAAACACTCATACACGCAAAAGCTTTTAGATGCAGAACCCTCTGGAGAGCCTGCAGTTATCAATAGTACGGTACAGCCACTGCTTAATACCAACGATCTGAAAATATGGTTCCCGGTTAAGCAAGGCTTTCTCAAGAGAACGGTTGACCATATCAAAGCGGTAAATCAGGTAAATCTGGAACTAAACCGTGGAGAGACTTTAGGTGTGGTGGGTGAATCGGGCTCCGGTAAAACCACACTGGCTTTGGCTATCTTGAAACTGATTCGAAGTGAAGGTGGTATTACTTTCAGCGGAACTGAGCTTTCTGCGATGGGACAAAAAGAGGTTAAACCCCTACGCAGCAGGATGCAGATCGTATTTCAGGACCCATTTGGAAGCCTAAGCCCTAGAATGTCGATTACCGAGATCATCGCGGAAGGCCTTGAGATCCATCAACCAGCAAGCAAAGCTGAACACGAAACACAGATCATCGAAGTACTTAAAGAAGTAGGTATCGATCCCGACAGTCGCCACCGCTACCCTCACGAATTCTCAGGAGGACAGCGCCAACGTATTGCGATCGCTCGTGCCTTAGTATTGAAACCAGAACTCATCGTTCTCGATGAGCCAACATCAGCACTGGACCGTACGGTACAGAAGCAGATTGTAGAGTTACTGAGAAATCTGCAGGAAAAATTTGCCTTAAGCTATCTGTTTATCAGCCATGACCTAGCTGTGGTCAAAGCCCTGAGCCACAAATTAATGGTTATGCATCATGGAGATGTCGTTGAACAAGGTGATGCTACCCGGATCTTCAATAACCCAAGCCATAGCTACACTCAGAAACTCCTCAGCGCTGCATTCAGCCAATAAGTAGAGATTCTGTTCTACTTATTGGCAATTCCTCTGTTGTTCTTTAGAGCGATATCACTGGAGACATATTTACTTTCCCTGCCCATAAAACTAAAGTTCAATACTGACGAAAAAATATGGGATTGGACATAGTTTCAGTTTGGGCTGATTCATCTGTGGTCAATCCCATATTTTTTGAGGATTTACCATGAACAACTCTCCTTCTACAGGCACTCCGCACAAGATCCTTGTGATCGGCGGCGGTGCTGGCGGGCTTGAGCTGGTAACACAGCTTGGTCACCGATACCGCAAAGATCCCAACGTAACTGTCACTCTTGTTGATCAAAAACGCTCACACATTTGGAAACCATTGCTACACGAAGTAGCCACAGGCTCTCTAGACCCAAGCACTGATGCCGTGATCTACCATGCTCATGCAGTTAAACACCACTATGAGTTCCAACTGGGACAGTTTTGTGGCCTGAGCGCTGATAAGAAACAGATTACCCTTGCTGAAACACTGGATGAATCAGGTCAGCAGGTTCTGCCTGAACGTCATCTGGACTACGATACTCTGGTTATGGCAATCGGTAGCGTAAGCAACGACTTTAATACACCGGGTGTATCTGATCACTGCTTCTTCCTTGATACGGCTAAGCAGGCTGAGCGCTTCCATAACGCCCTGATTAATAACTTCATGCGTATCAACCAGCGTGATAGCGGTGTTCTAAATATCGCTATTGTTGGCGCTGGGGCAACAGGTGTAGAGCTTTCTGCAGAACTATATAACGTAACTGATATGCTGAAGTCATATGGCTTGCAGAATATGACTTCTGATCAACTCAAAGTTAAGCTGATTGAAGCCGGTCCTCGCATACTCCCTGCCCTGCCTGGGCGTATTTCGGCCTCTGCGCGTAAAGAGCTGTCCGATTTAGGTGTGGAAGTGCGTGAGAACACCATGATTCAATCGGCAAATGAAGATGGTTTTATAACATCTGAAGATGAACTGATCGAAGCGGATATGATGATCTGGGCTGCAGGTGTAAAGGCCCCAGATTTCCTAGCCGACCTGTATCAGTTTGAACTGACCCGCTCAAATCAGGTTCTTGTTAAACCTACACTGCAAAGCAGTAACAACGATGACATCTTTGTGATCGGTGACTGCTGCGCCTGCGCACTACCCGATGGAAGCTGGGTACCACCGCGCGCCCAGTCAGCTCACCAGATGGCATCACTGGCGAAACAAAACATCATCAATCAATTGCAGGGTAAACCACTAAAAGACTTTCAATATAAGGATCATGGCTCACTGGTTAACCTTAGCCGCTACAGTACAGTGGGAAGCCTAATGGGCAACCTGACCAAGAATAGTATGTTTATTGAAGGTAAAATTGCCCGAATAGTTTATATATCACTTTACCGTATGCATCAGATTGCTATTCACGGTTTCTTTAAAGCGATGTTGGTATTCGTTGCGGAGAAGGTGAGTAAGGTCGTTCGACCGAAGATGAAGTTGCACTGATAACTCATCTTTAGTCATGTGCCATTTAATCCGTTCCTATTCGGCTCTAAATGGCACATGATACGATTTACAGATCTTTTCTAGATAATCTGGCTTATAGCTAAGTCCGCCGGATTAAACTTATTTTTCGAATTTATAGAATTCCTTATTCATATAAGCCGAAACATCAGATACATCTTCCGGAAACCAGCCTACATCAAGATTAGTGTTACAACCTTCAACAAAAGCTTCTAGCTTCGCGTAGCTGGTAACTTTGCGATCTTCACGGCTAAAGAAACTTGTTTCATGACAGGTTTCACAGTTCGCATCTGTGTATTCGATACCTTGGATGGTTTTTTCTATCTCCACCTCATGATACAGCTCTTTGCCATTTTCAGGGTCTGCCGCTGCTGCAGTCAAAGGCATAGCTGATACGCTGATAACTGCTGCCAGAATACCTGTCTTAATAGAATAACCTGTCATCACTTCCTCCATAAATCTTACCGTCTTATTCTTATTTTTGACCGTTGGTCAGTTACCACAGCCTACTAGAAGCCTTCAGCCAAGTCTAATTTAGATTTCGCTGATATGGTTAACAAAATCGGCAGGTTCAACAACCCCGATCAAAGTCTTATTCGCTAGCATATTGCCCTCTGCATTGTAGAAGATCAACGCAGGCGGTCCGATCAGTGAATAAGCTTTGTTCAAGGCTTTGGCAGGATCATCATTTGCGGTCACATCCACTTTAATCAACCGGAATCGTTCCAGAGCTTTTTGAGAGTTAACATCCGCAAACGTTATGACTTCAAGCTCTATACAGGACACACACCAATCAGCATAAAAATCCAGCATAACAGGAAGGCCCTGAGCCTTGGCATCGATCAATTGCTGATCCAGTTGCTCAGGAGTAGTAACTACAATGAATGGAAGCTTTGTACTCTGTTCAGCTGAAGCGCCGGCAAAGCCCTTCAGCGGGTAGATCAGGCTTTTATTACCTCCCAATGCACCAGCCATCAAAGACAGCGCATAGACAAACACGATCAAGCCTATGCCTTTCCCAAGATGCGACGAAGCCGAGGATTTTTTATCCAGTTTGGTCAATACACCCATGTAAACCGACGAAACAATCAGAACAATGGCTGTTAACCACATAGTAACGACGGTTGGAACAATTCGGTCCAGCATCCAGATAGCCAGGAGCAGCAACAACACTCCAAAGAATGCTTTTACTTTCTCCATCCATAACCCTGCATGAGGTAGTAGCTTACCTGCAGAAGTACCAACCAGAAGAATAGGTACACCCATGCCCAGACTCATGGAGAAAAGTGCGCTACCACCCAGAATGGGATCACCTGTTTGACCAATATAAATCAGTGCGCCCGCCAGTGGCGCAGCCATGCAGGGTCCTACAATCAGTGCAGATAGGAAGCCCATAATCGCAACACCCGTAACTGTTCCGCCTTCCTGGCTGTTGCTGGCCTTACTTAAACGTGTCTGTAGACTATTCGGCAACTGAAGTTCATAGAAACCAAACATCGAAAGCGATAACAGTACAAAGACAAAACTGAATACACCAATTATCCACGGGTTCTGGAACATCGCCTGCAGATTTTCGCCAAACAGTCCTGCAAAGATTCCCGCAAGGGTATATGTAACCGCCACAGCAAGCACATAAACCAGAGAAAGGAAGAAACCTCTAGAAGCAGTAACATGTCTTCCCTGCCCCGCTATAATGCTGGACAAGATAGGAATCATTGGAAATACGCACGGAGTGAATGAGAGTGCCAGACCTGCAATAAAGAAAGCACCCAGAGTCACCAGCAGATCCCCCTGCCCAATCATCTGTGCAAACTGATCCTGCTCACTTAATACCGTTGTCTGCGGTGGTGTGATTAGTGTTGGGGATACTTTCTGTTCTTTAGCAGCAATAGATGTCTCCTGCACAGCAGGAGTGATACCTGAAACTTTAACCTCTTTAGTCACCGGCGGGTAACAGATACCCCCTTCCCAGCACCCCTGATAGGTCACTTCCAGAGTGTCATCTACAACTTCAGATGAGAGACTGGCCAGATCAAAGCTGACCTCAGCTCGGTTGTGGTAAACCCAAACTTTGCCGAACAAAGGATCGTCTTTCTGCTTGGCTTCCGCGTTTGAACGGTTAAGAATCTTTGTTTCACTATTATTCTTGAGCTCAATTCGGTCACGATAGAGATAATAATCGTCAGGTATATCCCAATAGAGGTTTAATTTATTCCCCTCTTGGATGTGCCCAAAAACAAAAGCTTTTTCGACCTCTAGAGGTCCATTGTTAGAGAAGGGGCTATTATCAAATAAACCGGCGCTAGCTGGCAGGCTGATAATTGAAGCAAAGGAAACAAATAAAAATAATCCAAGCTTCTGTTTTAGATTCCTAAACACACAGATTCCTTAAATCTAATGGCAATCGTCCCATTGACCATTTTTTAACGTCAGAGTTCGCCAAATTTCAGTCCATTTTTAAATATATTACCGGACATTAGCAATCTCGAATAAAGCTATTTCTAAGTGTACCACGGCAACCTGTAATTTCATGACAGCTCTTTAAAACAGCCAATACTGAGCCAGATCAGAAATATTCCCTAATTTCAGGCTGTAATTGCCAGATTAGCCCCTCCGTATACTTATAACCGACATAGGTTTGTGGTAAAAAAGGCGTCACATTGACATAGAGTCTAGGGAACCGAAGTGATCGCCACATAATTTCATCTTAATTCGTGGCAATGCGGCTTCTCTAAAGCAGGATAAATTAATAATGACTGATACACGCGTTGAAGATTTAAACATTGAATCAAATACCGTCCTGGTTTCTCCGGACGCACTAAAAGCAGAGATGCCTATCTCTGAGAAAGCAGCTGCTGCAGTAATGCAGGGCCGCTCTGTTGTTCGTGACATTCTGGATCGCAAAGATCCACGTCTTTTTGTTGTGGTAGGTCCATGCTCTATCCACGACACAGAAGCAGCTATCGAATACGGTAAGAAGCTGGTTGAACTGCAGGAAAAAGTAAAAGATTCTTTGTATCTGGTAATGCGTGTTTATTTTGAAAAACCACGTACCACTGTTGGCTGGAAAGGCCTGATCAACGACCCTCACTTGAACGACTCCTTTGAGATCGAAGAAGGCCTGCACATTGCGCGTAAGCTTCTTCTTGACCTGTCTGAGCTAGGCCTACCGCTAGCCACTGAAGCGCTGGACCCTATCTCACCACAGTACATGCAGGACTTGATCGCATGGTCTGCGATCGGTGCACGCACAACTGAGTCTCAGACTCACCGTGAGATGTCTTCAGGTCTGTCATGTGCGGTTGGTTTCAAAAACGGTACTGATGGTGGCCTTGAAGTGGCGACTAACGCACTAAAATCAGTTAGCGCTCCACACCGCTTCCTGGGTATCAATGCAGAAGGTCAGGTATCCATTGTTCACACTAAAGGCAACCAGTACGGTCACGTTGTACTACGTGGTGGTGGCGGAAAGCCAAACTACGATTCAGTGAACGTTGCTATCTGCGAGCAGGCCCTGGAAAAAGCGGGTCTGGCAAACAACATCATGATCGACTGTAGCCACGCCAACTCCAGCAAAGACCCGGCTTTGCAGCCGCTGGTAGCAGAAAACGCAGCTAACCAGATTCTGGAAGGAAACAAATCCATTGTTGGCCTGATGATTGAAAGTAATCTGGGTTGGGGCAACCAGTCTATTCCTGACAATCTGGAAGATCTGGAATACGGTGTTTCTGTAACTGATGCTTGTATCGACTGGGATGCTACTGAGAAATGCCTGGTTGAGATGAATGAGAAACTGAAAGAGGTTCTACCGAACCGCTAATTCCTTCTCTAAACGATAAAAAGCGCATGCAGTATGGCTGATGCGCTTTTTTTGTACCTGTAGAAGCTGATCAAATATAAACGCTTTCCAGATCTTCCCTTACTAGCTGGTTAAAGATATCAACGTAATCAGGGTTAAATCGAAGGCCCTTCTCACTGTTCATTGAACGCAGCACCTTAGCAACCGCAATCTTGGCATTATGTTCGACTCTGGCTTTGCGGTACTGTTGCTGATAATAACGTACAAGCGCTAAAATCATCCCTCCCGGGTTGATCTCTTCACCGGCAAGCCCTTCAGGCACTCCCTTACCATCATAACGGGCAAAGCTATGCTCAATCATCTCTGCAGCCGATAACCATTTACCACCAAGTTTTAGAAAACCTGCAGTCAGCTCCAGCTGCTCAGATACGCGCTGTTTCTCCCAACAATCACTGTCCGGTAGTATTTCGAAAATTGGCGAAGTAACAAATTTACTACCCAGCAGATTCATATAAAGTGCTGCGCTTATCTGATCATCACTCACTTTATTAGTGAGGTGCTTATTAATGTAAGTACAGATGCCCAGAAGTCGATCGACTTTACACTGATGCTGTAACGATTTGGAACGCATAATATCTGAGATACGTTGCATAAATTCGAGGTCAGAGAAGTTCTTCAGTTTTTCCTGTTTTTCCAAACGCTCGAGGATCTTTTCGCTGACATCTTCAGTAGCAGTTAACGCACCAGAGAGACTATCTAAGGTTTTAAGAATAACGTCTTCACGCTTATCAGGCTCTGTTTTAAAAACCTGATCAACACTGGTTTGTAGTACAAGGATATTATTTTCTGCAATTTCATTCCCTGCAATTGCAGAGGCGACCAACTGCTCCAGACGCTGAAAAATATAGGTCATAAACTCACCGCAAGGAGGTGTATATGTGTACTCACCTTTGCGCATCTGTGACACAAGATCTTCAAGACGGTGGCAGATATCAGCTATATCGTCCAGAAACACCATATGGCAGTTACCCTTAAGAGAATGAACTGCACGAAACATCTCATGCACAACATCCTCCTGGTAGCTGCAATTCAGAGTACTAAAGCAGATATCCAGCTCATCCATTGCCTCCCTAAAACTGGTGTAGAACTCAGTTTTAAGCTCATCACTTAATGATTGAAAGGCATTGTAGTTATCTTGAGACATTGATCACCATATGACTGACTGTATCCGGCTATCATAACCGTCACGCATAAAAAAAGGATAGCAGAAATGCCATCCTTTTCTTTATGTATTTTAGTAAGTTAGACCAATTATGATCAATTAATCCTCAGGTACAGCTTTTTGCTGTTCCATGTTTTCGTAAATCAGAATTGGATCATTATCACCATTGATAACACCTTCATCGATCACGACTTTACTTACATTATCCATCGACGGCAGTTGATACATAATATCCAGCAGCGTGGCTTCCATGATTGAGCGAAGGCCACGAGCACCCGTTTTACGTTCCAACGCCTTCTGAGCCACCGCTTGAAGCGCAGTTTCACGGAAATCAACCTCAGCCCCCTCCATATCAAACAACGCTGCGTACTGCTTAGTCAGGCTGTTTTTAGGCTCAGTCAAAATCTGGATCAATGCCTCTTCATCCAGCTCAGCCAGTGTCGCAATCATCGGTAGACGACCAACGAACTCTGGTATTAGACCGTACTTAACCAGATCTTCGGCTTCCATTTCCATCAAACTGTCAGAAACAGTTTTCTCTTCATCTTTGCTCTTAACAACAGCACTGAAGCCAATAGAGCTTTTCTCTGAGCGATCACGGATTATCTGTTCAAGACCCGCGAATGCGCCACCACAGATAAACAGGATATTAGAAGTATCAACCTGCAGGAACTCCTGCTGAGGATGCTTACGACCACCCTGAGGTGGAACAGAAGCGACTGTACCCTCAATGAGTTTCAGCAGAGCCTGCTGGACACCTTCACCCGATACATCACGTGTAATAGATGGGTTGTCAGACTTACGCGATATTTTGTCGATCTCATCGATGTAAACAATACCCAACTGGGCTTTCTCAACATCGTAGTCACACTTCTGTAGAAGCTTCTGAATAATATTCTCTACATCTTCACCGACATAACCCGCTTCAGTCAGCGTAGTCGCATCAGCAATGGTAAATGGCACATTCAGAAGGCGCGCCAGAGTCTGAGCCAGCAGAGTTTTACCGCTACCGGTTGGGCCGATAAGTAGAATATTACTCTTACCCAGCTCAACTTCAGAATTGCTGCTTTTCTGGAAACGCAGACGCTTATAGTGGTTATAAACCGCTACTGCAAGAACCTTCTTAGCTCGCTCCTGACCTATAACATACTCATCTAAGGCTGCACTCAGCTCAGATGGTGTAGGAAGGTGATCTCCCTCTTCCTGAGGCTCAGCATCCTGAATCTCTTCACGAATGATATCGTTACACAGATCTACACATTCGTCGCAGATAAAAACAGAAGGCCCTGCAATCAGCTTCCGTACTTCATCCTGGCTTTTGCCACAGAATGAACAGTACAACAGCTTGCCGCTATCATCTCCGTCCTTACCTTTGATTTCGTCGGTCATTCGACTTCCTCGTATTACTAATCAGGGTATTAACCCTATATTGATACTTGCCTCAATCTTTTCAACCCTACAGAGGGCATTAATGAGTATAGTAACAATTACAAAAATTCTTTATTTCGCGTTACTCAGCGTTACGACGATCAAGCACTTCATCGATCAAGCCGTACTCTTTAGCGGCATAAGGATCCATAAAGTTGTCACGATCAGTGTCACGAGAGATTGTCTCAAGGTCCTGACCTGTATGCTCAGACAACAAACGATTCAATTTTTCACGGATACTCAGGATCTCTTTAGTGTGGATCTCGATATCCGTCGCCTGCCCCTGATAACCACCCAACGGCTGATGAATCATAACGCGGGAGTTCGGTAGTGCAAAACGCTTACCCTCTGCACCGCCTGCCAGCAGGAATGCACCCATGCTCGCTGCCTGACCCAGACACATTGTACTGACATCAGGTTTGATAAACTGCATTGTGTCATAAATAGACATACCAGCAGTCACAGAACCACCCGGTGAATTGATGTAAAGATGAATATCTTTATCCGGGTTTTCCGCTTCCAGGAATAACAACTGAGCCACTACCAGATTAGCCATATGATCTTCTACTGGACCAACCAGAAAGATCACACGCTCTTTTAACAGACGGGAATAGATATCATAAGCGCGTTCACCACGTGCAGACTGCTCAACTACCATAGGAACAAGACTGCTCAGGATATCAGCACCACCTTTTCCAAAATCCGTCATTTAACACTCCTTAAACGGAAAAAAACAAAACCAAGCACTCGATAATACTACGTTACCCAGTACAGACAAGAGCCTGAGCGCTTGAGTTCACAAATAACAGGCAAAAAAAACGACAGTCAGGTTACTGACTGCCGTTTTTCTAGAATTGCTTGACTGAAAATATAATTATTCAGCAGCTTCTTCAGCTGGCGCTTCTGGCTGCTCAGGCTTGATCGCATCTTCGTAGCTAACTTCTACTTCAGATACTTTTGCCGCACCCAGAAGAGTATCTACACACTGCTCTTCCAGAACCAAGCCTTTGATCTGGTTCAGCATCTCTTCGTTGCCCATGTACCAGTCAATAACCTGCTGAGGATCCTGGTAAGTTTCAGCCATCTCTTCCAGAGTTGACTTAACGCGAGCTTCATCAGCTTCCAGCTCATTAACCTTGATAACTTCCTGCATCAGCAGACCGATCTTAACGCGACGGTCAGCCTGATCAGAGAACATCTCTTTTGGCAGAGCATTTGGATCCATACCAGAATCAGCACCCGCAAACTGCATTACTGCCTGACGACGCAGGTTATCGATTTCACCATCGATCAGCGCAGCTGGAACTTCAATTGGGTTGATTTCCAGAAGTTTGGAGAAGACCTGATCTTTCAGCTTCATTTTCAGAGACTGATTCAGTTCACGCTCCATGTTCTTACGTACTTCGCCACGGAAAGCTTCTTCTGTCTTTTCTTCCAGACCAAACTTCTCGAAGAACTCTTCGTTTAGCTCAGCCAGAATCTGTTCAGAAACTGTGTGAACTTTCACTTTGAATACTGCATCTTTACCCTGCAGGTTTTCAGCCTGGTACTGCTCAGGGAATGTAACGTTCAGCTCAACGTCGTCACCTGCTTTAGCACCAGCCAGGCCTGTTTCGAAACCTGGGATCATTGTGTTGGAGCCCAATACCAGATCCATGCCTTCGCCTTTACCGCCATCAAAAGCTTCGCCATCTACAAAGCCTTCGAAGTCGATGCGCAGACGGTCGCCATCAGTAGCTTCGCGCTCAACTTCAGACCAGTCAGCCTGCTGCTTACGCAAAGTTTCAATCATCTGATCCAGATCAGCGTCCTGCACATCAGCAGATTTTTTCTCAACTTCAACAGCAGAGAAATCAGCCAGTTCAATCACTGGGTAAACTTCAAACTTAGCTGTGTATTCCAGGTTTTCGCCTTCAACATCTTTAGTGAAGTCAATTGCTGGTGTACCCGCTGGAGTCAGCTCTTCCTGCTGGATAGCCTGATAAAAGCTTTCCTGAACTACCTGACCCAGTACTTCTTCGCGGATACCTTTGCCGTAGCGCTGTTTAACTACTTTTGTTGGTACCTTGCCTGGACGGAAACCATCAATACGTACTGTACGTGCAGTCTGCTGGATGCGCTTGTTTACATCCTGATCGATGCGCTCTGCTGGTACAGAAATCGTCATCAGGCGTTCTAGGCCAGAAGTCGTTTCAACGGAAACTTGCATGTAATGCCTCACAAATAAATTCGTACTTAATAATCTTTAACAGATCGGCGAGAAATACTACCGCCGCTTTGATCTGCGCAGTGCCCGATAAAAAACGAGCAAAATTAAAGCGCGAAATTTTCCGGCAATGGAAAGAATTAGTCAAGTTAAGTAGATGAAATAAAGCTTTATTATGAAATAAATTAATCAAGATTGACTTAGAGCGGAATTTTATAAATCACCAGGGCACAAAAAACCGAAATACTGATGCGGTAACAAGACAACCGAAGAGAAATCCCGCTATCTGAAAAACCAAGAAATGAGTAGAGATTAAGTACTAAGAGATGCTTGTAAGAAATGGTGCGGACGGAGAGACTCGAACTCTCACACATTGCTGCACCAGAACCTAAATCTGGCGTGTCTACCAATTCCACCACGTCCGCAAGAAGTGATGCTTTTAATGGGGTGGACAATGGGGCTCGAACCCACGACCGCTGGAATCACAATCCAGAGCTCTACCAACTGAGCTATGCCCACCACAAAGAATTTCTTACAAGTAAAGAATGGTGCGGACGGAGAGACTCGAACTCTCACACATTGCTGCACCAGAACCTAAATCTGGCGTGTCTACCAATTCCACCACGTCCGCAAAACCATAGAGAGAAATGGGGTGGACAATGGGGCTCGAACCCACGACCGCCGGAATCACAATCCGGAGCTCTACCAACTGAGCTATGCCCACCATTACTCTCGCTAACAAATGGCACGCCCACCAGGACTCGAACCTGGAACCTACGCCTTAGAAGGGCGTTGCTCTATCCAGTTGAGCTATAGGCGCCCTACAATTTGTCAGCCCTTAATGACTTACTCTCAATCCGGCCTACGAAAGGTCCTTTTCAAGCGCCTCGTCTTAAGGAGGTGCGAATAATATACAGCTCATTTTTCAGCGTCAACATTTTTTTTGATCTTTTAAACCTTTCAGTTTTTCTTGCTCAACATTCGAACAGATCTGCCTGATTTATAAGCAATTTTTCGAATTTTTGCCATATTTTGTCCTTACTGAGTAATTACGACTCCACCCTTAAGCCGCTTCCTTCATATTAAGCAAATCATTAAAAGCCCTTGGCGCTAATTCGCAACCATGAGAGAATTTGCCGCAGTTTATATTTTATGAAGGAACCTCCCTTTAAATGAGCGCGAAGATTATTGATGGCAAACAGATTGCCGCAGAAGTTCGCCGCCGTGTTGCTGACGGTGTTCAGCAGCGAATCAACGACGGTAAAAAAGCCCCATGCCTTGCTGTAATTCTGGTTGGTATGGACCCAGCCTCACAGGTATATGTACGTAACAAGAAAAACGCCTGTCAGGAAGTAGGCTTTGAGTCACGCTCCTATGACCTCCCTGCTGAAACTAGTCAGCAGGAACTGCTTGATCTGGTAGATGAACTAAATAACGACTCTTCCGTTAACGGTATTCTGGTTCAACTACCTCTTCCAGAGCATCTTGATGGTAACGAAATTCTGGAGCGCATCCTTCCAGAAAAAGATGTTGATGGCTTTCACGCATTTAACCTGGGCCGTCTGGCTCAACGTATGCCAGTACTTCGTCCATGCACACCTAAGGGCGTGATGACACTGCTCGACTCTACCGGCCAGCGTCTGCAGGGTATGGAAGCGGTTGTAGTGGGTGCGTCCAATATTGTTGGTCGCCCAATGAGCCTTGAGCTGTTGCTGGCAGGTTGTACGGTTACAACTACTCACCGATTTACTAAAGATCTTGAAGCGCATGTTCGTCGTGCCGATCTTGTAGTTGTTGGCGTTGGTATTCCTGGCCTAGTTAAAGGTGAGTGGATTAAGGAAGGGGCTACCGTTATCGATGTAGGTATTAACCGCTTAGAAGATGGTCGCCTAGTTGGTGATGTAGGCTATGAAGAAGCAGAAAAGAATGCAGGCTTCATTACCCCTGTTCCAGGCGGTGTTGGTCCAATGACTGTTGCTACACTGATGGAAAATACACTGGAAGCAGCAAACAAACAGGATTCGTAGAGACTACCGCATTCACGGTAATGACGATAATAAAAAGGCAGCTTATTAGCTGCCTTTTTATTTGCATATAGGGATAGGTTTAAACCTATCCCAGAACTATCAATTTAAGCCTCACGAAACTAAGCCTCACGGAACCAGGTCGTACCTTCGCGACTGTCCTTCAGGATAATCCCCTGCTCTGCCAATTCATCACGAATACGATCTGATTCAGCAAAGTCGCGGTTCTTCTTGGCATCAGCACGCTGAACGATCAATGCTTCAATCTCTTCTGCACCCAACTCACCTTCTTTGGCTTCACCCTGCAGGAAAGCAACAGGATCTTGCTGCAATAAACCTAGGATTCCTCCCAGACGTTTAAGCTGACCTGCCAGCTTAGGAGCATCATCAGAACCTTCTCGGCTTGCTTTATTTAGCTCGTTAACAAGCTCAAACAGGACTGAGATAGCTTTAGGCGTATTGAAATCATCGTTCATGGCTTCAACAAAGCGAGCATCAAAATCATTGTTTGCTTCCGCTTCAACGACTTCCACACCACGAAGTGCCTGATAGAAACGCTCCAGCATCACGCGTGCTTCTTTCAGGCTATCTTCGCTGTAATCGATATAAGTACGATAGTGAACACGCGCCAGAAAGAAGCGAACAACTTCAGCGTTATACTTTTCCAGTACATCGCGAATTGTGAAAAAATTGCCCAGAGACTTAGACATTTTCTCTGAATTAACGCGAACCGGTCCTGCATGCATCCAGGTATTAACGTATGTATAGCCATTCGCTGCTTCAGACTGAGCAATCTCATTTTCATGATGTGGAAATGGAAGATCGGGGCCACCGCCGTGGATATCAAAGGTATCACCAAGGCAGCACTTGGACATGGCAGAACATTCAATATGCCAGCCTGGGCGGCCTTTACCCCATGGTGAATCCCAACTCACCTCACCCTCTTTTGCCCCTTTCCAGAGAACAAAATCCAGCGGACTTTCTTTTGCTTCGCCAACTTCAACCCGCGCACCAGAACGAAGTTCATCGACGTTTTTATTTGTCAGTTTGCCGTATTCAGCAAACTTCTCAACACGGTAATAAACATCGCCGTTATCAGCAGCGTAGGCAAAACCTTTATCAATCAAGGTCTGAACTAAGTTAATAATATCGCCAATATGTGCTGTAGCTCGTGGTTCTTGTGTTGGGCGTAACACAGCAAGCTTTGCTTCATCTTCATGCATGGCTGAAATCATGCGTTCCGTTAGCTGATTCGGCTCTTCACCATTTTCAGCCGCACGCTTGATAATTTTATCATCCACGTCAGTGATATTACGCACGTAATCCACATCCCAACCCTGGGAGCGCATATAACGGGTAATCACATCAAATGCCACCATGACCCGGGCATGACCAATATGACAGTAGTCATATACGGTGACCCCACACACATACATCTTGATTTTACCCTCTTGCAGAGGTTTAAACGGTGCTTTTTCTTTGGTCAGGGTGTTGTAGATCTGTAACATACTCGTAACTTACTTTCGGATACGTAAAAAGGAGCGCTATTATAGGGCAATTCACCGTAGCTGGCAGTAATTCCTGATGGTTATTTGGTGGATGTTTGTGAAACAGGATTCACTGGTAACCTCATCTCGCCTAAAGACACATCCAGCAAAGGGCTTTTTTCAGTACTTAACAGCAGATGCCCTAGCTCTGATTGCCTATTCCAGAGTAACACTTCCCATTGAGCATACGGGTGTAGTTTTTTAAAACTTGCCGTTGACCAATCTGGCTCTTTACCGTTGGTCGTTTCCATCAATGGCACCAACCAGATAAAAGATTGTCCAAAAAGAACGTTCTTCCCGTAACCAAGAAGAATCAGTTGATCTGTTCTCTCATCATAATCAGCAGCTGTAATCAAACCATTAACCGGATAGCTTCGACTAGGTTTGACTACCTGATTTTGCTGATTTTTGTCTAGTCGATAGAGTTTAGTCTGCTGATCACCCCGGTTTTTTGTAAATAACCACAGTTCGTCATCTACGACAGCCAATGCCTCACAATCGAAGTTGTGATTTTTATCCGGTGTGGCCAACGGTTTATCAGCATAGGAAAACTGCAATTTAATCGCTTTAACCTTTCTGGTACTGGGCTGACCCAGTTCCTCCAAGCGGATTTTATAGATCTGTAAGATATTTCTATGCCCACGGTTATTGCCGCAGTCTGCTATATAGAGGTGATCATTATCCTGAGCTAACTCTTCCCAGTCGTAATTCTTTGCTCCAGCAACCTTTATCTTTCGCTTTACTTGGTGCTGTTCATCCAGCCCATACAGCCAAGCTCCATCACCACTGTCGTTGATAGTCCATAGTATTCCACCGTACTGAGCGAGTCCTGATGTTTCCTTAACCTGAGAGGGCCAACGACTAACTAGATGAACATCACCTGAGAAAACAGCTTGGGGGGCTTGCTCCCGATGCATTGCTGTGCAGCCAGATATAAGAGCAATAATCAAAAATTGAGAAAGAAATCTGATACTCATTGTACGTACCTTTGCTACTCTCCGGCCAACAGACAATTTGCCAAAATTATACTCCTCAAAGGCGATTAAATACTCTCTAGCAGATAAAAAATCAGCCCGACTTTGAAAAGTTCTCATATAAGGTCTACAACTAAAGAGTCGCATAAAAATCAGATAGTTGATAAAAACAGATGCAGGATTTTATCGAACGGAATTCAGGTCTATGAGCCCAGACCAGGCTACACCAGACAGTAATATCTTAGCGCTATATAAACTGTCTTCATCTATTGGCAACAGCAATCTGCCAGAACCCATCTGCCGTGATTTTCTTAACGCGTTGTTAGGCCACGGGAAGATAATTCAGGCTTCTGTCTGGTTATATACAAGCAGTCTGGCTTGTCCAGATCGTCACCTGGCCTGCTTTTACCTACTACCTGAAGTCAACTCATCACTGATATCTGACACTCACCCTGAGCAACTTCAGGCACTCGCAGATGGAGAGAAACACGCTTTTATTCAGCCAGGGTGTGAGGAATTCTCCAAATTCCATGAATACTGGGGAGAGGAACAGCCTCATGTTATGGCGGTCTTCGATCTCGCAGGCATTGGCCTCCTGGAGATCTCCAGTAACGATCAGCAAGAGTTCCAAACTGAACAATTTGATGAATTTCAGAAAATCATTAACCGTTTTAGTTTTTGCCTAAAAACATCTATTGAAACTGCCACACTGAAAACGGAAAACCAACAGCTTACAAATATGACTGAAGATCAAGAAGCGATAACCAATGCAGCTTCTGATTTTCTGTTTAAGTGTGACAGAAATGGACATATCCTCTGGCACAATCATCAGTTTGAAACCTGTTTTAACCTGCCAAAGCAGAGACACAGAGATAACTTTGCCTCTTTTTTTCCCGAATCAGAGCAGAAGAAGCTTCACGAAGCACTACACCAAGCTTTCAAAACTGGTACATCCCAGATTGAACTTTCCCTAGTCTCGAAGAAAGAAAAAGAGATCATAACTCTTTCTCTGAATACGCTATTTACTGATTTGTACTCATCTTTTGTCGGAACTGGGCACAAAATCACGGAGAAAAAACTAGCAGAGCAGCGAATACGTCTGACCTCTGCAGTTTTTGAAAATGCTCACGACGGCATCATCATTACCGACCCCCAAGGACAGATTATTGAAGCCAATCAGCGATACCTGGAGCTGCTGGGATTAACCAAAGAACAGCTGATCGGAATCAATTCACGTGATGATAATCCTATTCAACAACAGGCTATTTTCGACACAAACGTTTGGAACACCCTGCGTGAAACCGGACACTGGGCGGGCGACATTCATCATAAAGCGATGTCTGGTGAAGAGGTTTTCCTTCATACCCGGATAACTGCGGTAATGGATCAGCAGGGAGAGATCCAAAACTATATTGCCCTTGTATCAGACACGACCGAACTGACCAGCTCACGTAATGCGCTAAGAGAGAGCGAAGCCCACTTTCACCAGATCGTAAGTAACTATCCTCAGCCAATAATTGTTCTGGACAAGGAGCACAGAGTTATTCAGTGGAACAAAGCTTGTGAGCAGTTCATTGGCCTGACAGAAAAAGAGATGATTGGTACGCGGGATCAATGGCGAGCTTTTTATCCATCCGAACGCCCGATCATGGCAGATATCATACTGGATGGGGGAAGTCAGGCTTTGATGTCTGAATACTATGCAGGAAAATACAAACAATCTCCCTTTATAGAAGGCACTTACGAGGCAGAAGATTTCTTTCCCCATATGGGAGAAAACGGCCGCTGGCTCTACTTCACCGCCTGTGCACTGACTAACGCAAAAGGGGAAGTTGTAGGTGCAATTGAATCTCTTATCGACATTACAGAGCGCAAAGAAGCTGAAGCTGAAGCGCAACGCCTCAACAGCGAGCTTAACCAAGTTATAGCCGCCTACCCCCAGCCAATACTCGTATTAGATAAAGATCACCGTATCACACACTGGAACCATGCTTGTGAAAAGGTTCTAGGCGGGAAAGCTGAAGAGATGATTGGTACAGATGATCAATGGAAACCTTTCTACCCGAATAAACGACCTATTATGGCCGATATGGTGATGCAGAATGATGGTGGGGAGTCATTGATAGAGGATTTTTATTCCGGAAAATACCGAAAGTCGCCTTTTATAAGTGGCGCCTATGAATGCGAGGACTATTTCCCAAACATGGGGGAAGATGGTGAGGGACGCTGGTTATATTTTACTGCATCACCACTACGCAATGAGAAAGGCGAGATTATTGGGTCTATTGAATCCCTTATCGATATAACCCAACGCATGCAGGCTGAATCAGAAGTACGGACTCTAAATGATGAACTCGAAGAAAGAGTTCAGAATCGCACCCATGAGCTAAAACAAGCTAATGAAGACCTGCATAAAGCAATGAATCAACTGGTCACTTCTGAAAAGCTTGCTTCTTTAGGTAATTTAGTCGCTGGTGTAGCCCATGAGCTTAATACTCCCATTGGCAATATGCTGACGGTATCTTCTACCTTACGAGACAGCGCAAAGGACTTTGAAGATGCAGTTAAGGGGGGTGCGCTAAAGAAAAGCACACTGGATAACTTCCTTGAAATCACCGCTGACTCTACCAGCCTAATGGAAAGAAGCGCGCATAGAGCAGAAGAACTGATCAGTAACTTTAAACAGGTTGCAGTTGACCAGACCAGCGTGCGGCGGCGTGAGTTCGATCTCAGAATTACCATCGATGAAGTACTGACTACCCTTGGTCCAACCCTAAAAAGGACCCAGTGTGATATTGAAAACCTAGTACCGGTTAATATCAATCTGGATAGCTACCCAGGTCCCATCGAACAGGTCCTCACCAATCTGATAAACAACTCACTAATACATGGATTTGAGGGCAAAGATGATGGGTGTATATCCATAAATGCCACGGCTGATGAGCAATTTATAACCCTAACATACCAAGACAACGGCAATGGAATTCCGGAGAAACTAATGCATAAGGCGTTTGACCCATTTTTTACTACTAAATTAGGAAGCGGTGGTAGTGGACTTGGTCTATATATTATCTATAACCTAATAACAGCCGTATTGGGAGGGGATGTAAAATTAACCAGTGAAGAGGGGCACGGCGTAAAGTTTGTGATTAAATTACCGACCATAGCTCCACTATCAAAAACAGAAAAGGAAGCGTCCAATGAGCAGTAATGACGACTTCATTCAGATAATCGATGATGACGAACCGCTACAGACCTCAAGTTCAAGAGAACTACCCCCCTGGAAAATCCTGGTAGTTGATGATGACGAAGGTGTACATTCAGTAACCAAGTTAGCACTTAAGAACCTAACCATACTTGATCGCCCTCTTTCCTTATATCACTGCTACAGCGTTAAAGAGACCAAAGAGATTCTGCAACATAACCGTGACTTCGCAGTCATTCTGTTAGATGTAGTAATGGAAACAGATGATGCGGGTTTACAGATGGTAAGTTACATCCGTAAAGAGATGCAGATGGAAGAGTGCCGGATCATTCTCCGCACCGGTCAACCTGGGTACGCCCCCGAACTATCAATATTCAATGAATACGATATAAATGATTACCGCACCAAAGCCGAGCTGACACGAAATCGACTTATTACCAGTATCACTGCAGCACTTCGTTCGTACCGCCAGATCAACACCATTTCAGAAAACAGGCGCGGACTAGAGCTCATTATCAATGCCACGTCCTATCTGATGGACCGCACTGCAATCAGAAGTTTTTCTCAGGGCGTTCTGACCCAGCTAGCCTCATTACTAAATTTTCCTCAAAACGGCATTGTCTGCGTGCAGAGAGGTTTTCCAGATGCGGCAAACCCTGACGGCCTCTTTGTCGCGGGTGCAGCAGGAGAGCTTTCCTCTCTCATCACGCACCCCATTGAAGATATGCATGATACAGAGGCACGGGCCGCCATTGAGGAATCAATTAAAAAACGTCACCATATTTATGGTGAAGATTACTGTGTCATCTATCTACAAAGCAGCGATAACGAGGGTGCTGTTTACATAAATACCCAGCATATTCCCTCTGAAGATGACCAACGTATCCTGGAGGTATTCGCAGCCAATATCACAGCCTGCTTCAACAATGTAAATATGGTTGAACGACTGAATTTCGCAGCTTATAACGATCCACTCACCCTTTTACCAAACCGTACCCGTTTTATCATCGAGCTTGATCACTACGCTAACATGGCGGTTCCAGATAAACTTGTAGCTCTTATAGATATCAGTCACTTTGCCGATCTTAACGAAGGTCTGGGTATAGACGCTGGTAACTCTATGTTGATGGAATTTTCCAAGCGCCTGAAAAGTAATCTGGGAGAGCAATGTTACATTGCACGTTTAGGTGCCGATGTTTTTGGTATTATCGGCTCCGAAACTTTCCTCAACCCTGAAAATCTTAATGTAATACTCTCCAAACCATTCCAGATCCAGGGCATGGAGATTCCAGTTCGTACAAATATCGGTTTGTGTCGACTCACAGGGAACCAGGTAGCCGGGCTGACGTTACTAAAGCATGCCAATATAGCACTGACCCAAGCTAAACAAAGCAACTCCAGCCGATTCGAATATTACGCTGAGGAGATGGAGGGGAATACCCGCTGGAGATTGAATGTAATTCGAAGACTTCATGAAGACTTTGATTCACGCAAACTGCAGCTCTGGTATCAACCCCAGATAGATCTGCGTAATGGAAAAGTCTGGGGGCTTGAAGCTTTGCTTCGCTGGCCTGATGCCGAACAAGGATTTATTCAGCCCCCTTCTACGTTCATACCGCTTGCTGAATATTCAGGTCTGATAATACCCATCGGGGATTGGGTAATAGAGAAAGCGTGTGAAGATTATGCTGAACTGAAGTCCCTGCCCGATTCCCCCGAATACATCTCTGTTAATGTCAGCATTCCTCAATTCCGTAGCTCTGGATTCGTGGGCAAAGTGAAAGATAGTCTATACAGGCATCAACTTGAGCCTAATAGCCTTGTCCTCGAGCTGACTGAAAGTCTATCCATTGATGATCAAAGTTCCGTTATCGATACGTTAAAGGATCTACAAAACGCAGGCATAGCCACATCGATTGATGATTTTGGTACTGGCTACTCTTCACTAAGCTATCTAAAAGACCTCCCTATTAGCTGCTTAAAAATCGATCAAGCGTTCGTAAAAGATATTCGTAAAGAAGGCGAAATATTTGTGGGCGGGGATTTCGCAGACACCATACTCACCCTAGGTAACAAAATGGACCTTAAAGTTGTTGCTGAAGGGGTCGAAACCGTTGAACAGATGCAGTATCTGCGAAGTATCGGCTGCGAAATTATTCAAGGTTTCCTCTACGCTAAACCCATGCCAATGGTGGAACTTGTTAAGTGGTTGGAGCATTGGAATATGGAAAAGGGATCAGATCAATACGACTGGGTCATTTGATCACATCTTAACACTCACCAATTAACTCTCTGCAGGGGTACTCACACCCCTGCCTCCTCTTCATACACCTACCAAGCACAGTTTCAGAATTCTGCTTTGAAAATTTTGAAATGAACGTGCGTTTGAATTGAATATAAATCAGTCCAAACAACAAGAATTAAACGATACTTAATATGAACAACAACTCAAATAATGGTGGAGAAGTAAATGGAAACAAACACTATAGGGGTACACTCCACGCAGCTACAGGGCCAAAAGAATAACGCTGTTCAGCAATTTGAGAAAAACGCGCAGATAAATACTAAACAAAGCCAAAATCTTTCCATACTCCAGCAATCTTATGAGGTCAGTCTATCTACAGGCAATGAATCTCAGGCATTACTTTATAAAGCAGCGATTGAGCAACTGAATGAAGTGCTTGAGCCTGACCTGGGTAGCAGGCCACTGGACTCAGCACTGGAATCGGGTCTTGATGTGTCTCCGGAAGCAGTAGCAGATCGTATTGTCACTATGACCACAGGCATGTTCTCTAACTATCTTGATATTCATCCAGAACTGAGTGAAGAAGCCGCCCTTGAGCGTTTTATGAACCTGATTGGTGAGGGCATTTTGCAAGGTTTCGAGGAAGCCAGGGAGATTTTGGACGGTCTAAACGTGCTAGAGGGTGAGATAGCCTCCAACATTGATCAAACTTATGACCTGGTTTTGGAAGGGCTAGATGAATTTACCCGCAGCTTTGGATACGCCGCTGATAACTTGGCTCTAGATGTAACTCAGGAATCTGAATTAATTGGCGATGAAGCATTCGGTATTCCATGAATGTAACACATAAAAAACGCTGCGAGAGCAGCGTTTTTTATTCAGGATATTGATGGAACTAACTGCTAATGTAGCTCGTCATATTTTTTTCTGATCGCAACCAACTTTGGCTGGATATCCAAAGGAGCATAGTTCATCGCCTGCTCAAACAAATCTTTGTTCTTTTCGGACAAACGTTCCTCTTCACTCATTGCATTTAGCTTTTCCATGGCCTCAATAAATTTTGGGTGTATTTTTTCATTTGCTGTCATGGTGAGCCCTCCTTAAAGGATATTCTGCCATTACTCGTCGATACGAATAGTGTTCATACAAATGTCATTCTAACAGTGGTTATTAAAAGCGGCAGCAAATTTTCTTCATATTAGCCGCCAACAACCTTACTCTGCTTTTTATAGATGACTAACTTATTACAAAGTTCCTTCAAACCCACTCCTTCCCTTTAAGTAAAGAAAGAATCCTTAAAAATATAATAAATAGCTCCTCCAGCCGCCATTAAGATTATTAGTATTTTTCACAAACACTCTAACTGACTGATATTTGGGGACAAACTGAAAGATCCTTGCGTTTTAAGCCATCTAGTAACTTTACCTTAAGGTAAAGAGTGCTAGCTTTAAACATATACAGGTAAGGATTCTTTATGAGTGAGCAAGCCACCAGCTTCAGCATCCAGGAATTAAGCCATGAGTTTAATCTCACCAGTCGTAGCATCCGTTTTTATGAGGACAAAGGCCTTTTAAGCCCTAAGCGAGTTGGCTTAAAACGGATCTACTCCCGTAATGATAGGGTTAGGCTAATTCTAATTTTACGCGGGAAGCGCCTGGGGTTTTCTATCGCAGAGATCAAAGAGTTGCTAGAACTCTGGGATAACACAGCTGAGAGCAGTGAATTCCAGCTACAGCAGGTACTAACCAAGATTGCGGAGAAACGTCGGGAGCTTGATCAGCAATTACGTGATATTGCCATGCTGCAGGTTGAACTTGATCATGCAGAGCGACGCTGTCTTGACGCATTAGAAGGCCTTGCTCACAAGTAAACCCGGAGGCGGATATGATTAGCAATTATTCCGAACTGGATTTTGGTTTAGACGAAACCCATCAACTTCTGCGCGATCAAGTGCATCAGTTTGCGCAGAAAGAGCTCGCTCCCAGAGCTGCAGATATCGATAGTAATAACCAGTTCCCCATGGATATGTGGCCCAAGTTCGCTGATATGGGCCTGCTCGGTATTACTGTAGGAGAAGAGTACGGTGGGGCAGATATGGATTATCTAGCACAGGTAATCGCTATTGAAGAGATAAGCCGGGCTTCAGCGTCAGTTGCCCTCTCCTACGCAGTACATGCAAACCTTTGTGTTAATCACCTGTATCGAAACGGTAATGATGAACAGAAACAGAAGTATCTGCCTTCTCTTATTGAAGGAAGAACCATCGGAGCCCTCGCCATGTCAGAACCTAACGCAGGCTCTGATGTGGTATCAATGCAGTTAAACGCGAAAGACAAGGGAGATCACTTCCTACTCAATGGTAACAAGATGTGGATCACTAATGGTCCGGATGCCCATGTCTATACGGTATACGCAAAAACGGATCTTCATGCAGGAGCCAATGGAATTACCGCATTTATTGTTGAACGAGATTACCCCGGTTTCTCTCGTCATCAGAAATTAGACAAGCTGGGTATGCGTGGTTCAAATACATGTGAGCTAGTTTTCGAAGACTGCCCCGTACCCAAGGAGAATATCCTTGGTGAACTTAATCAAGGGGTAAAAGTATTAATGAGTGGCCTTGATTATGAACGGGTAGTCCTTGCTGCAGGGCCGTTAGGGATTATGCAAGCTGCCATGGATATAGCGCTTCCATACACAAGAGACAGGAAACAGTTTGGCAAATCAATAGGCGAGTTTGAATTGGTGCAGGGAAAACTAGCAGATATGTACAGTCGGATGAATGCAGCCCGTTCCTACCTCTATACCGTTGCCCGCTCAGCTGATGTTGGCAATATCAGCCGCAAAGATGCCGCAGGAGTCATACTATACTGCGCTGAATTGGCAACCCAGATTGCCCTTGATGCTATTCAGCTATTAGGTGGGAACGGCTATATAAATGAGTTCCCTTGTGGTCGTCTTTTACGTGATGCCAAACTCTATGAGATCGGGGCAGGTACATCTGAGATACGGCGTATGCTGATTGGCCGTGAGCTTTACCTGGCAAACTAGCTCACTTATTCGAATCAGGAGGCTGATGATGAGTATTATCGAAACCAGCATCAATCCACAAGACACCCTCTTCTGTGAACGCCAGAGCAAAATGTCCGCAGTGGTTGAACACCTGCAACAGACACTGCAAACAATTGAATCGGGTACTGATCCCAAGTATCAGAAACTCCATACCGATCGAGGCAAACTTCTGGTAAGAGATCGCATCCGCGAGCTTATTGATCCAGATAGTGGATTCTATGAACTCTCTCCTATGTGCGCCCATCAGGTTTACCCTGAGAAAGTCCCTTCAGCAGGCATTATCACGGGCATAGGTATGATCAACGGTATCCACTGTATGATTGTGGCTAACGATGCCACGGTAAAAGGTGGAACTTACTATCCTCTCACGGTTAAAAAGCATTTGAGAGCACAGGAAATAGCTGAGAAAAACCACCTACCCTGTATCTATCTGGTGGACTCCGGCGGCGCTAATCTCCCCTATCAGGCAGAAGTATTCCCGGATCGGGATCATTTTGGCCGTATTTTTTATAATCAAGCAAGGATGTCGGCTAAGGGTATCCCACAGATTGCTGTAGTTATGGGTTTATGTACTGCAGGGGGAGCCTATATTCCGGCCATGGCTGATGAAACTATCATCGTTAGAAATCAGGGGACAATCTTCCTTGCTGGCCCCCCACTAGTAAAAGCTGCTACGGGTGAAGTTGTTACCGCTGAAGAACTGGGTGGCGCAGAAGTTCATTGCCAGCAATCTGGCGTGGCTGATTATATTGCAGAGAATGACTCTGAAGCCCTGTCTATTGCCAGAGAGTGTGTTGCCCACCTTAATCTCTCCAAACTTCCCAAGCAACAACCCTTTTCTGATCCGCAATACCAAACCAATGAAATTTATGGGATAGCGGATACTGATCTAAAACAACCAATTAATACCCGAGAGATCATCGCTCGCTTGATAGATAACTCAGATTTTGATGAGTTCAAGCGGTTATACGGCACAACACTGGTCACAGGCTTTGCCAGGATAGAGGGCATGCCTGTAGGCATTATCGCTAATAACGGTATCCTGTTCAGTGAATCTGCCTTAAAGGGCTGCCAGTTCATACAGCTATGTTGCCAACGCAATATCCCGCTTCTGTTCCTGCAAAACATCACTGGTTTTATGGTGGGGCAAAAATATGAAAGTGAAGGTATCGCCAAACATGGCGCGAAAATGGTCACAGCCGTTTCCTGCGCAGAAGTACCCAAGATAACTATCATCATTGGCGGAAGCTTTGGTGCAGGGAACTACGGGATGTGTGGTCGGGCCTATGATCCTGATTTCCTCTGGTGCTGGCCTAATGCACGCATCTCAGTGATGGGCGGTACACAAGCAGCAAGTGTGTTAGCTAAGGTCCATGGTGACAACCGGATCAGACAGGGACTGGAATGGAACGATGAACTGGCCGTGGAGTACCAGCAACAGGTCATTGACGACTATGAACAACAAGGCCACCCCTATTATGCCAGTGCTCACCTATGGGATGACGGTGTCATTGACCCAGTAGATAGCCGAAAAATGATAGCTATGGCTCTTACTGTTAGTCAGTACAGATCAAGCAGAGACACCCATTTTGGTGTTTTCCGTATGTAATCTGGAACCAAGGAAACCACTATGAACACCTGTGTTTTTGTAACGGTTAGCAATGGCATCGCCGAATTACAGCTTAACCGGCCTGAGAAACGCAATGCCTTTGACGCTGAGATGATCCAGTTACTTAATACACATCTCTCTAAACTTGCTACCGATGATTCAATCAGAGTACTGGTACTTAGTGCTGAAGGCAGATGCTTTTCCTCTGGAGCAGACCTTAACTGGATGAAAAGAATGGCACGCTTCAGCCATAAAGAAAATATTGAAGATGCACAGAACTTGTCACAACTTATGCGTCTGCTCTATGAATTCCCTCATCCAACCATCGCACTGGTTCAAGGAGCAGCTTTCGGAGGGGCATTAGGCCTCATCAGTTGTTGCGATATCGCACTGGCGCTTAACGATACCTCCTTCTGCTTTAGCGAAACCCGACTGGGGATTATGCCAGCGGTTATTGCCCCCTATGTTATTGAGGCGATCGGGCTAAGAAAAACTAAGCACCTTTTTCTTACAGCCTTGCCCTTTGATGCGGCCGAGGCCAGATCAATAGGTTTAATAACCGAGAGTTTTAATAATCAAGAGGAGATGGAATTTAGAAAAAACAAGCTGATTAACTCGATCCTCACAAACAGCCCTCAAGCGTTACAGAAGACCAAATATTTACTTCAGGATATTGCTGAAAAACCCTTAGATGAGGAAACTCGCCAAATAACCATAGAAGCTATTGCTAAGATCCGTGTCAGCCCTGAAGGTCAGGAAGGCTTGCAGGCTTTTCTGGAAAAAAGAGCACCAAGCTGGTCCAATAAGTGACTGCTAAAAAGCCTCAGGAATTGCTATGTCCACCTCTTCTACCCCATCGCATAAGAACCTACCGCAAAAGGTACGTTTGGTTGAGGTGGGTCCCCGCGACGGTTTGCAAAATGAGCCCGAAGATAATCTGACAACTCAATTTAAAATTGAGCTGATTGACCAACTCAGTCGCTCCGGTCTGAAGCAGATTGAAGTTGCCAGTTTTGTCTCCCCCAAATGGGTACCGCAGATGGCGGATAGCGCAGAGGTACTCGATAAGATCACACGAAGAAGTGGCATCTCTTACGCAGCATTAACCCCAAACCACAAAGGGGTGCAAGCGGCGATACAAGGCAAAGCAGATCAGGTTGCTGTATTTAGTGCAGCTTCTGAAGAGTTCACCCAACGCAATATCAATTGTTCAATTGCTGAAAGCTTGCAACGCTTCGAATCCGCCATTGCAATTGCTAAACAACATAACCTGCCAGTACGCGGTTATATATCCACAGTAGTCGGTTGCCCCTACTCGGGAGATATCAATCCTGAACAAGTGGCCTCGGTATGTCGTGATCTTTTCGATATGGGTTGTTATGAGATATCACTGGGCGATACCGTCGGTATAGGTACTCCGCTAAAAGTTAAAAGAATGTTAGAAGCTGTAGCGCGTTATGTACCCATTACGCAGCTTGCCATGCACTTTCATGACACCTACGGTCAGGCTCTGGCAAATATCTATGCTGGACTGGAAGAATCCGTAACAGTGATTGACACTTCCATCGCTGGGCTAGGAGGCTGCCCTTATGCTCATGGAGCTTCGGGTAATGTGGCTACTGAAGATGTGCTCTATATGTTGGATGGCCTAGGTATTGAAACAGGAGTGGATCTGGACTCATTGGTAAAGGTCAGCCATTGGCTATGCCAAGAGTTAAACAGACCAAATGGCTCTAAAGTCAGTCTGGCTTATTCATCTGAAACTATTGATATATAGCTAACTCACGCAAAGCTCTGTCATGGTCTCTATCCTGAAGATACTCCAAGCGCTTTAGATGCTTTACGTATTGCTCGGGCAAGCCGGCTTGTTCTGCACCATGAATCACATGCTGACGATACCAGTGAAAAGGTTTCAGACTACGATCAATATGCAGAGCAACGTAGGTAGAAGCAACCAGAAACTGATCTGAAAACCTAACCTCCACCCTTTTCCGCTCATAACCCACACCACAGTCTTCAATTTCATCCAGAACAATCAAGTCGCTTTCTTCCAGCTTATACAACACTCCATAGATAGAATCATTGTTGTTACCTGTAAAGTGCGCGTCAGCTTTGGCCGAACCATCCCTGCCCCTTTTATGAAAGCGGAACTGGTGCTGGGATAAGCACCCTAGACCTAGCAGTTCTACGTTGGGTAAGCGATCAAGCAACCGTGGGTGGCTCATATTAGAACCATAAGCGAAATACAGCATACGAATTGATACAGCGTTAACTTCTCAGAATGAGTTTTCAGAGCAGTTACAGTATAGACAAACTGGAGCTAAGCTAAACTTTTCTATCTGTGAGTCTCACGCTACAAGACTCTTTAACATTAGCCCCGAGGTTTTAAACTCTTCTGGCGAGCTTTTTTACCGACAGATTTCTTCTTACCGGAAGTACTCTTACCTAACCCACCTTTTCCTGAAGAGTTTTTTCCTGGAGCGCTCTTCCCTGACGCACCACGCTGTTTTGACGACGGTCGCGAAGTTTTAGAAGAGCTCTGTTTTTTAGCAGGACCTGATCGGTCAGATCTTCTTTTATCTTTCCTATCTTGTGGTGCCTTTTCTTCAGGAATAAGACAGCTGTCACGTTCACCAATCAGATCCTTGTGCCCCATGCTAGGCAACACCTGCCTTAACAGCGGCCAGTTTTCCGGATCATGGTAACGCAGCAAAGCTTTCTGTATTTTACGTTGGTCACTGTTTTTAGGGGTGTAAAGCTTTTCACTCTTATAAGTCACCTTCTTCAGAGGGTTCTTATCAGAGTGGTACATCGCTGTAGCCAAGGACATAGGCGATGGGTAGAAGGTCTGAACCTGATCAACCTTGAATTCATTTGCCTTTAACCACTGGGCTAGCTTGACCATATCTTCATCTTCGCAGCCTGGGTGTGCTGCAATAAAGTATGGGATTAAATACTGTTTTTTGCCTGCTTCGCGAGAAAAGCGATCAAACATCTTTTTAAAGGCATCATAGGTTCCCATGCCCGGCTTCATCATCTTAGAGAGAGTGCCTTCTTCGCTATGCTCCGGAGCGATCTTCAGATACCCACCAACGTGATAGGTCACCAATTCGCGAACATATTCCGGATCTTCAACCGCAAGGTCATAACGTAATCCGGATGAGATGGAGACCGTATGCACCCCCTCTACCTTGCGTGCTTTGCGGTAAAGTTCTGTAGTTGGCTTATGATCCGTATCCAGATTCTTACAGATGGTGGGATAGACACAGGACAACTTACGGCACGATGCCTGAATTTCTGGATCATTGCAGTTGAGGTGATACATGTTTGAAGTAGGGCCACCCAGATCTGAGATAGCACCGGTAAACCCAGGAACCTTGTCCCGAATCTCCTCTATCTCATGCAGAACTGACTCGTGAGAGCGGCTCTGAATAATTCGCCCTTCATGTTCGGTGATAGAACAGAAGGTACAACCACCGAAACAACCACGCATGATATTGATCGAAAACTTGATCATGTCATAAGCTGGAATTTTCTCCTGCCCATAACGAGGATGAGGGATACGCTGATACGGAAGATCAAATACTTTATCCATCTCCGCTGTTTCCAATGGAACCGGGGGTGGATTAACCCACAGCTCACGATTGCCATGTTTCTGAACAAGAACACGTGCGTTATGTGGATTCGATTCCTGATGCAGCACTCGGGAGGCATGAGCATAAAGCGCAGGGTCTTTGGAAACCTTCTCAAACGATGGAAGACGGATGTAGGTTGTTTCAGGGAGTTTTTCTTTACCCTTCAGTGGCGCAGGAATAATCCTTAATGGTTGAGTCTCTTCACCTGTTTGATCTTTTTTGTCACAAGTTGCAGCGTCATGATACTCATAAGGGTTCGGCAGCTGATCAATATAACCAGGCCAGTCGATTCGAGAGGAATCAACCTCAATATAGTCACCAGGAAGCGATGACCTCAAAACTGCAGTACCACGAAGATCATCAATCTGCTCAATAGCTTCACCGGCAGCCAGACGGTGGGTCAATTCAACAATAGCCCGTTCAGCATTGCCGTACAGTAGAATATCAGCTGTTGCATCCATCAATACTGAGCGGCGAACTTTATCACTCCAGTAATCGTATTGCGCGATCCTACGTAAGCTTGCTTCGATACCACCCAGTACAACAGGCGTGTCCCGATATGCTTCTTTGCAGCGTTGACTATAGACAATGACTGCTCTGTCCGGGCGCTTACCCCCCTTTCCTCCCGGGGTGTAAGCATCATCATGCCGCATCCTTTTATCGGCGGTATAACGATTAATCAGGGAATCCATATTGCCGGCGGTGATACCAAAATACAGATTCGGCTCACCCAGCTCTTTAAAATCATCGGTATTAGTCCAGTCAGGTTGACTGATAATCCCAACGCGGTACCCCTGAGCTTCCAGAACCCGCCCCATCACTGCCATACCAAAACTCGGATGGTCCACGTAAGCATCACCGGTCACGATGATCACATCACAACTATCCCAACCCAGAGCTTCCATCTCTTTACGTGTCGTAGGCAGAAAAGGAGCCGGGCTATAACATTCTGCCCAGTATTTTGGATATGAGAAAAGATTTGGTGCAGTGCGTATCATGATCGATTCAGGTTTCTGAAAAAGTCTATTTTCCCAGAAACACTGTCTGAGGCACAGAAGAATTTTACGGAGGGGCTTTAAGCTATTGCTAGATGTGGATATTGCTAGCGATAAAAAAGGCCAGACAAAATTAATTGCCTGGCCTTTATCCAATAGGGAATGGATTAAATGTCTGCTACATCAAACTCTGCAACAGGATTCACATCCGCTTCATAATCAATAGATTCAATTCCAAAACCAAATAGCTTCAGGAACTCATCTTTGTACAACTGGTAGTCAGTCATATCAAACAGATTTTCAGAAGTCACCTGCGGCCAGATCTCACGGCAAGCATTCTGAACTTCATCTTTCAATTCCCAATCGTCCATGCGATAGCGATTTTTATCATCAATCTCTGCACTATCGCCATACAGGCCTGTCGCAAACAAGCGCTGAACCTGCTCCATACAACCTTCGTGAAGGCCTTGTTCACGCATCACTTTAAAGCACATCGCCAGATACAGCGGCATAACTGGAATAGCAGAGCTAGCCTGAGTAACTACAGACTTCAACACACCAATGTTTGCCTGCCCGCCTTTAGCCTGCAGCTTGCCATTGATCTCAGAAGCGGCACGATCCAGATCCTGTTTCGCTTTGCCCAAAGCGCCATCCCAATAGATCGGCCAAGTAATATCAGAACCGATGTAAGAGTAGGCAACAGACTTACAACCTTCAGCCAGAACCCCTGCATCTTCCAATGCATTCATCCACAGTTCCCAGTCTTCACCGCCCATTACCGTGACAGTAGCATCAATCTCTTCCTGGGTTGCAGGCTCAACTTCAGCATTAATGATCACATCTTTATTGGTGTCGATTGCTGTAGATTTATATGGTTCACCGATAGGCTTAAGGCAAGAACGAATCACTTCACCGGAATCTGGCATTTTACGAACCGGAGATGCCAGAGAATAAACAACCAGATCAACCTGACCCATATCTTCTTTGATCAGATCAATAGTTTTCGCTTTTGCTTCATGGGAGAACGCATCGCCATTCAAGCTTTTTGAGTATAAACCTGCAGCTTTTGCCTCTGCATCAAATGCTGCAGAGTTGTACCAACCTGCAGTACCCGCCTTACGCTCTGTACCCGGTTTTTCAAAGAACACACCAATAGTTGCCGCACCGCTACCGAAAGCCGCAGCAATTCGGGAGGAAAGCCCGTAACCACTGGAAGCACCAATTACCAGTACACGTTTTGGTCCATTTTCGATGGTGCCCTGCTTCTGAGTGTATTCAATCTGTTCACGAACATTGGCTGCACAGCCAGTTGGGTGAGTAGTAGTACAAATAAAGCCGCGAATTTTTGGTTTGATGATCATGGTTAAACGGGTCTCAAATCCATTAATGATGTAAAAATTAGCCCAGTAAGATACAGGATTTAGTGCAAATTTGACAGCGGACCGAGAACAACTAGAGACAAGTCGCACCGAAATAAATTCTTACGAATTGTTAACAGCAGTGTAAAGCCGTAGCTATACAGTCGGTGTTTTCGTTATTATCTCAGTTATTGAATTTATAAATAAGGAAACACCCCATGCAGGAACTTCACGGCTACTATCTTGAAGATCTGGAAGTAGGTATGAGCGATAGCTTTGCCAAAACAATTACTGATGCTGATGTGTGCCTGTTTGCAGGTATCTCCGGTGATACAAACCCTGTTCACATCAACGACGATTACGCTAAAACAACTATGTTCGAAAAGCGCATCGTACACGGTATGTTCAGTGCTGCTTTGATCTCAACCGTTGCAGGCACGAAACTGCCGGGGCCGGGTGCTATCTATGTAGATCAATCCCTTAAATTCCGTGCGCCTGTGTTTATTGGTGATACAGCTAAAGCGACACTAACAGTAACTGAAATCGATCAGCGTCGTCGACGTGTAAAGTGCAAAACCGATGTACATGTAGGCGATAAGTTAGTTGCTGCGGGTGAAGCAACCTTTATGGTTGATAAACGAGAAGCTTAATCTACACCGCGTATCCCATCTCTTCCCACAATTTACGCGAAGAGATGGGGACATTGACCAGAATAAATGACAATATAAATAGTTTCCCCTATTTCCATCCTCGCGCTGCATCATCTAAAGTCCTATCCTTAAATTTGAGCCTACTCAAATTTTCTTTAAAAAGTACTTTCTATTAAACGGTTTTATTGATGTCGGATAAGACAGAACTCACAGGTAATGCAGCAGAAGCCGAACGCTATCGGCTGATGTATGAACAGTCGACAGATATGCTGTCACGTCATACAGCTACACCTGAGTGGACTTTTATCGATGCCAGCCCTGCCTGCGAAAAAATTCTGGGTTATACAGTTGACGAATTAATAGGACTGTCCAGCTATGATCAAATGCATCCAGAAGATGCAAATAACCTTAAAAAACGGGCGAAATCAGTAAAGTACAGTAATGGTGTTTATACAAATCTACACCGGTATCGCCATAAAGATGGTCACTATCTCTGGCTAGAAACAACCAGCCGGACAATCCGTGACAATGATGGAAAAGCTCTAGAAGTAATCTGTGTTTCCCGGGACGTAACCGGCAGAGAGCTGGCAGAGCAAAGTACCCGACGTCTGGCCCGGGTAGTAGAAGCATCTTCAGACATGATTCTGTTCTGCGATCATCAGAATAAGCAGATCACTTATATGAATGAGTCGTGCTATCGAACGCTAGGCTTATCTAAACAAAGCAATACCACACGATTCCTGCAACAGTTTTTTATAAAAGGCCAATATGAAGATGTGGTAAGGCCTGCATTACAGGACGCAGCCGTATTCGGAAACTGGCTGGGAAGCATTCCAATGCGCCTTCCCACCTCCCTAAAGAAAAGAAGATACGCAGAAGTACGTGAAATTATCTGCCATCACAATAGCAACGAAAGCAACCAACCGTTGGTCGAGTATTACACCGTTATAGCCCGTGATATTACTGCGCAGAAGAAGGCTCAGGAAGCTGCCAAGAAACAGCTTCAGGAAATCACACACATGTCTCGATTCCTGTCTGTGGGTGAGATGGCAACCGGGCTTGCCCACGAGTTGAATCAACCGCTGGGAGCTATCATGAATTACTGCCGAGGCAGTAAACGGCGCCTTCAGGAACTGGATACTTCAGATGATCTTTCGGCGATTAAAGAGGCGATGGACCTAATTGCCAAGCAAGCAAAGCGCGCCTCTGAGATCATCAAACGCATGCGCAATTTTGTGCGTAAAACTGACTCTAAATACAGTTCATTTTCGATTAACAAAGCCTGTCAGGACGTTTGCGGTTTTCTAACTCAGGAAGCACGCGATAATGCCATTAGCTTTGAATTCAGCTTCAAAAAAGGCTTGCCTAATATCTATGCCGACAGGATTCAGATTGAACAGGTTCTGCTCAACATCATTCGTAACGCTATAGAAGCCTATACTAATACACAGAAAACGCTCAGACCGATTGCAATCACTACAACAAGAGAAAATGGTAGTATTGAGATCACTGTTACAGATGCTGCAAAAGGAATCCCGGAGGTTCAATTGAACTCTATTTTTGAACCCTTCCAGACATCAAAATCAAACGGATTAGGCATGGGCTTACCGATCTCCCGCTCGATAATTGAAAACCACGGCGGCCAATTATGGGCGCAAAGCGATGGGATCACAGGTACAGAATTTAAAATAAGATTACCCCTACAGGAACAAGCATGAGCACAAATAATAAAGGCACGGTATTTATTATCGATGATGATGATGACTTCCGGGAGTCTGTTACCTGGCTGCTACAATCTGAAGATCTTGAAACACAAGCTTTTGCTTCAGCCAAAACATTCCTGGATTACTACCAAGATGAGATAGGCTGCATTTTGCTTGATGTGAGGATGCCTGATATCAATGGGCTCTCTGCCCTACAGGTATTCAAAGAAAAGAAGATCAATATCCCTGTCATCATAATCTCAGGCCATGGAGATATTCCTATGGCAGTTAGTGCAATGAAACATGGCGCTAGCGACTTTATTGAGAAACCATTCGATGACGAGCATTTGCTAAAACTGGTTAACCAATGTTTAAGCAAAGCTGAAGAACAAGCCCAATCACAATCCTCCTCGCTACAGGTTCAACAGGTGTATGAACGCTTGAGTCGACGAGAAAAAGAGGTAATGACGCTTGTTGTAGAAGGCAAAGCAAACCGTGAAATTGCCGAGGAACTAGGCATCAGTCCGAAAACGGTGGAAGTACACCGTTCACGGGTCATGAACAAAATGGAAGCAGAAAGCCTGCCCGACCTAGTGAAGAAGTCTGCCATTCTTGAAGGAGCATAAGCTTAGAACAAATTGGCTTTTCCTGACCGAAATCAATATTTATTGCAGCCTTTTTAGACTTAGGTCGATTGCCAAGTTTTATTTTCACAGTAGAATTGCCCGCAAAATAAAAACAAGAAAAAGTAGAGAATGAAAAAGATACTTATCAGCGCCTGCATGCTAGGTGATAAGGTCCGCTATGATGGTGGCCATCATCTGATCGACAATCCAATTTTGAAGCGCTGGCAGCAGGAAGGACGCCTGGTCCCAATCTGCCCGGAGATAGCCGGTGGACTGCATACACCCCGCCCTCCTGCAGAAACTCAATGTAAGTTCCCAATTCTTATCACTACACGTGATGGTGAAGATGTCACACCTGAATACCTTTCAGGCGCGGAAAAAACGCTAGAGATAGCAAAGAGAGAGAACGTCTGCTGCGCCTTGATGAAAGCAAAAAGTCCATCGTGCGGTAATCAGCGCATCTTCGATGGTAATTTTACCGGCACCCTTGTTGAAGGTGCGGGTGTTGCTGCTTCAGAACTGATCCGTAATGGTATCCCTGTTTTTAACGAAAAGCAGCTAGCCGACCTCTTTGCTTTTATCGAAGATTCTGAAAGGATGTCTGCTTAATAGCATATCCATAACAGGGTTCTTTGATGGAACAGGAAATTCAGAACGAGCTGGAAACAATTACCCGGCTCACCAACATGGTTATCGATTTTTTCGTCAATTACAGCTTTCAGGTAATTGGTGCAATCATCATCTTCCTGCTGGGGCTTTTTGTAGCCAGATCACTGGCAAAGTTTGCACTTAAGCTATGTGAAAAACATAGCATAGACGTAACCCTCAGCCTGTTCATAGCCAGTACCGTTAAGCTCCTGATCATTGCCATGATACTGGTGATCTGCCTTGGTAAATTTGGTATCAGCGTGGCACCATTTGTTGCGGCAATTGGTGCTATTTCGCTAAGCGCCGGATTAGCCCTGCAAGGAGTTTTCTCTAACTACGGCGCAGGTTTCACAATTATACTAACCCGTCCTTTTGTTGTTGAAAATACCATAGAAATCAATGGGATATCGGGCATAGTTAAAGAAATTAAACTAGCTTACACGGTGCTCTCTACGGAAGATGGAGAGATGATCACGATACCCAACAAACATATTGTTGGAGAGGTGATCACCAACTCTTTCGAATATAAAGTAGTTGAGGCCTCTATCGGCATTAGTTACGACAGCGAACCGGAACAAGCTATTGAGCTTATCAGTCAATGCCTAGAGGGATTCGATGAAATACCAGAATCCCCTGCTCCCCAGATTGGTATCGAAGTATTCGCTGATTCATCGGTGAATATTGCTTACCGCTATTGGGTCCCGACAGAGCGTTTTTTTGAAGTACAATATCAGGTCAATCTGTCTGTTTTTAATGCATTAAAACAGGCCCAGATCGATATTCCATTCCCACAAAGAGAAGTAATGCTAAAGCAGGCCTGATTTTACTTGGCAGCACTCTAACAGCCCCCTACAATGTGGCGGTTTCGAAAAGAATTTTATTTGAGTTATCAACATGCGCACTAGCCAATACCTCATCTCCACCGTGAAAGAAACTCCATCTGATGCGGAAGTAATCAGCCACCAGCTGATGCTCCGTGCAGGATTGATCCGTAAAGTAGCATCTGGTTTGTATAACTGGCTGCCACTCGGCCTCCGTACTCTACGCAAAGTCGAGCGTATCGTCCGTGAAGAGATGGATAAGTCCGGTGCAATGGAAGTTCTCATGCCTGCGATCCAACCAGCAGAGCTTTGGGAAGAATCTGGCCGCTGGGAGCTTTATGGCCCGGAGCTGTTGCGTGTTAATGACCGCCACAACCGTGAATTCTGCGTTGGTCCTACTCATGAAGAGGTGATCACAGATCTGATTCGTCGCGAGATTAAGAGCTACAAGCAGCTTCCTGCAAACTTCTATCAGATCCAGACTAAATTCCGTGATGAAATCCGTCCTCGTTTTGGCGTGATGCGCTCCCGTGAATTCATCATGAAAGATGCCTACTCATTCCATGTTGGCCAGGAATCATTGCAGCAGACATACGATGTAATGCATCAGACCTACACCAATATCTTTAACCGCCTCGGCCTGGACTTCCGTCCGGTATTGGCTGACACAGGTTCAATCGGTGGTGCATCATCTCACGAGTTCCACGTTCTTGCTGATTCAGGTGAAGACGACATCGCATTCTCCAATGTAAGTGACTACGCAGCAAACGTAGAACTGGCAGAAGCGCTTGCCCCAGAAGGTGAACTAGCGGCGCCTACTGTAGAGATGACTACAGTGGATACGCCAAATGCAAAAACAATTGATGAGCTGGTAGAACAGTTTGACCAGCCGATCGAAAAAACAGTTAAAACTCTGATCGTAAAAGCGTCAGAAGAGTGTGCAGCTGAATTTGTAGCCCTACTGGTACGTGGCGATCACGAACTGAACGAGATCAAAGCAGAAAAACTGACTGATGTGGCTGAACCTCTTGAATTCGCGACTGAAGAAGAGATTCGTAAGCTAATTGGTGCAGGCCCTGGTTCTCTTGGCCCTGTAGGCCTTGAAATCCCTTGCATTATTGACCGCACAGTAGCGAAAACATCTGATTTCAGCGCAGGTGCAAACATCGATGGTAAGCATCTGTTTGGTATTAACTGGAATCGCGATGTAGACCTACCACAAGTTGCTGATCTACGTAATGTCGTTGGAGGTGACCCAAGCCCGTGCGGCGAAGGTACACTAGAGATCAAGCGCGGTATTGAAGTTGGTCATATCTTCCAACTAGGGCAGAAATACTCTGAAGCCCTAAAAGCAGAGGTACTGGATCAGAATGGTAAATCTGTAGTAATGGATATGGGTTGTTATGGTATTGGTGTTACCCGAGTAGTAGCGGCTGCAATAGAGCAGAACCATGACGACAATGGAATCATTTGGCCAGAAGCGATTGCACCATTCCATATTGCACTGGTTCCGCTGCAGTACGATAAATCAGAAGAAGTACGCAATCTGACTGATCAGCTGTATCAAGACCTGCAGCAAGCCGGTTATGATGTTCTGATGGATGACCGTGACAAGAAAACCAGCCCAGGAGTTAAGTTTGCCGATATGGAGCTTATGGGCATTCCACACCGTGTGGTTATCTCCCCTCGCGGTATCGAAGCAGGAACACTTGAATACAAGGGTCGTCGCCAGGAAGAGAAACAAGATATTAAGATTGATGAACTAATGCCTGTACTGGCAGAAAACATTAATCTGTAAAGATTAGGTCTTGAAAAAAAGCTCCGCATATGCGGAGCTTTTTTATGCACAAAGAAGAAGTAAAACGCCTAGGCCGTGGCTGTTTCCAGCATATGGATCAACATCGTTTTCAGTTTCAGTGGCTTAATTGGCTTATTCACTAACAGAAAACCATGATTTCTGATCTGCTGATTTAGCTCCTGACTGTAGTTAGCCGTAATCATCAATACAGGTAATGCCTCAAGAACTTCAGCTGTAACAACCTTTGCAGCATCCACACCGGTTTCATCATTATCCAAGTGATAATCAACAATCAACAGATCTACTGGATCTTCTTTAAAATCCACCTGACGCTGCAGATCCTCCAATGACAACGCAGGGATTACGTTACATCCCCAGCCACTGAGCAGTGTATCCATGCCTCTACAGATCGCTTCATCATTATCGATAAGCCAGATATTAGCTCCACTCAACCTTTCAGTGATCATAGGAATGGTAGGACCAGAGACCTCAACCGGAGCAATAGCCTCACCAATTGGAACCTCTACAGAAAATACTGAGCCCTTCCCTTCTACGGACTCAACACCAATCTCATGCCCAAGGACGCTAGAAATTTTATCTACAATTGCCAGCCCCAAACCCAAACCTTTTTCCTGGCCGGGCTGATCTTTCTTCAAGCGCTTAAACTCCTGAAAGATCTCTGTAAGCTTTTCCGCTGGTATTCCACTGCCTGTATCCCAAACTTGTATCAGCAGCTTATCTCCGCGACGGCGGCAACCTAGTAGTATTTTCCCTTGTTTGGTGTAGCGAATAGCATTGGTAAGGAAGTTTCTTAAAATACGCGCAAGAAGCTGAGAGTCTGATCTGACAACGGTTTGACTGTTCACACAGCGGAAATCAAGCCCCTCAGCATTAGCTAACTGTTTAAACTCCGCCGATAAAGTCTCAAACAAGCTATTGATTCCGAAAGAGATAATATCTGCTTTTACTACCCCAGCATCCAGCTTGGATATATCAACCAAAGTTCTTAACAATGACTCAACATCATCCAGAGAATTAGATACAGAATGAGCCAGTGTACGGTGCCCTTCGTCTTGAATTTTTTCAGACAACGCGCCGGAGAACAATCGGGCAGCATTCAGCGGCTGCAATAGATCATGACTAACTGCCGCCAGGAATTTTGTTTTCGATAAGTTAGCCCGATCAGCCTCCAACTTAGCCTCACGTAATCGAGCCTCAACCCCTGCACGTTCCTCGATCTCAGAAACTAACTGTTCATTCAGTTCGGTCAGCTCAGATGTACGCTCCTCGACCCTTTGTTCAAGTAGTTGATGGGATAGCTTTAACGCTTCCGCAGACCGTCTACGCTCAGTAATATCCCTGATCATTACAAAGAAACCATTCGGATTACCTTGTTGATCGATATTAGCGACGTAGGATTTCAACATATAGCGTTGCTCACCCTGTGCGTTGGTCTGCCAGACCTCAAATGTGACATTCTCACCAGAGAGTGCGCGATCAAGATAAGGTTTGAGCTCGTCATACTGCTCTTGGGTATAAGCAGCATAAATGCTCTGCCCGTCTAATTCTCCATCGCTTTTGCCAAACCACTGTTCATATACTTTATTAGCAAATCGATAATGAAGATCCGGATCAAGATAGGCGATCAATGCTGGAACGTTATCGGTGATTAAACGAATCCATTGTTCATTTTGACGCAGGGTTTCTGCGTATTTATGTCGTTCAGTGATATCAGTATAGGTGTTTACAAAACCACCCTGAGGCATCGGATGGGTACGTACCTCAATCACCTGACCAGCCTCGCCGCGCTGCTCAGAAGCCAATACCTCTCCCTGCTGCGCAGCAGTTAATGCATGCTGAAGGATTGCATGGTTATCCAACATCAGAGCAGCAAACGGTGGATGAGATTCAACTTGGGAGTCTTCAACACCGGTCAAATCCAGGAAGCGGTCGTTCCATAGTTCTACCGTGCCCTCCGGATTAACCAATACAACCCCTTGTGAAAGGTTATCTACGGTCCGCTGCAACTGTTCTGTTTTCTGGGCAAGCTCATGTTCTCGCTGAGCAGTTTCACGCTCTTTCAGCGCAGTGATATCTGTGTACAGGATTACCAGACCGCCATCCTGAGTAGGACGCTCGCTCATCTGAACCCAACGGCCATCAGCCAAACGGTAGACTGTACTACCCAGATTAGAAGACGCTGGGTATTCTTCGGCTATAAGACCACTTTCTCTAGCTAAGCGGGTGATATCCTGAATTGTTGTGCCGGTTTCAATACGGAGCCCTGTTGACTCCCAGACATTACTAAATTTGCTATTAAACAGTACGATTTGGCGTTCTTCATCGAACAGCACAAATGCATCAGAGATACTCTCAATCGCATCAATCAGGCGCTGGTTTGCCAACGCGGCCTGTTCGTTAGCTTGCTTCAAAGCCCGGTGACTGACCTTCAATTCGGAGAGCACCGCATTAAGGGCTTCTGTACGTTCACGCACCTGCTCAGCAAGCACAACTGAATGTTCAAAAGCTGAATATGGATTGGCGCCCCCTTGAACACCGCCCGACTCAACACGCTCAACCAAAACTGTGTTGATCTTTTTAAGCTTTTTATTTTCGTACTCAAGCGCTTCTATTCTTTCCAGAAGTTCTTGCTGCTTTTCCAACGAGAGCTCAGACATCGAATGCTCAGCCATCAAGATTTCTCCCGATCGCTACCCCAGTGAAAGTCTGGTTTACGTGCATACCCGCAATCTGCTCACCATAAGCATTAAACCCAACCACATGGTTCTGTCTTAATATTTCCGATACAGAATCACGGTTGCCTAACAGGTCGCATTCAAGACGTCGAAGAAAACAATCACAACCGATTATCAATTGTGGCTCACCTATTTTCTTACGAATATCATCCAGCTTGAGCACAAGGTCAGAGGTCATCTCCCCGGGCTCCATAAGCGTAAGAACGATCCCTCTTTCCACTGCGCAGTAGAATTTAAGGCTAAGATCGTCGTTAACCTTCTGTATAGATCGCACAAAATACTCATCGCCAATCTTTACTGCGATTGGGTTAAGTGCAAATACTTCATGATTGAGATCTTCAACAGTAAGCCCTATCGCCCTCGCATACTCTTTTGCGGCTGGCTCAGCATTAAGCTCATAAACACTTCTGTTCTCTGCATCCGCTTCAGTTACGATCAGCTTTTCACCCTTACTGTGCATATGGTGGGTGCTGAATACTTCAAAGTCATAATGAGTGTTAACCAACATTACAACAGCGGCATCATTACGGAAGCGTCCATTATAGAAAACGTGGGTTTTAGAAAGATGTACATCGTCTCCGGCTGATCCGCCAAAGTTAGGAATACTGCCCAAAGCTGAGTTAAGCGTCACCAGAACATTCTCTTCCTGAATGGAAAGACCATCTAGTAGAGTTAAAGCAAAGGTGTTTCCCTTGATTGGTGCGATTTCATGCCTACGACAGCCACCGATTAACTGCTCCACAACCATCTGTGCATCCGTCAGGCAAAAGCCATCCAGGCATTCGATAAGAACGGCCTCAACAGCAAAGGCACTTTTCGCAAAACCGATAGCAGTAATACAACCTTTGCCATATCCCTGAGTCGTAATCTCTCCAGCAGTTGTACAACCGGCTATAGGAAGATCTTTAAAATTATCGGTCAAAGCTTCAGCGAGCTTATCAAGGTCATATTCTGCAGAGCAGAAAAACAGGACGAAATTAATATCCGGGTGGTTAAGCTGCTGCTTCAACTCAGCAGCAGCCTGATATGAATCGGTACTAAAAGAAAAGGCGGTCTTGAAGGTAGATGTATCGCTCACTTAACTTCCCCGGGCAGCATTTCAAATCATTCTAAGACTAGTGGACTGACACAAAAATACTACTAACGACCCCATTTTTACTCACTTGGAAGCGTTAATAGCAATCGCAGACAACTGTAGTGATTCATGTAGTGAACGATTAAGAAGATTACTGTGTTCACAACTGGAGAATATGGGTAAGAAGAGCTCTGAGCTTACCCGGTTTAACAGGTTTATTAAGTACCGGCAGACCTAATTCCCTGAACAGCTGACGACATTCAGTACTACGATCAGCGGTAAGCACAACGGCAGGGATATCTAATCCAAAGAACTCCCTCAAATTCATGACAGCATCCGTACCCAGCAGGTCATTATCAAGGTGATAGTCAGCTAGAATAACTTCAGGTACAAACTGCGCCTCGGCACATACAAACTGTGCTTCATTCTCAGAGGCTGCTATCTGAACATTACAGCCCCACTGAGATAACAAGGCCTGCATACTCACACGTATGTTTTCCTCGTTATCAATAACCAACACGGGAAGCTGGTTAAGAAGATCGGGCAGCTGCGGCTCCACACAGGGGATAATGCGGCTTTGTTTAAGGGACTGCGCCATTGGCACTTCAACAGCAAACATAGATCCCTTACCCTCAACTGAGTGAACCACCAATTTGTGGTCCAGCATATTCGCAATACGTTCCACAATAGCCAAGCCCAGGCCGACACCCTGACGATCTTTAGCGCTATGATTTTCCAACTGCTGGAACTCTTTGAAGATATCCCCCAGTTTATCCTCAGGGATACCCGCACCTGTATCCCAGACTTCAATACGCACCTTATCGCCCATACGACGACAACCGATCAATACCCTTCCCTGCTCGGTATAACGGATCGCATTACTGATAAAGTTCCGAATAATACGCAGCAGAAGACGAGAGTCACTTTTCACAGTAAGAGAACTAAGCTGAGATTTGAGAATAAGCCCTTTATTCTCTGCCACAGGCTGGAACTCGCCAGCCATTGAGATCAGAAGCTGCTTTAAGTGAAACTCATTGATATCTGGCTTAACTGCCTGCTGATCAAGCTTAGAAATATCCAAAAGATCGGTTAACAGATCTTCCGCATTCTCTAAAGCAAGATGCACACGCTCAACAAGATGGGAATCCTGCTCCTGCAGCTCTCTCTCCCTTAGCGCTGCGATCAGCAGCCTTGCTGCGTTCATCGGCTGAAGGAGATCATGACTAGCCGCAGCAAGGTATTTATCTTTACTTTTGTTAGCATGCTCTGCTACTTCTTTAGCAACTTTCAGTTCTTTCTGAATCTGCTCGCGTTCAGAGATCTCCTGCCAGAGCTTATCGTTCAGTGAGACAAGTTCAGCGGTTCTTGCCTCAACCCTCTCTTCCAGCTCCTCATTGAGCTGTTTTAGTTTATCCTGGGTTCGTTTACGTTCGGTGATATCCTGAATGAATGCTTCGACAACCGGGGTACCATCAGGCATCTCCTTTAGCAGCGCATTCATTGAGACATTGATGCACTCTCCGTCTCGTCGCAGAAACATAGTTTCATAGCCAAACACCTTGCCATAAGTACTTAACTGACGCTGAAACTCTTTATAGTCATCTGGGCAGCAGAAAAGCTGTTGATCAATAGATGTTATTGAAGAGGTAAAGCTTTCTAGTGAAGGGTAACCACAGATAGCAACAATAGCTGGGTTCGCTGAAAGAATGCGACCATCCAGCTCAGACTGAAATATTCCATGAAGTGCATTTTCGAAGATCCATTTATAACGGTTCTTTTCCTCTTCAAGCTCATCAAGTTTGCTCACCAGCTCAGGATAATAACTTTTACGTGTTGAATGGTTTCCCAATCCAATCAGGCTGGTGATTGCATCTTCATGATTATCAGAGTGCTTCTTCATAGACCGCTTCTACGTCACGCTTGTTCGATTTCCGTGGGTTGGTGAGTATACATGGATCAAGCAGCGCATGGTGGGAAAGCATAGGAATATCTGTAATATGGACGCCACTTTCGGCAAGCTTTTGACTCAACCCAACTTCCGTTTTCAGGTTTATCACCTGATCCATTAACCGTTTCTGAAGCTGAATAGTAGAAAGCCCACGACTATCGATATTCAAAGTATCGGCAACAACCTTAAAGCGATCTTCTGCTTCCTTAAAGTTGTAATCAATAACATGCTCCAAGAGCATTGCATTACATAGACCATGAGGCAGATCCAGATAGCCACCTAGGCTATGCGACATAGCATGTACCGCACCAAGAATAGCATTCGAAAATGCCAAACCTGCTTTCATCGATCCAAGCATTATCTGCTCACGCAACTCGATATCTGCAGGGTTTTTAACAAGAGCAACAATATTATCGTTAATCAGCCGCATCGCATCCAACGCATGCATATCTGTCAGCGGGCCTGAACCAGTGGAGACAAAAGCTTCAATCGCATGCACTAAAGCATCAACGCCAGTGCAAGCACTGAGAAAGGGATCCATGGTCATTGTAGTTTCAGGATCGATCAAAGCGACATCTGGCACCACAGCCTTACTGACAATCGATATTTTTACCTTTTCAACAGGATCAGAAATAATCGCAAACTGGGAAACGTCGGCGGAAGTGCCTGCAGTGGTCGGGATGAACACCAGAGGAGGAATAGGCATATCAATAGTATCTATGCCTTCGTAATCCAGAATATGCTTGCCATTCGCACTGACAATCCCAATGCCCTTAGCGCAATCCATTGGGCTACCGCCTCCGACTGCAATAATAACGTTGCAGTTGTGTTCCCGGTAAACCTCCGCCCCTTTCATTACCTCTTCAGCACGAGGGTTTGGCGATACCTCTGTAAAAATGACATGTTCAATATCATCTTCGGACAAAAGATCGGATATGTCCTGAAGCCAGCCTGCCTCAACAACCCCAGGGTCAGAAACAAGCAACACCTTACGCGCGCCAAAGGTTTTCGCATAATTAGAGACAGACTTACGCGCTCCCACACCAAAAATAATTTCAGGGGAAACGAACTTTCTCAGATTTGAAATGTCACTACTCATCAATACAACTCTGAACAACAGTTAATACTAGTTTTTATAGAACTGCTGTATTGTTTATTATTTTTATACAACTACCACTGATTCTATCCTAGGCAGTTGTTTTGGCCTAATTCATGTAAAGAATGTGCAACATAAATATCATATAATAATGAAAGATCAGCATAACGCATTTGCGTAAAAAATCACAACTTCAGTACTACTCCCAGAAGCAAAACTTTTGCACTCATCCCTCTAGGCATTTAGATCACCCCCAACAGTAGAAAAAGCACAACAGCACTAAGGTGCAAACACAAACCACCCATTGCAGAATACTGACATTCAGGACAGTTACTGATAATCGCCTCATCGTTTAACAAAACAAAATTCCGTAAATCGGGGGCGACATGAAAAATAATAAGGCTAAGCTGCTTGCTGCAGCAGTAGCAATGGGCATTAGCGCACAGGCTAGCGCAGCTATCGAACTGTACAACCAGAATGACACTACATTCTCTGTTGACGGTTACTTCAACACTTTCTACGTAAACTCCAGTGTTGATTCAGATGCTCTGGGTGATTCAGACCAGTCTCGTGTAAGAATGGGCTTCCTGCCTAACTACATCGGCTTCAACTTCGGTAAGCAGATTGATGACATCAAACTGGGCGGTCGCTCCTCTTTCTGGGTAACAATTAACGACTCCGACGTTCAGCGTGGTGGCGGTGCACCTGGCGGTCACGCTAGCGGCACTCTAGGCACACAGTCTGGTATCGATGTTCGTCAGTTCTACGGTACAATTGATGGTGACTTTGGTCAGATCCTGATTGGTAAAGATTTCGGTCTATTCGGTCGCAGCGTAATCCTGGGCGACGAACTTCTGATCGGTTACGGTCAGTCTTCTGACACCCTAGGTCTGATCGATGGCGGCAACGTATCTTTCGGTAACATCGCATCTGGTTACCTGTACCCGTTCCCTAAAGCACAGATCACATACCGCACTCCAGCTTCTAACGGTTTCCAGGCTGCAGTTGGCATCATGGACCCTAACAAGCAGCTGGCAGACTCTTCTTCTGAAGAATCTGCACCACGTTTTGAAGCAGAACTTACTTTCAGCACTGAAGTTGCTGGCGGTTCCTTCTCTGCAAACCTGAGCGGTATGACTCAGTCTTCTGACTCCAGCACTGAAGATATCGATTCTTCTGGTTTCGCTGGTGGCGTTAAGTTCAAAACTGGTGGACTAGCACTGGGGCTATCCGCATACGATGCTGAAGGTGTTGGCACTGTAGCAGGCCTGGACACTCTGATCGTTTCTGAAGAAAACGAAGTTGAAGGCTACCTGGCTCAGGCCTCTTACACTTCCGGCCCGGCTCGTTTCGTAGTTTCTTACGGTGAATCTGAAAGCGAAAACGACGGCCTACTAGGCGGCGGCGCTGACACTGAATACGAAAATACTGCACTTGGTATTTTCTACACAGTAAACAGCAACCTGATTCTTGTTGGCGAGTACAACAAAACAGAAGTTACTTTGAACGGTGCTGACTTCGAAGAAACTGACACTATCGCACTGGGTGCTGTAGTAACTTTCTAATCTCGAATTAGAGATGTCGTAAGACATATTGGCCGCTACTCTGCCCCCCTTCATCAGAGTAGCGGCCTTTCTTTTTCTACAAGCCACAAGCTACAAGCCACAAGCCACAAGCCACAAGCCACAAGCCACAAGCCACAAGCCACAAAACAGCTTAAATCCCCCCACCAACAGAACAAGCTCTCCAATCGGATAACACCTCCGATCCGGACTAAGCTTTAAGCCCCACTCCTAAAGTATTAGACAAAATCATTCTGTTGCAGAGCAGCAAGAACTCTTTAATTTTCAGATAATTAACATATTGAAAGACTGGATCAGTTCTTCACATCCACTCTGGCATTCTGAGTGTCTTTCTAAGAGCTCTAACCGTCGTACTTCGCCTGCTTACAAAGCAGGCTTTTTTTTGCCTGTAGGAGGCCACCCTGTGGCCGAACCCCAACCAACAGCTCAGCGCCGCACATCGCTCACGGGGTTAGCTCCTACAGATAGGCTCCTAACCTTCAATCACCTTCTGATAGAATTCCAATTCTTGCCTTAGAACCCTAACCTGGTTTTCCGCCTTCCTGAAACCATGCGCCTCATCAGGGAAAAACACTGATTCAACTATCTGGTCTTTAGCTTTTAATTTCTTAATCATGACGCAGGTTTGCTCTGGTACAACCACCCTATCATTATCGCCTTGAAAGAAGATCACAGGGCAATCGATCTGCTCTACCTTATTCACTGGACTATATTGCGCGTAACGCGCCTGATCGCTCTCTACGTCACCTATTAACCAATCCAGATAACAGGATTCAAATTTATGAGTCACCTTTCCCAACTCAGCCGGATCGGTTACACCATATAAGCTTGCACCACCTGCAAACATATTCAGATCACACAGAGCATTGAGGGCGCTATAGCCACCCGAACTGTTTCCACGAATAAACAGAGCCTCTGGATCCACTAAATCCGCCTCAACCAAAGATTCAACACTTTGTTTGATGTCATTAATTTCAAGCTCACCCCAATGGTGCTGTAGCTGCATACGATACTCACGACCGTAACCACTACTTCCTTTGTAATTAAGATCGAGCACAGCGAAACCACGTTGCGTCCAGTACTGAATTTTAAGGTTAAAGGCTGGGTAGGTGCAGGCAGTAGGCCCCCCATGCAAGAACACCACTAGCGGAGCTTTCTGCTCCTCCAAATAGGCCGAATTGGTAGCAGGATAAAAGTAACCATAACTCTTATCCTCTTGACCAAATGTCATTGCTACTGGTTTTGAAATTTCAGCGCCGGCCAATGGAGATGTGATTTTAATTATCTCGCTTATTTCCTTTCCATCTTTGGAAATAGAAAGAATTTGCGGCAGTTTAGATGGACCCGCAGCAACGCAATAAACCCTGCTTTTAGATGCCGCCAAAGATCTGAAATAGGTGAATCCTTGCGGAGTTATATCATGCTCACCCCAGCGCAATCGTGCTCCGGAATGCCGTTGCTCCACCCAAACACATTCACCATCAATTACAACGTAACTATTCAAGCCGGATTGCCAGGGCGCAGGCATAACATCAGCATCCACATCAAGATGCTCTATAACACTGCCCGCTAGAGAGCACTTATATATATTCCAGTACCCTGATCTATCAGAGATAAACCACAATAGATCATCCGCTATAAAACAAGGCTGAGATAACGCTTCATCACCATCACCGCCAGCGGCAATGTCACAAACAACTATAGCCCCGCGCTCATCTAAACGCGCCAGATTAAGGAGAGTACTGGTCCATGGCTGTTCGGGGTGGTTCCAGCCAATAAAAGCCAAACCGTCTCCTGCGTCTGAAATAGCCGGATAGGCATAGAAATCATATTTCTGGTGCAGGATATCTATTGAACCAGAATCCAGATTCACAGCCACAAGCCGGTTAATAACTCCTTGCTCTGTATGTACCTCCTGAACAGCTATCAACCGATCTCGTTTCTTATCCCAGACAGGCTCAATAAACCGGGCACTATCAATATCTGTTAATTGAATGGGCACTTCTTGAACTGTAGCTGATTGAATATATAACTGCTGGTCAGATCCATTTACAAAAACCAGTTTTTCACCAAGGAGAGCCCAGCTTCGCCCACCATACTCATGAACTTTGCTCTGAACACTATAATGACTGTCTATCAACTCATAAAGCTCACCTTCAGCAAAACGACACAGAACACTACGCCCCTGCTGATCCGGTCGCTGTTCAACCCAATATAATCCTCCATTAGCAGAGTACTCAAGTTGACTAAAATCCTTTGAAGCACTAATCGCCTGCTCTTCAGAGAGATTAGATCTCCAGAAACCTGGTTTTGTATTTGTCATAAACAACCAATAAAAAAGGGATCAAATTGATCCCTATTATTCTTTTTTAAACACCAAATATACAAGAGGTCACATCA
>NZ_JAAEQH010000106.1 GCF_024231755.1 Neptuniibacter sp.
AGCCCAGCATTGGACTTCCACTTAACGCTTCTGTGTCAGCCACAGCCACTCACCTTACTTATTGTTCTAATAATATTAGATTGGCATCTTCATAATATCTTCATAAGCAGTAACCAGGCGGTTTCTTACCTGAGTCATTGCCTGAAATGATACCGACGCTTTTTCTGCCGCTATCATAACCTGCGGCAGATCGATCGTTGGATCACCTTGCTCATAGGCAACCGCCAGTTTTTTGGCATCACCCTGAACTTCACTAACGCTATCAACCGCATTCTTAAGAATATCACCAAAACCGGTACGATCTACCGACTTTACACCGTCCATATCCATAGAAGGCGCTACCGGCGATATACCATTAGCTGCACCCTGCACCTGAGACTTAATTGTTCTCATCTGCATAAGTACGCTATTAATATCTGCTCTTTCCATAACACTCAACCAAACGGCATTTTATTGACATTATAACCGGGTAGCTTACAGCTTCAATAACGCAAACACCCGATTTCGACATTTTTTTGTCTAAAAACACGATTACAAAGATTTATATGTATTAAAAAAGCAAAAAACGGGCCAAAGGCCCGTTATTATTCTGACAAAGTTATGACTTAATAATGCGCCTCTGGCGGATCGCCATATTTCAAGCGCACATACATCAGAGCAACCGTTAAAGCATCTCCAACAGCGGTATGCCGCTCTAACATAGGAATATCAAGCTGCTTAGAAATTGTATCGAAGCGCAGATCAACATTACCCCCAACCGACTTCCATTTAATAATGTCATGGTAAACATGAGAAAGCTCTATCGCCTTATTCGGCAAACCAAAACCGAACTTGGGACGGATATACTTATCCAACATACGGATATCATAGTTCACGTAATAACCCAGTATTGGACGATTACCAACAAACTCCAACACCTGCTCCAGCGCATCATCAAGCTCTATACCTTCAGCGAGATCACTTTCACGGATTTTATGGATTTTAATTGAGTCACCAGTGAGTGACTTAGGTGGCTTTAGTTTAATATCCAAGCGCTCACTGGCCAGAACCTTCTGACCTTTAATACGCACACCACCAATTGAAACTATCTCACCCTGCTTAACATCCAGACTTGTTGTTTCACAATCCAGCGAAACCACCTCATCTCCATCATAAGCCTCGAACAGGTGAGCATACGGCCCAGACTTATGGTCGTATTTTTCTTTTATTCTTCTGACCGCTCTAGGTATGATCATTCATCATCCTCCGAGGTGATATCTCATCTCAAGATGCTTCTTAAAGCCTTTTACAATATGCAAAGCATCACGCAGGAGATCTCGCTCCAACTTGTCCAGTGACTGCAGCTCGATGACATTAGGGGTCTGATCATGCCCCGTCTCACTGCACTCAATTCGCTTAACCTGTTGCCTCAAACGCAGACTAATAAATAGACTCAACGCCTCAGCTATTTCCTTACCGTGCTTATCTTTAAGCTGCCCGGCCTCAACTAATGCCTCTATCCGCTCAAATGTATTGGTCTGCTTAATCCTATGCTCAAGCGCAATTGTCCTAATTCCATGAACAATAGGGAAAATACCGCCCTTTTTGATATCCAGCTCACCTTTATCCTTTAGATTCCCAAAGAAAGTCAGCGGAGTATCAAACTCAATGGAAGCCTTAGCGAAATGCGAGAAGAAAACATCATTGTTACGCAGATGACGCATAAACCAGTTACGGCTCGCCTTAAAAATCGCCGGATTGCCCGCTACAGGCTTTGCATCTACAGCTATTGCCAAATTCATTTGCGAATCACCATCACATCGATCCGCCCATTCACCCAGCATTTGAGTCCAACCACCGAGAGAACGCACCCAATCAGGGTTGGATACCATGATATTACCCGGACAAGGCGGGAAGCCAAATTCGATTAAAGTCTGACTAAACTTATTCAGGACATCCTGCATTTCTGGCCAAACCAAACCATCGCGGTGGATAATCGCATTATCCTGGTCAGTCTTCATAATCTGCTCGCCACGACCTTCGGAGCCCATCACAAGCAAACAAACGTGAGGCTGCATATCACTTGGGATCATAATATTAAACAGCTTAGCGATAATGCGACCATTCATTGCCGCCAAGAGATCCATAACAAAGCGTGTTTTAACCCCCTGAGAAACCAAAGCCTTAATCAGATCATCCAAACCCTGTTCAGCCTCTTTTAAATCCTCAACCGTCTGGGCACGCTCAATACGCAAACCAATTACATGCGAATGACTGGAGAAATAACTCAATACATCTGTAAGCTCGACTATGCCGCTCATCTCTCCATCTTTCATAACAACAACACGCTCTATATGCTGTTGCGTCATAATAATCAGAGCATTAAACAGATAATCATCAGGCCTAACTGTGATCAAACGATAACTGGCAATCTCTGCCAAATCAGTCTCCATAGGCAACTGATTTACAATAACAGCATCAAGTAAGTCTGTTCCTGTTACCATGCCATATCTATTACCACGCTTAACCAAAATACAGTCAGCTTTAGCTTGGCGCATTTTCAGAGTAGCATCACTAATGGAGGTCCCTTCCTGAATAACCAAAGGCTCACGCACCAACCCATCGGACACTTTTGCCAGCATAAATTCGGCCATATCCTGGTCTTTACCATGCTGCTGTACTATCTCTGTTTTTGCGGAAAGATTTTGCTGGAAATAATCAGCAAAAAGACTATTGGTCGACATTAGGTCCAATAGTGTTTTAGTAGGCAGAATGTGGCAAATAGTCTCCTCTTCCGCGATAAAGTTATGTATTGCCTTACCACGGATGGCCGACCAACCACCAAAATAATCCTCATTGGTATAGTGAACAAAAACATGCTCAGGAGTATCACTTCCCTCCTCCTGCACTTCACTCTCACCAACCTTTCCTTTAAAAATAACAAACACACCCTCCGGCTCTTCTCCCGCCGTCATGATGTACTCACCTTTCTGGTAATAAGCAATATCAAGACTTGAGCGCAGCAACTGTTGCTCTTTTTCATCCAGCAAGCTGAATGGCAGGTTTGTCATTTTGAAAGAATCAGGCATTTCCAACATCCCCTTTGTAGGAAAAAGAAAGGGCGCACCAACAACCGCTGGGCGCCCTTTTATAGATTTAACTAGTCGATCTTAGTGATCGTGAGCAGCACCAGCACCACGTGGGATACGCAGATCTTCTACGATATCCTGGATTTCCTGCGGTGGTTCTTCAGTCATGTTGGATACTACGAAGCCAACGATGATGTGAAGGATCGCACCTACAGTACCGAAGCCACCTGGAGAGATACCCATGATGTACTCGGAAGGTGAACCGCCGCCAAATGCGAAGTAGTACATGTAGCACATAGTAGATACCAGACCTACCAGCATACCTGCGATCGCACCCTGAGAAGTGTGACGCTTCCAGAAGATACCCATGATGATTGCTGGGAATACGGACGCACACGCCAGACCGAATGCCAGGGCTACTACCTGGGCCACGAAGCCTGGAGGGTTGATACCGAAGTAACCCGCAATACAGATAGCAACGATAGCAGCCAGACGTGCATACATCAGCTCCTGCTTATCAGAGATATCTGGGTTGATAGTCTTCTTCATCAAGTCATGCGAGATCGCTGTAGAGATTACCAGCAGCAGACCCGCAGCTGTAGACAGTGCCGCAGCAACCGCACCAGCCGCTACCAGAGCGATTACCCAGTTTGGAAGCTGAGCGATATCTGGGTTAGCCAGTACCATGATGTCACGGTCTACGTATACTTCGTTTGCGAAAGGCTGTTTAGCTGCATCGAACTCAGCACCCGCTTTCGCGTTGCTAGCCAGACGCTGACCGTACTCACCACGCTCATCGATGAACGCAGGCTTACCTTTCTTAGCGTCGAACGCAGCACCAGCAGCATACTGTACTTTGCCGTCACCGTTACGGTCAGTCCAACCTAGAAGACCAGTGTTCTCCCAGTTTTTGAACCAATCAGGCATTTCAGTGTATGCAGTACCAGTACCGTCAGCACCATTGATTGTCTGGATCAGGTTTACACGACCGAAACCAGCAACACCAGGAACCGCAGTGTACAGCAGCGCGATGAAGATCAGCGCGTAACCCGCAGAAAGACGAGCGTCTTTTACGCGAGGTACTGTGAAGAAACGTACGATTACGTGAGGCAGACCCGCAGTACCACACATCAGAGCTACAGTCAGGAAGAAGATATCAATAGTTGATTTCTTACCGTCAGTATACTGATGGAAGCCCAGATCAACAGACAGCTGGTCCAGAGTAGCCAGTACAGACATGCCGCTATCCAGAGTTGCACCCAGACCGATCTGAGGCAGGAAGTGGCCAGTGATCTGTGCAGACAGGAAGAACGCTGGAACAGTGAATGCTAGGATCAGTACAACGTACTGAGCTACCTGAGTATAAGTAATACCTTTCATACCACCCAGTACAGCGTAGAAGAATACGATCGCCATACCGATAACTACACCAGTGTTGATGTCAACGTGCAGGTAACGAGAGAATACGATACCAACACCACGCATCTGACCAGCTACGTAGGTGAAAGAGATCACGATAGTACAAACTACTGCGATTGTACGTGCAGTAGAAGAGTAGTAACGATCACCGATGAAGTCAGGTACTGTGAACTTACCAAACTTACGCAGGTAAGGAGCCAGCGTAAGTGCCAGCAGTACGTAACCACCAGTCCAGCCCATCAGATAAGCCGCACCATCACGACCTACGAAGGAAACCAGACCAGCCAGAGAGATAAACGAAGCTGCTGACATCCAGTCAGCTGCAGTCGCCATACCGTTAGCAACCGGTGGTACACCACCGCCCGCAACGTAGAATTCTTTAGTAGATCCTGCACGTGCCCATATCGCGATACCGATATAAAGCGCAAAGGAGCCACCTACAAAGAGAAATGTTAAAACGTCGAGACTCATAGCAATGCCGTCCTAATTGAACTTATTATTTTTATTCGTGAACGTCATACTTCTCGTCAAGCTTGTTCATACTGAACACGTAAGTCCAGATCAAGATGACGAAAGCGAAGATTGACCCCTGCTGGCCGAACCAGAAACCTAGTGGGAAACCGAAGAACGGAATCTCATTAAGCTGGTCAACAAACAGGATCGCGCAGCCGTAGGAAACTACGAACCAGATTGCGAGGTGAGTCATAATGATGCGCAAGTTTTCGCGCCAGTAGGCTTGCGCCTGCTCATTACTGATTGACATAACACCATCCTTATTTTTGTTATTTAAAATTGGTGAAAATTTAAGACAGGTAGAGACTAACAGACAGCAAAGCCAAACAAAGCTCAACTTTAGTCGACTCAGCCACTAAGGTCTTAGACTACCTATATCCCCCGTTCAGCCACTTGTGCTGAATACTTTTTAAAATAAAAAAAGCTAATAACTACAACAAGCTATACAAAGGTCTTAGCCGTATTCCCGTATATGTCATTTTTCCTAAACTACCGAGATATGGTTGGGTTCTAACGCAAAACAAGTACACTAAGCTGATAAAACTGTTTAAGCATTGAAATAATTATTTTCGGACAAGAGATATGCTGTCAGGCTGGTCAATAATTCTAATCTCCCTCTGCTATTTAGGCCTTCTTTTTGCGATCGCTTACTACGGCGATAAGACTGCACAGAGAAGCTCAAAGATTATCAGCCGCCCGATTATCTACTCGCTATCCCTGGCTGTTTACTGCTCCTCCTGGACCTTTTACGGCGCAGTAGGGCGAGCCACTACCAGCGGCTGGGAATTTCTCGCAACCTATCTAGGTCCAGCAATAGTCTTTATTTTTGGCTGGCGTCTGATAGAAAAGATGATTCTGATTAGTAAGCAGCAGAACATCACAACAATTTCCGATTTTATTTCATCCCGTTACGGCAAAAGCCAGGCACTAGCAGTCCTGATTACCATCATCGCCGTAACCGGAACAATGCCTTATATTGCGATGCAGCTTAAAGCGGTTGCCATAAGTTATAACGCCCTAACACCTGGAACCGAAGACGTTTTGAGTAAGGGTAGTGATACCGCTCTTTTTGTCGCTATCGTCATGGCTATCTTTGCCATATTGTTTGGTACACGTCACATCGACGCTACAGAGCATCATGAAGGCCTCGTACTCGCGGTCGCCTTTGAGTCAATCGTTAAGCTCACCGCATTTATAGCCGTAGGAATATTTGTGACCGTTGAGGTTTTCGACGGACTCGATGATTTGGCCTACAACGTTGCTATCCAGTTGAATAGCAACAGCAACTACAGCTCTTTTCTTGAAGACAGTTTTTTGACAGAAATCCTGCTGGCATGTGCAGCCATCATCTGTCTGCCGCGTCAATTTCACGTCACCATTGTTGAAAACACCAACCCTGCACACCTCAAGCTTGCTCGCTGGCTCTTCCCTGCTTACCTTTTATTACTGGCAGTGTTTGTCCTACCGATCTCCACGGCAGGCATGCTTTATTTCGGAAACACTGAAGTAGATGCCGATACCTTTGTATTGATGCTGCCACTAGCCGCAGACCATAAAGACCTGGCCACTTTTGCCTTTATTGGCGGCCTATCAGCATCAACCAGCATGGTAATCGTTGCCAGCATCACTTTGGCCACCATGGTTTGTAACGACATCATCATGCCACTGCTTTTCCGAATCTCATGGCTGAAGCTATCCAGTAATAATGATGTAGGCGCCCTGCTACTACGTGTACGCCGCATCACCATCATGTGCCTGATGATCCTTGCGTACTTCTACTACCGTATTCTTGGAGAGCAATCTCCACTAGCATCATTTGGCCTTCTCGCTTTTGTTGCTGCGGCCCAATTCCTGCCAGCAATTATTGGCGGCATATACTGGAAAGCAGGCTCTCGCCATGGCGTACTTGCCGGGCTTATTGGCGGCTTTATACTTTGGCTGTATACACTTGTCCTGCCATCATTTAGTGAAGCAGGACTATTAGGCCCTGAGTATCTGAATACAGGCATTTTCGGCATAGACTGGCTGAAACCTACGGCATTATTAGGCATTACTGGCCTAGACCCTCTAACCCATGGCGTCATCTGGAGCTTAAGCGCCAACCTGTTCCTCTACATTGTGATCTCACGCTACACAAATCTACGCCTAGTCGATCGCATACAGGCGAGTGCATTTGTTGATGTTTACAACAAAGATCTGACAGAAAGCTCACGCCAGTACGGGCAAGTCACCGTTGGCGACCTACAGATGCTAACCGAACGCTTCCTTGGCATCAGTCGCACTCAACACTCCTTCACCGGCTTTGCTCTACAACGAGGCGAGGAACCACCTCTTTCCGGTGATAAAGCAACACCCGAACTGATCCAATTTACCGAACGACTCTTAGCCGGTGTTATCGGTGCTTCCTCAGCACGCATCGTTCTTGCCTCTACCCTACGCGGTAAGGATATGCATATTGGTGATGTTGTAACCATCGTTGATGAAGCCTCCCAAGCCTTGCGATTTAACCGTTCGCTACTGCAATCCACCATCGAAAACATAAGCATGGGCATCAGCGTAGTCGATCAACAGATGCGCCTAGTCGCCTGGAACCGCGTCTATGTGGAAATGTTTGATTATCCCGAAGGCCTGATCTGCGTTGGCAGACCTATAGAAGAGGTATTCCGCTATAACGCCATGAAAGGTGAATATGGCCCTGGCAACAACGACCAACAGGTACGAAAGCGCTTAAAGGTATTAAGGTCTGGTAAGCGCCACAGCTACGAACGCTTCCGCCCGGATGGAACCGTACTAGAGGTTCGCGGAAACCCCATGCCAAATGGCGGTTACGTCAATACCTACATGGACATTACCAACCACAAACACGTGGAAGAGGCGCTTAGAGAAAGCGAGCAGAACATCCGTATATACACCGATAACGTTCCTGTTCTTATCGCCTATCTGGATCCGGAACGGCGTTATCTGTTTGTGAACAAAGCCTATGCAGAAACATTTAATCTGGACCGTAGTTCGATAAGCGGGCAACCCTGCTATAAGATCATGACCCCTGAAGGTTACGAACTGCGCCGCCCGTACATCTCTGCGGTATTGGAAGGCAAACGCCAACAATTTGAAACCACACTACCAAGCATAGACGGCGACACTCGCTATGCGGAAGTCCAGTACATCCCACATATTGGTGAATATGGGGATATCCTCGGTTACTTCTCGCTTTACCAGGACATCACGGAACGCCGTAAGGCAGAAATAGCACTCAAAGAGACCAACGAAACCCTTGAACAACGAGTTCGAGAGCGTACGCACGCATTATCAGTAGTTAACAAAGAACTTCGTAAAGAGAACACCATTCGCTCCCTGATGGAAGACGAACTACGTCAGGCCAAATCAGATGCCGATGACGCCAACCTTGGCAAAACTCGATTCCTTGCATCTGCGAGTCATGACCTGCTCCAACCGCTTAACGCTGCCCGCCTGTTTACATCTGCATTAGCCCAGCAAAGCCATAGCGAAGAGACCAGCCAGTTAGTTGACAATCTCAACGGTTCTCTAACCGCAGCAGAAGAACTGATCACTGCCATCCTGGATATTTCCAAACTGGATGCCGGCGCCCTGGAACCGTCAATTACAGATTTCTGTCTCGATGACATGTTCACTGCATTAAACACTGAATTCACAGCTGTCGCAGATAAAAAACAGCTCAAATTCCACTTTGTTCCATGCAAGAAGGTAGTACGCTCGGATCAACAACTGCTGAGACGAATCATCCAGAACTTCCTTTCAAACGCCATCCGCTATACGCAGGAAGGCAAAATTCTACTGGGCTGCCGCCGCAGAAAAAACATGCTTCGAATAGAGGTTTGGGATACAGGCGTTGGTATTGCAGAAGATAAGATAAAAGAAGTATTCGAGGAGTTCCGCCGCATAGACAACCCTAAACACTCACAGGTTCAGGGACTTGGTCTGGGTCTAGCAATCACAGAGCGAATTGCCAGAATGCTCAATCACAAGCTCAATGTTCGCTCATGGCCAACTAAAGGCACAGTTTTCAGCGTTGAGATACCTTTAGGAGATGAAGCTAAAGCCGTCAAACCTAAACCAGAGAAGCGCGGCTGGATCCGCAGTAAGGGCCTAAATGGCATTCGCGCCTTGGTTATCGATAACGAACCGAAAATACTGGAAGGGATGTCTGCACTGCTGAATGGCTGGGGTTGCGACGCCAGAACCGCCCTGTCAGCCAAGGAAGCGGTTTCTCTGGTTGAATCTGAAGGCTATCAGCCAGAGATCATTCTCGCCGACTACCACCTGTCTGAGACGCTTACAGGCATTATGGCACTTGAGGACCTGAAACCTCTGCTGCAGAAAGAAGTTCCATCCATTGTTATCACTGCTGATCGCACGGATGAGGTCAAAGCTGAGATAAGTGAATTTGGCGCACAACTTCTGACCAAACCAATTCGCCCGGCAGCACTTCGAGCAATGATCAACAAGACCATTGCCACAGCTAGAGCCAATGAGGCAGAAATGTAGGTGCTCACCCCGTGAGCGACACCATTTCAAAGTATCTCGTTGGAGGCGCATCCTCACGCCGATATTATTTGTCGGATTTAATCGCGATGCGGACATCGCTCCAACAAAAAAGGCGCTGAATGCGCCTTTTTCTTTATTTCGAACCAATTATTCCAGATCAGTTTTCGGCGGCTCAACACCCAAGCGCTGAGCAGCAATAACTGCCTGAGTTCGACTATGTACGCCCAACTTACGCAGAATAGCCGTTACGTGAGCTTTGATAGTCGCTTCAGATACGTTTAACTCATATGCGATCTGCTTGTTTAACAAGCCTTCCGTCAGCATAGTCAGTACACGGAACTGCTGTGGTGTCAGCGCAGCCAGGGCAGCAGCGAATTTCTGATCATCTTCACTAACATCGCCCAGATTATCGGCAACTTCCTGTGGCAACCACTCTTCACCCTCTAGTACAGCAACAATAGCTTCACCAATGGTTTCCAGCGGTGCTGACTTCGGAATAAAACCTGATGCGCCATAGTCAATGGCACGCTTCATTACGTGTGGCTCTTCACTACCAGAAACAACGACAACAGGGATACCAGGGTTCTGACCACGCAGGAACACCAGACCAGAAAAGCCATTAGTACCCGGCATATGGATATCCAGCAAAACCAGGTCGGCGTCTGAATGCTGATCTACCGCATCCTGAACAGCCTGAAGCGAATCAGACTCAATTGTTTCTACTCCCGGCATAGCCTGAGACACTGCCTGCTTTAAAGCAGCACGAAACAACGGATGATCATCTGCGATAATAATTTTTTGCGCTAGCTGCATGCGTTCAACTCCCCCTTCAGAAACCCTTAAACGAACGCTGACCGTCAAGGAACGTTATCCCTATAACAAGAACATACTACTTTAAAACAAAAAACTCCCGTAAGGCTAGGAATTTCCCAGCCCTACGGGAGTTTTTATAACTAATTAATTATAAATTAGTCGTTACGGTTCATACGGTTTTCGATCAGATCATCAACTACTGATGGATCTGCCAGGGTAGAAGTATCACCCAGAGCACTGAAATCGTCTTCAGCAATCTTACGCAGGATACGACGCATGATCTTACCAGAACGAGTCTTAGGCATGCCTGGCGCGAACTGAATCAAGTCAGGTGATGCAATTGGACCGATCTCAGAACGTACGTGCAAGCGCAGCTCTTTCAGAAGCTCGTCAGACTGCTCGTAACCAGCCTGCAGAGTTACGTAAACGTAGATACCCTGACCCTTAACTTCGTGCGGGTAACCTACTACAGCAGCTTCAGCTACTGCTTCGTGAGCTACTAGAGCAGACTCAACTTCCGCAGTACCCATACGGTGGCCAGATACGTTGATTACGTCATCTACACGACCTGTGATCCAGTAATAACCGTCTTCATCACGACGAGCACCATCACCAGTAGTGTAAACACCCTTGTATGTGCTGAAGTAAGTCTGAGTAAAGCGCTCGTGGTCACCCCAGATTGAACGCGCCTGTGAAGGCCAAGAATCAGTGATTACCAGGTTACCGTCAGTTGCGCCTTCCAGAGTTTTACCATCTGCATCAAGCAGCGCTGGCTGAACACCGAAGAATGGACGAGAAGCCGCACCTGGCTTAGCGTCACATGCACCCGGCAGAGGCAGAATCATCATGCCGCCAGTCTCTGTCTGCCACCAAGTATCAACGATTGGGCAGCGACCCTGGCCGATAATACGGTGGTACCAATCCCATGCTTCTGGGTTGATAGGCTCACCAACTGATCCAAGAATACGCAATGTAGATAGATCAGAGTCACCCAGTACATCTTCGCCCTGCTGCATCAGTGCACGGATAGCCGTTGGAGCAGTGTAGAACTGGTTAACTTTATGTTTTTCGATAACGCGGCCGAAACGGCTGTTATCTGGGTAGCTTGGAACACCTTCAAACATCAGAGAAGTTGCACCGTTCGCTAGTGGTCCGTATACGATGTAGCTGTGGCCTGTTACCCAACCTACGTCAGCAGTACACCAGTAGATGTCGCCTTCTTTGTAGTCAAAAGCGTACTCGTGAGTCATAGAAGCGTATACCAGGTAACCACCCGTAGTGTGCTTCAGACCTTTTGGGGCACCAGTAGAACCAGATGTGTACAGGATAAACATTGGATCTTCTGCATTCAGCTCTTCAGCCGGGCAGTCTGCAGATGCAGCAGCAACCAGCTCTTCGTACCAAACATCTACGCTGTCATTCCAAGCAACATCTTCTTCAACACGCTTAACAACAATTACGCTGTCTACGATGTCTTTAACTTCACCGTGCTCAAGCGCTTTGTCTACGTTCGCTTTCAGAGGAACGGACTTACCAGCACGCAGAGAGTAGTTAGATGTTACAACTACTTTAGAGTTCGCACCTTCGATACGAGCTGCCAGAGCTTCTGGAGAGAAACCACCGAATACGATTGAGTGAACAGCACCGATACGTGTACAAGCCAGCATTGCAACTGCCGCTTCTGGAATCATCGGAAGGTACAAAGTAACTACATCACCCTTCTCAACGCCCTGTGCTTTCAGTGCATTTGCAAACTTACATACGCGCTCGTGCAGATCACGGTAAGTAATATTTTCAGATTCGCTTGGGTCGTCACCTTCCCAGATGATTGCTACCTGGTCGCCACGCGTTTCCAGATGACGGTCCAGACAGTTGTGAGAAACGTTCAGAGTACCGTCTTCATACCAACGGATATCAACATTGTGCGGGTCAAAAGAAGTGTTTTTAACTTTAGTGTATGGTTTGAACCAATCTAGGCGCTTACCTGCCTCACCCCAGAATGTATCCGGATCGTTAACCGACTGCTCATACATCGCCTGATATTTTTCGTTATCGATGTGCGCGTTTGCCGCAACTTCCGGACTTACTGGATATACCTTTTCACTCATCGTGATGCCCTTAGCTTGATTGTTTTATTTCTCGGATTGCCACGCTGCTTTTTACTAAATTCTTATTATCAGCATTCACGTGGTTCCATTTGGACTTAGATTTATACAGAAGGGGGGTCAATTCTCTGAATTAGACATTGGTATATCCGGACTAAGACCTTAGTCTCACCAGACCATTCATCCTGCCAAAAAAAACCAGCGCCTGAGAAAACTTTTGTTTATTTTTCAAGGACTCACAGCAACAAATGAAGAAGGCAGCAAAGAAACAGCCACACAACGCAAAAATAGCTTACAAGCGCCCACAAACTCTGAAACTAAGCGTTCTGGGCACCCAAACTCACAACTCGATGTGACTTTTACACTATAGAAAATACTACACCCTGCCATTGGCAAAGAGAGCTATCGGCCTAAAAGCTTATCTAGATCCAGCCCCATTTCTCGCATCTTAGCCAACTTATAACGCAAGGTACGTGGACTGATGCCCAATTTTTCAGAAGCTTCTTTACGGCTCCCATGGGTTGATTTGAGCGCATCGATAATCAGCTGAAATTCATGCTGACGCATCCCTTCACCCAACTGCCCTGCCAGATCTTCATCATCCTCGGCTTCAACCGGGCTTTCTATTTCTGTATGCGAGATATCTGAAGGATTCAACATCAGATCAACAGCTCGGATCTCTGTACCACCTTGAAGAATCAAGGCCCGCTGCACCACATTGTCCAGTTCTCGAACATTACCTGGCCACGCATAACCTGCTAAGGCTGCTTTGACATCATCGGTAAGTGCGACTGGTGCACGGTGCATCTTCTGGCAGTATTTACGAAACAGCCTTTCAGCCAGCGGTACCACATCAGCAGGACGTTCCCGCAGCGGTTTCCACTGCAATGGAAAAACATTTAGTCGATAATACAGATCCTCTCTAAACTTCCCTTCTTTTACATAGGACTCTAACTGGCGGTTAGTGGTCGCAAGCACTCGAACATCCAGCGGAATCACTTTGCGTCCACCAATACGCTCAACCTCTTGCTCCTGCAATACGCGCAATAACTTCGCCTGCAAACCCAGATCCATCTCCGAGATCTCATCCAGCAGAATAGTTCCACCATTAGCCTGCTCAAATTTACCCGGGGAGTTATTGTACGCCCCCGTAAAAGCACCTTTTTCGTGACCAAAAAGAGTGGCTTCCAACATATTCTCAGGAATAGCTGCACAGTTGATCGCAATAAAGGGCTTATCAGCTCTGGCGGAGTGATTGTGCACGTACTGCGCCAATACCTCTTTACCGGTGCCAGACTCACCCGAGATAAGTACTGTAGAATCTGAAGCAGCTACGCGACGCGCCAGCTGGAGCAACTGCTTACTACTGGGCTCTTCAGCGATCGGCTGTTCAATTTCTTGTGCTGTTGTTTCACCCACCGCAAAGCGACGTACTGCGGAGATCAATGCCGCCGAATCAAAAGGCTTCATCAAATAATCCACAGCCCCGGCTTTGATCGCCTCAACCGCCTTACTAACCTGACCGAAAGCAGTGATCAGCATCACTGGCAAACCGGGATACTGGCTACGAATTTTTTCCAATAGCTGGTGACCATCCATACCCGGCATATTCACATCGGTGACAACCATATCAACCTGATGCTCGGTCAACAGTTCAAGCGCTTTTTCTGCATCCTCTGCTTCCAGGAAGTTAAAACCGGCCAACTCAAGCGTATCGCACAGAGCCTCTCTCAGCTCATTATCATCTTCAACAATCAGTATCTTGTTGCTCATATATATCTACTCAAGTGACAACTTTAATTTCCTGGTTTTACGCAAGGCAGCAAAATGCTTGCTACCGTCCCTTTACCATCTTCTGATTGCAGCTCAAAACGGCCATGATGAGCGTGAGCAACAACCTGGGCTACAGCAAGCCCTAAACCTGTACCATGAGACTTGGTTGTATAAAAAGGCTCCATTGCTTTTTTAACCGCCTCACTGTCCATACCCGGCCCCTGGTCGATGATATCAATGCGCACAAACTGCTCTGCATCAGAAAAACGGATCTGCAGCTCTGATCCTTTCCCACAAGCCTGTAAAGCGTTTTCAACCAGATTCATACAAACCCCAAGCAGGGCTTCTTTATTACACTGCAAGGTATAACCCGGCACTTCATTAAGGCAATCACAGTCCGCATCAAAGTTGACCAGTGGCAGATCAAGCATATCTTCCAACTCAGCCATTAAAGCAGTAGTGGTAACACTATCATCTAGTCGCATCTCACCACGGGCAAAGATAAGCATATCCCTGACTTGTTGCTCTAGATTAGTCAGGCGCGATTTTGCCTTACCAGCAAATTTCTGACGCTGCTCCTGCTGCAGATCGGGACGGGTAAGATGATCAACATATAACAGAGCAGCCGATAAAGGGGTTCTGATCTGATGTGCTAGTGAGGCCATCATTCTGCCCATCTCAGACAAACGCTGATAATGCGATAAGCGCCCCTGTAGCAACCGGGTTTCAGTCTGATCAGTCAACAGAACCAGCTGCCCGGGCTCAACATCCATCGCACGTGTCATCAGACTTACACGGCGCCCATCTTTCAGAGAAACTTCATGCCCATCATCACTTTTCGGAGCAAAGCTACGATTAATAATTTCAAACCAAGGCTGGCCCTGTAGAGGCTTACCAAGAAAGTTTTCTGCTGCAGGATTAGCTTCCGCGACAACACCCGAGCCATCAATCATCACAACACCTGCAGGTAACAAAGCCAAAAGGTGCTGAAAACGATCACTTAGCCCAGCATTGCGATCATCACCCTGTTGACGTTGCTCGAGCTCGATACTCAGCTGTTGCCGAGACTCTGCTAATTCCTGTTCCAACTCTGCAATGCGCTGCTGGCAAGCCTGAAGATTATTTTGATCACTCATCTACTTACGCTGCATCCCATATTTACGCATTTTTTCCACCAGCGTGGTTCGCCGGATCTGCAAAGCCTCTGCTGCCCTGGCTACAACACCTGAACTTCTATTCACGGCCTGTTCAATCAATGACCTTTCTATCGATTCAAGGTGCTCTTTAAGATTAAGTCCATCTTCAGGCAAAAGATCCAGCGCTGATACAGCAAGCATACCTCCCGTATCAGGTACGCTTTTATCTGTCTGCTCTTCATCTTGGACGGAATAACGATCTGGATCTGGCTCATCTATATGTTGAAAACGAGCGGGAAGTTCAGAAACACCAACAACCCCATTTGGGTACATAATAGCCAGCCGCTCCAACAAATTTGCCAACTCACGAACATTCCCCGGCCAGCTGTGCTGCTGCAGAGACTCAATCGCACTATGCTGAAAACGAACAGAGTCCAATCCCTGACTTTTAAGACGGCTTAGTAACTCATCCAGTAATAAGGGAAGATCTTCTAAGCGATCCCTTAAAGGGGGCATCTCAATAGGAAAAACATTCAAACGATAATACAGATCTTCACGGAAGCTACCTTCCGTTATCATCTGTTCAAGATCTTTGTGGGTTGCAGCTATGACACGAATATCTGCTTCGAGAGTTTTAGTACCACCGATACGCTCAAACTTTCTTTCTTGAAGCACACGCAACAGCTTTACCTGCATTGGTAGTGGCATATCGCCGATCTCATCCAGAAACAGAGTTCCGCCTTTAGCTAACTCAAAACGACCTGCCCTACTACTTACCGCACCTGTAAACGCCCCTTTTTCATGCCCAAACAACTCACTTTCCAGAAGATCGGCCGGAATAGCGCCGCAGTTAATCGGAACAAATGGGCCATCTTTACGTACAGAGTGGTCATGAAGATTGCGGGCAACCACCTCTTTACCCGTTCCAGACTCACCAGTAATCAGGACATTGACGTCACGACCTGCCACCTGGCTCATGGCCTTGCGAACCGTAAGCATGGACTGGCTACTACCTACCAACGAGGAAAAAGATCCGGCATCACTTTCGGAGTTGCTTGCATAGGAACCGTGATAGACCTGAGCTTTATGAAGCTGATCAAGGAGCTCCTTATAGTTGAACGGTGCGCTGATCTGCCCAATCAGACTTATATTAAGATCATCAGGCAGGGATTCAGATTCACTCCACTCCCCCAACGTGATCACGGCGGCTGACGGGATTCTTTGTTGCAGATCCTTAATCAGCTTCTCAAGAGAGATTGGCAACTGACTCTGCCCGAGTATCACCAGCCGGATACCTTCTTCACCTAACTGTTCAGAAGCGGATTGCAGCCAATCAACGAAACCATAAAACTGAAAATTTTGATCCAGAAAAGCAAGGGCCGAGCCAAGCAGCTCACGCCTGCTGATATCATCATCAATGATTAAAACACTAGGCTTAGACGACATAGAGAAAACGAATCTTTATTTTTTTCTAATAGTGACCACATTCCCCATAATTGTCAATTTTATGTCACATTACACAACACATTAATATCCTGACATTATTATGACACATACCAGGACTAAACCAGCACCAGCGAGCGCTCGCACTTAACAGTTCGTTTAATTCCTAATTTACGACGCCAGTCCTGTATGCCCTGAGCCTGGCAATAAAAAAGCTGCCAGAAGGCAGCTTTTTGTTAACTATATCCAAAAACTAACAAGTTACTCGTCACCCACTTGAATCTCATTGGGCATCTCAGACCAACCCTGCTTAATCTCCAGCATAAGATTCATTATTTCCTGAACCTTATCTGCATCATTATTTCGGTTTGCTTCCAGAATTCCCGAAACCATGTAGTCATACAAAGCATCCAGATTTGCTGCGACTTCACCACCCTGCTCAAGATCCAGACTACCCTTAAGACTAACAACTATCTCAGAAGCCTTGTTGAGAGAAGAAGTACGTTCCTCGATACTATTACGCTCAATAGCTCCTTTAGCCTTTGCCAGCGCACCCAGAGCTCCATCCAGTAACATTGAAATCAATTTATGGGGACTTGCTGTTTCTACCGTAGCTCGCAGGTCAACACTTTGATACTGCTTCAGAGCATTTAAATTAACTGCCATGCACACACCTTACTAAATTAACTAGATCACCTAACGTACTGAACTGAGTAATCGGCTACAACCGATCTTCCTTTAATATTCTTTACTCCTCAGCTTAGAAAAAGATAACATTACCCGACTGCAAAAAATGCCTTTCAATTCCAGGCAATTCTGCCGATAACGTATGTAAATCCAGCACGGTAGGGAAGTTCAGATGTTCGATAATAAAACCATATTGATTACCGGTGGCACCGGCTCCTTTGGTAAACAATATACAAAAACCCTACTGGAACGCTATCGTCCTAAGAAAATCATCATTTACTCCCGAGATGAACTTAAACAGTTTGAGATGCAGCAATATTTTGATGCGCCATGCATGCGCTATTTCATTGGAGATGTACGCGACAAAGACCGGTTGCAACAAGCCATGCAAGGTATCGATTACGTAATTCACGCCGCTGCACTCAAGCAAGTTCCTGCTGCAGAATACAATCCTATGGAGTGTATTAAGACCAATATTCACGGAGCTGAGAATGTCATCAAAGCTGCATTATCAAATAATGTAGATAAAGTTATTGCTTTATCTACGGATAAAGCAGCAAATCCAGTAAACCTTTACGGAGCCACCAAATTAGCATCAGACAAGCTTTTTATTGCGGGAAACAATATTGCAGGCGGCCACAGAACCCGCTTTAGCGTTGTCCGTTACGGCAACGTTGTAGGATCACGTGGCTCGGTAGTTCCATTCTTCAGAAAACTGATCAATGACGGTTGTGATGCATTACCTATTACACATTTGGAAATGACTCGTTTCTGGATCACGCTACAGGAAGGTGTAGATTTTGTGCTAAAAAATCTTGAAAGAATGCAAGGTGGGGAGACCTTTATTCCTAAAATACCTTCAATTCGCATCACAGACCTCGCCAATGCGATGGCTCCAAGCTTACCGCTTAAAGATATAGGTATCCGCCCTGGAGAGAAACTTCACGAAATCATGCTACCGTCTGATGATTCATACCATAGCGTCGAATTTCACGATCACTATGTAATCACACCAACTATTCGCTTTTTCTCTGGTGATATTGATTACACTCGAAACCACCTTAATGAAAAAGGTCACGCAGTACCTTCCGGTTTCGAGTATAACTCTCTAAACAATAGCAACTTCCTTACTGTAAACCAGATAAAAAATCTGAACGAGCAATTAGGCCTATGATAGGTTACGGTCGACAATCTATATCTCAAGAAGATATAGATACTGTTGTTGATGTACTCAATTCTAATTCTCTCACACAAGGGCCCGTAGTGAATGCTTTTGAAAAAGCCCTGGCGGATAAGTGCCAGTCGAAACATGCTCTAGCGGTATGCAATGGAACCGCAGCCCTACATCTTGCTTGCCTAGCACTTGAAATTGAAAAAGATGATCTTGTATGGGTAAGTTCGGTCAGTTTCGTAGCAAGTGCAAACTGCGCAAAATACTGCGGTGCAGAGGTAAGTTTCGTCGATATTGACCCAAATAGTGGCTTAATATGTACAACTGAATTGGCTCAGAAATTAAAAAACGCAGAAAACAATGGCCTTCTTCCTAAAGCTCTCATTGTGGTCCACCTAGCAGGACAGAGCTGTGACATGAAGACTATCAGCTCTCTATGTCAGCAGTATGATATCAAGATTATCGAAGATGCTTGCCATGCTCTAGGAGGGCAATACGAAAGCAAACCCATTGGTTCATGCCAATATAGCGACATATCCGTTTTTAGTTTTCACCCTGTAAAACCGATAACAAGCGGAGAAGGCGGGGCCTTACTTACCAACAAAAAAGAATTAGCTAACAGGGCTCGACTCTATGCAAATCACGGTATCGTAAGAGATGAGGAGAAATTGCAACACTCAACTCAGGGCCCTTGGTATTATGAAATGCAGGCTTTGGGTTATAACTACCGCTTAACGGACCTTCAAGCAGCTCTAGGGCTATCCCAATTAAAACGCTTAACTGACTTCACCCTGAAAAGAAATCAAATTGCAAAACTTTACACTGACGCTTTAGAAAGTATGAAGCTTCCATTTCAGCATTTACAGCAAAGCATTGGTCAAATATCTGCGTATCACCTTTACGTTGTCAGGCAATCAAGTCACCTCTCTCAATCCCAGCTATTCAAGAGAATGCATGAGCAAGGTATAGGCTGTCAGTTACACTACATCCCCATCTTTATGCATCCTTACTATGCAGCATCTACTGATGCACAAAGTTTTCCCGGCGCATTAGAGTATTATCACTCGGCATTATCTCTCCCCTTATTCCCGGATATGGATGAAAAAACAATTCACAAAGTTCTTAATGTTTTAAGCAACTGCTGCCGATAACCTCTTTTAATTAGTTTGACAATAAGCTCTCAACTCATGCACAAAAAACTGCCATATTTTATCGCTGAAGTATCGAGTAATCATGCTCAAAACTTAGAGCGCTGTTTTCAATTCATTGATACCGCAGCAGAGATTGGCTGTGACGCGGTAAAGTTCCAGCTTTTCAAAATTGATGAGCTATTTGCTCCTGAAATTCTCAACGACAGCGAACCACATAGAAAAAGAAGAGCCTGGGAACTTCCCTTACAGTTTTTACCTGAACTATCTAAACGCTGCCAGCAACAAAACATTGCCTTCAGCTGCACCCCTTTTTATCTAAAAGCGGTTGAGGAGCTTGAACCTTATGTAGATTTTTTCAAAATTTCATCATATGAACTACTGTGGAGCGATCTAATCCAACGTTGCTCTGAAACCGGGAAACCTCTAGTTATATCTACTGGCATGGCAACGGAAGATGAAATCAGATCTGCAGTAACTGCAGCATCTGGCTGCGAAAAGCTCACGCTTTTGCACTGTGTATCGGCCTACCCTACACCAATCGAACAATGTAATTTAAAGACTATAGAAACCCTACGAAACACTTTTGGCTGCGATGCAGGCTGGTCTGATCATAGTGTGAGCCCTGCTGTGCTATATCGTGCAACTCAACATATGCAGGCATCGATGATTGAGTTCCACCTGGATCTAGACAAGAAAGGTGAAGAATATGAAGCAGGACATTGCTGGCTACCTGAGCAAATTTATCCCGTCATAAAAGATATAAAGCAAGCTCATTTGGCTGACGGCTCTAGTTCAATTTCGATATCTAAAAGCGAACTCCCTGACAGAGACTGGAGGGCAGACCCGAGCGATGGCCTTCGCCCTTTGCTGAAAACAAGGGAAATATTTAAGAATTAGTTTGTTTGCATATTCAACCCCTTACCAATCAGTTCTCTTAAGTTGAGGCTTTATAACAAGATGCATCACGGGAAAGTTTTAGCAACACACAAAGGCCTAAAAGTTATTAATTGCTTAGAATGTGGGTACGCACATGTGGATCCTTTGCCCTCTAGCGATGACTTGATGCCCTACTATGAGACAGATTTTTTTTCTAAGACCAAGGCAAGTGCTTATCTCGATAACGCCAGTGATGAAGAAAAAAATTGGCGTGACGGCTTGTATGGAGACCGCCTTCGGCTAGCCGAGAAATACTTAAACACCAACGGAAAAGAGCTCTTAGATATAGGCTGCGGCCCTGGACGATTTTTACGAGTAGCTCAGAACTCTGGTTGGACGATAAAAGGGATTGAACCAGGAGTCGCTGCCGTAGAATACTGCCACCAGCAAGGTTTTGATGTTGATGCTGGGTTCTTTGATACAGTCTCTGCTGCAACCCTCGGAGAATTCGACATCGTGCACTCGGACATGGTTTTAGAACACGTACCGCATCCCGCCAATTTTGTGCAGCTTGTTAAAAAAACACTCAAAAGAGATGGGATCTTCATCATATCGGTACCTAATGACTTTAATCCATTCCAGATGACTCTTGAAAGCAGCGGCAATTTCCAGCCATGGTGGATCGACAGGGACCATATCAATTATTTCAATTTCGACACATTAGAAAACCTCTTAAGCCAAAACGGTTTTGAAGTATTAGATCGCTTAACAACCTTCCCTATGGATATGTTCCTGCTTATGGGGGAAAACTATATAGACGATAATCAACTAGGTCCTCTGTGCCACAAAAAAAGAATGCATTTCGACCTGAATTTTGAATACATAGGGCTACAGGAACATCGATTAAACTTTTATCGTCAACTGGCCCAGGCTGGAATGGGCAGGCATGCCATTATAATTGCAAAAGTTGAGCAACATGAATACAGCTAAATCGATCATAAAAGTATTTGGATAGCTCAAATAACACCGTAGCATGACATGCCCAATGATGAAATAAGATATCAATCCGAATATGGAGCCCTAGAGAAATGCAGAAAAAAGCAATATACATTATCGGAGCTGGGCCACTGGCAATAAAAACATTTAGCTGGACGAAAGAGTTAGGACTTCTGACAATTGTAACCGACCAGAACCCTGATGCTCCTGGTATATTGCATGCGGACTTTCATGCTCAGCTGAGTGCAGCAGATCAAAGCGGTAGCCATGAAAAATTTATTGCCAGCCTCCCGTCAAATATAACTATTTGTGGCGTTTACTGTGGCAATGAGATTGGGGCGCCCTTGGCAAATCAGCTTCGGCAGCATTTAGGGCTTCCTTATGCCTCCCCTGAATCTATTCTCACCGCTGCAGACAAAGTACTTATGAAAGGCGCATGGCTAGAAAAGGGAATTCATACCCCTCCATGTACTGTGATGAAAAATATCAATGACATAAATCGTTCGATAACCGGCAAGGATGAAACTTTTATCATAAAACCCTCTCTAGGCTCAGGAAGCCGAGGAGTACAAGCTATTCACGATGGGGATGACCTAGAAAAAATTTGGCAAGCTGCTCTTGAGCCTGTTGATTTTGAAGGAAGTGTTTTGCTTGAGCCTTATATTGAGGGACGCTCTATTGATGCCAACGGCGTATTTTTTAAAAACAAATACTACCCAGCCGGCACCCTGGAAAAATATATTACAGATTTCCCTGAATGCTTACCCCTTGGAGGCAACGATCCTGCCGATATACCGACGAACACATCAAATGAAGTTCATCGCCTAATGGAACATGCTTGCCGGGCAATCAACCTGACCGAGGGTCCTGTTAAAGGTGACTTCATTCTGTCGAATGATGGTACGGTGTATGTTTTAGAAGTAGCCCCCCGACTTCACGGAGATGTAACAACTTGCAACACACTTCCATTTGGCAGTGGCTGCAACGCTCTAAAGTTCATGTTCAAATGCTGGACCGAAAATTTCGCAGATGAAGATTTATTAAATCAAGACTGCAGTGGTTATGCTCTCTGGTGGGTTTTATGCCTACCTCCTGGGCTTAGTTACCACCAACACTTTGCCAATCAGCTAGAAGAAGATAACGGCACGACCGTTGTATGGTTTAACCATAAACATGATGAAAACGTCCATTCTTACAGTAGTACGAGAGAAATACCTGGTTATATATGCGCGTATGGAAACAATAAAACTGAAGCTGAGAAAAACATGGCTAGAACTCTGGATAAACTCATTCCATCCCTACCGTCATATTGCACCAATCAATGGTATAAAAACTTAGGCTTAACATTACAACGTTTTGGGATCTCTCCCCAAAGCTGCGGTTATAAATGTTAACTAAAAAGAGCAAGCACATGACTATAGAAATCAACGTCACGGCAGCAACGATCAGAAAGCTGTCAATCACCTCCATAAATAGTGCTGGCTCAGGCCATCCAGGCGGTGCTTTATCATGCGCAGACATTATGGCCTGCATTTTTCAGGAAGAGCTAGGCATAAATTCTGATTGGGCTAGAAACCCGGCAAGAAACCGCTTCATTTTGTCAAAAGGTCATAGCTGCCCTGCCATGTATGCAGCTGGCTCTGTTATGGGTTTAATTGAAGCAAAAGAAACATACGGCTTGCGACACATTAACCATCCAGCTCAGGGCCATCCTGATGTAACAAGCTGGCCTTGGGTGGAGACCAGTACCGGTTCATTAGGACAAGGCTTCTCTGTCGCTGTGGGTATAGCATTAGGCTTACGACACCAGAGTATCGATAGCTCTGTTTATACGCTGCTGGGAGACGGTGAACTACAAGAGGGTGAGGTCTGGGAAGCGGCAATGAGTGCAGCTCACTTTAAACTTGCTTCCCTTTGCGCCATTATCGACTACAACAAATTACAAAGTGATAATTTAAACGAAAATATCATGGGGCTAGAGCCACTCGCAGACAAATGGAGCAGTTTTGGCTGGAATGTATTAGAGATTAATGGGCACGAGATCGGCCAAATCAGAGAAGCATTCAAAACATTCAGAAATGAGTCTGAGCTACCTACCGTAATAATCGCACATACAATTAAAGGAAAGGGAGTTTCATTCATGGAAAAAGTTCCCTCGTGGCACGGTAGTGTCAGCATGACCGACACTCAAACCTCCGATGCTCTAAAAGAACTAGGGGTTCCTGAACACAAACTTGAAGGCTGGATTTCAGGATCTATCCACGGCTGGGAATCCAAAGAGCAAGGGGAAAAATCATGAATTCCAAGAATGCGATAAATCTCATTGGTACGAGCGGAGACTCCCTGAGAGAAGCGTTTGGCAAAGCACTAGTTCAACACTCAAAAGAGAGAAACGACATTGTACTACTGGATGCAGATATCGCAGGAGGAACCGGTGCTCACCACTTTAGAACCGCTTACCCTGAGCGTTTCTATCAATTCGGTATCGCAGAACAAAATATGATGGCTGCAGCTGGAGGAATGGCTGCAACAGGATTAACCCCTTTTGTCACTACTTTTGCAGTTTTTTGCCTACGTGCCATAGAGCAAGCCCGACTCTCAATCGCCTATGCCAATAGGAATGTTAAGATTGTTGCCAGCCATCCAGGTCTGGACGTGGGACCCGATGGGGCGTCAGCACAATGCCTGGAAGATCTGGCTGCCTTTAGGGCAATTCCAGGTATGACTGTTATCTCTCCTGCAGATCCACTAGAAATGGTACTCGCAACTGAAGCGATAATTAACTTTGATGGCCCTGTTTATATGCGAACAGGCCGAAGCCCTGCATCCAGAGTTCTACCGGAAGGTAGCAGTTTTGAAATTGGCAAAGGAAAAATACTAAAAGATGGTCATGATATTACCATCATTGCCTGCGGTGTAGAGGTTGCTCGATCACTCAAAACAGCTGTTAATCTAGAAAAAGAAGGTATATCAGTCAGGGTAGTCAATATGGCTACTATCAAGCCCATAGATCGGGAACTCGTAGCACGGTGTGCCAAAGAAACCGGCTGTATTGTCACGGCCGAGGATCACAGCATTCATGGTGGGCTAGGCAGTGCTGTTGCTGAAGTCATAGTTGAAGATTGCCCCGTACCTATGGGCTTTGTTGCAGTAAAAGATACGTTTGGAGAATCCGGCGAACCTGATGAACTAGCTGAAAAATACGGCTTGGATGAAAACGGTATTGCCCAGACAGTGATTAAAACCCTGAAAAAGAAAAATCGATGATGAGCTCTCAGAACAATAAACTTGTATTTGTTACCGGTGCCAGCCGAGGAATAGGCCGTGCCATTGCCGAAGGTTTTATTTCATCTGGTTTCAAGGTGGCCGTCGGCTATAGGGATAATAAGACCACAGCCGAGAGCATTTGCGAAGGGAAAAAAAATGCTATCGCTGTCCAACTTGAGATCAACTCACGCGAAAGCATTCAGAAAGCCAAAGCTATCGCTGAAGATTTTTTTGCATTACCAATATCTATTCTCGTAAATAATGCAGGAATTGCTCAGGAAAAGCCTTTTTTGGAAATTACTGATGACGACTGGGATCACATGCTGGGAGTAAACCTCCGCTCCAATTTCACGTTCTCTCAAGAAGTAATTCCTGAAATGGTCAAAAACAATTGGGGACGAATCATTAATATCTCTTCTATAGGGGGACAGTGGGGTGGGTTTAATCAGGTTCACTATGCCGCGGCAAAAGCAGGCCAAATAAATCTGACCCGGTCTATTGCAAAGATCTATTCCGGCAGCGGCATCACTTGCAATGCTATCGCAATTGGTTTGGCCCAAACCGATATGGCCGCTAGAGAAATAGAATCTAGCGAAGGGCAAAAAAAGATAGAAGGCATCCCTGCTGGACGCTTGGCAGAGACGTCAGAAGTTGCTGAAACAGCTTTATTCTTAGCTTCTGATGGCGGTGCCTACATAACAGGACAGACAATTAATCTTAATGGTGGGATGTATTTCGTTTGAGTATTCTTTGGATTATAGGTGCGGGAACAGAATCTGTTCCAGGGATAAAAAAAGCTAAAGCTATGGGACTGCATGTGGTTGCCTGCGATGGCGACCCTAATGCACCTGGCTTTGACTTTGCGGATGAAAAAATTGTTATCAGTACTTACGATGTCGATAATTTAGTCACCACTGCCCGCACTTACCATCATGATAAAGCAAAAATTGATGGCGTCATCTGTATGTCAACTGATGTCCCTGTTAGTGTTGCAGCTATAACCGACATGCTGGGATTACCGGGAATTTCATTAGAAACAGCGCAATTATCCGCCGACAAGATTTCAATGAAAAATCACCTACGCGCCAAAGGTATTCCAACCCCTTGGTATAAAGAGATATCAAGTGCTGCAGAGCTCAAATCAACACTTAAGTCAGGTTACTACGTAATAAAACCTGTCGATAGCCGTGGTGCACGCGGAGTTCTTCGCATTACCAATACAGATGACCTAGGCTGGGTATTCGACTACTCCATGCAATTTTCCCCTTCTGGGCGGGTTATGGTCGAGGAGTATCTGGAAGGCCCACAAATCAGCACGGAAGCATTAGTCATAGACAGTATAGGTTACCCTATCGGGTTTTCCGATCGCAATTACGAACGATTAGAACAAACACAACCGTTTATTGTTGAAGATGGTGGTGGTTTTCCTACCCACTTGAGCGCTAAACAGAAAGAAGAGATTGAAAAAACAAGTATTGATGCAGGTATCGCTTTAGGTGTGTCTAATGGAGTAGTCAAAGGCGATATGGTCTGGACTAAAGAAGGTGCGAAAGTTATCGAAATAGCGCCAAGACTGTCTGGAGGCTGGTTTAGTACAGATCAAATTCCTGTCGGTACAGGGGTAGATCTGATAGCAGCAGCTATTGATTTAGCTTTAGGCAGAGATATCAATCCAGAGCGTTTAATTCCAACTAAGAACATCGGCATAGCTATACGGTATTTCTTCCCAGAACCAGGCACCCTGAAAGAAATATCTTCAAAAGAAGACTTCGATAAAAAGAAATGGGTCCACAAGTTACAACACCTAGTATGCCCAGGAGATGTAATTTCGCAGCCTGAGAACCACCCACAACGTGCAGGATATGTGATAACAACCGGAGAAACAGCTCAAGAGGCCAGAGAAAGAGCCCAACAGGTTGTAAAACATACCCACTTTAAAGTTTAAAATTAAGCCTCGGCTAAGTGCATACAGAGAAAAAGGTCAGGACATGAAATATACTTGTACAGTCTGTAGCCACACAGAAGAAAACCTCAACAAGATCTGCAGTTTAACCTTTCCCAGTTTAAATTTTGGATCCGATGGCTCAGCTCTCGAACGAGATATCACGTATAGGAGCTGTTCAAATTGTGGAACAGTTTCACAACACCCTCTTCCTCCCCAAGAAGAACTCAGTCGTTACTATGCAAACATAGATACTCCTCAAGCAAAGGTAGGAGTCTATACAGAATATAAAACGCAGCTTTACTCCCGAAGGTTCGATTTTGCCACCTCTACAGTGACACTTCCTTCCAAGGCTAAAGTAGCTGAAATCGGCTCTGCTAATGGTATTTTTCTAAAAAGGTTCCTCGATGCAGGCCATGAAGTATTGGGAGTTGAGCCGTCAGAAAGAGCTAGTACTGCTGCTATTGATGCAGGCATCAATACACTGAATTCTGACCTTGATAATGCCCTATTAGATGAGCATGCTGAACTATATGATTTGGCTATGTCGATGGATACCCTTGAGCATGTCACAGACCCTCGTTCATTCATTGCCTCAATGGCCCGTTTAATTAAACCCCAAGGATTCATTTATATAGAAGTCCCAGATGCATTAGGCATGGTAGCAGACACAATCGCCTCATGCGGGAACGAAGTGAGCCCTGTCCACCTCAGGCATTTTACTATTACAGGTTTAATAAAGGTTGTCTCTTCTGCGGGGTTTGCGGTTAAACATGTATCATCAACGGCAGAATTACGCTTCCCCAATTTACGCATCGTTGCACAAAAGATATCAGCACAAGAAGATGGTGAACTATCCTTCAGCCAAGCTAACGGCTTTCAACAAGAACTCTATGGTCAGGCCGCAACTAAGATGAAGGAACTTATAGATAGTGGAAGAGAGATCTCCGTTTGGGGGGTTGGAGCTGACCTGCTACAAATTTTGTATTCATATAAACAGCTATACGGACAATTTCCACAAGTAGGCCTTCATGACAGAAGTCCTAATAAAATAGGTAAAAATTTCCTCACGATCGGCTGTATAAAACCAGTTTCAGAAATCAGTACATCTGGCTGCATTGTTGTCTCTCCAATGTCAAAAGTTCTCCAGATGTCCATTATGGAGGATATCAACTCTCAATTTCCTAATGCCGATGCTTATTACTTATTTGAATAGTGCAGAGATATTCAAACATGAGCCAACTTATTAAACCTCTGATTTCTATAGGCGCTGGGCCTATGCAGCTTCCTCTTATTCAGGCGGCAAGAAAAAGAGGCATACCCGTTATAGCAGTTGATCGTAGCCCTCATCCAGACTGCAGTACTATAGGAGTAACCACCATTGAATGCTCCACTTATGATAGTGAAAAAGCAATTACACTTTTAAGAAAGGAGTTAGGAGAAGATAAGCCACTAGGACTTTTAGCAAGAACCTCAGGGCCTGCCATAATGACTGCAGGTTTAGTTTGTCAAGAGTTCAACCTAACCAGTCTTTCACCGCAACTAGCCCGAGCCAGCTTTGAGAAATCGACCTTACGCACGGACTGTGAAGCATTGGGAATTCCAGTGCCTACCGGTACATCCTTCGAAAATATCCATGATCTGACTCCCGATTGGGGTGACCTAGTATTTAAACCGGACATCTCCCTTAGAGGAAAAGAAAATGTCTACTGCCCAGCAGATGAGATACAAGCAGGCGCTTTCTTTGATAATGCCAAGGAAGAATCCCCAAATCGACGAGTAGAAGTACAGCAATACATCACAGGGGCAGATGTTGGAGTAATGGTAGTTTGCTGTGCTCACAAGCGCATACACTCCCTATTTCTTGATGAATGGGTGACTCTCTTAGAAGGAAAGTTCCATGGTGTAGGTGTTGCTGTCCCTTCAGTCCATGAAGGCACAAAAACACCTAAGAAAATAATCTCTATAATCGACCGGCTATTAGCTCATTGGAATGTAACCTCTGGAATAATCTTCTTTACTTTCCGGGTAGATAGCAAAGGAACCCCTTGGCTCTATGAAGTCAACCCTGGGCTTTGTGGAGACAGCATTGTCGATCTCTTGCTACCCGCTGCTCTTGGAAACTCTTACCCGGATTTATACGATGTAGAGGTATCATTAGCCGCGGGGGAGAAACCGACTCTCCCGCAAGAAGCAATAGAAAATTATGCTGTGATAGAAGGAAAACTTTTACCTACTCACAAAGCACTCCACCAGCTTTGTGAGCACACAAAGTACAATGACTTAATAAAAAGGCTCCGCCTTTTCACCACGTTACCAACCAAAGATGTTCAACCATAGGCATGTTTATCAATAGGCCCTTTACCAGGCTGATAACGAGAATGTCAGAATATTTTAGAGAAACGATCAAAAGCAAGCGTTGTAAAGAAAGACCTATTAACTATGCCAAACTCGATTTACGCAATTTTTCACTTAAACCTCGCGTTCTCATCCATTGATGACGAATGTCATTCTGCCGTAATTGAGAAATGTTACTGGCCTTTATTAAAACTAATAAAAGAACATCACATTCCCTTAGGGCTAGAGTTAACCGGATATACACTCGAAAGAATAAATACCATCGCCCCCCACTGGTTAATAGAACTGAAGACTTTATTAGAAAAAGACCAGTGTGAACTTGTTGCCAGTGGGCAAAGCCAGTTAATAGGGCCGTTAGTGCCAGGTGAAGTTAATAAACAAAACCAAGCCTTAGGCTTAAAAGCTTATCAATCATTACTAAATTACACACCAAAAATTGCTTATATCAACGAACAAGCCTTTTCCAGCAGCTTACTCGATATATACATAGATGCAGGTTTTGAAGCCATTTGTATGGAATGGGACAATGCCTATAGCTTACATCCTGAATGGCCCTCCACTTTGTGTAATAAGCCTTCTCTGATTCAAGCAAATAGCGGAAGAATGCTCCCAGTTATATGGAACCGCAGCATCCTGTTTCAAAAACTTCAAAGAGTATGCCATGGTGAGATCACCAAACAAGAATACTTGGAGTTTATCGACAGCCAGAATTTAAACTCTTCCAGCTGCCTGTCAATATATGGTAACGATGCGGAGGTATTCAACTACAGGCCTGGGCGTTTTAAGGAAGAGAAAAAAATTGAGATTGATGAGTGGAAAACCCTCATCGATATATTTATCCAATTGAGAACCAATGCTAACTGGATCCCTATCCGCGATATCCTCAAATATTTAGATAAAAGTGACCCAATAGTTCTAACGACACCTGAATCCCCAATCATTGTAAAAAAGCAGAATAAATACAATATTAATCGCTGGGCCTTAAGTGGAGTTGACGACCTGTATATCAACACACTTTGTTACAAAGTTTTTAACAACGCAACGAAACTACCTTTCAGCGCTGACTTATGGAAACAATTATGTGAGTCTTGGGGGTCCGATTTCAGAACCCATATTGGAGAAAACAGGTTCAGAAAGAATCTCCTTCGTTTAGAGAGTCTGCAGAAATCGTTGCCCGACACTACTTTTGTGACTAAACAATCCTATTCCCAGTGGCAAGTTGATCAATCAGGGCGCTTCCTTCATATCAAAAGTAAAGATTTACACATTGTACTGAATACTTCAAAGGGCTGTAGTATTCACTCTCTCTTATTCACTGGCCATAGCTCTCCTTTGATTGGAACCATAGAACATGGAGTGTTCAGCCATATCAGCCTTGCTGCTGATTTCTTTTCCAATTTTTTGATCGCAGAACTTCCATCTAAAAAGCAGAGAGTTACCGATCTCGGTATCAATAAATTCACAATACTCCCTTTTAATGATGACGGTAATTTAAAAATTGAGATTTCTCTCTCTACGCCTTTCGGAGAAGTTATTAAAGGTTATGAATTTATCGAATCTGATCGTGTTTACTGCTACTACAAATTTCTAGGAGGAACACGGCCAGATGGAACCCTGAGAATTGGAGCTTTAACCCTTTTAAACATCAATGCAGAGCACCAACCTATCTACAGCAACTACTTTGGTGGAACACAGCCAGAAACGCATAAAATCCAAAAAAACATATCTCACGGATCTAGTGTATCCAGCATAATTTCATCATCTAATAATGCAGGTTCATCATCAGGGAACATGCAATGGGGAATAAAAGGTGAGTTTGCACAAATAACATGGGACCCATCCGAATGTGCAGCCATACCTATGCTCCATAATCAAATAGAGCACAATGAACGTTTTAGTCGTTTATTTTTCTCTCTAGTTGAACTAGATGAAACATTAAAGAAAAACGGCTCATTACCTAATGTAAGATTCTGCCTGTCTAAGGGGGAATTAAATGACTAAAGTTTTAACCGTTGTAGGAGCTAGACTTAATTCAAGTCGATTGCCCGCAAAGCACCTTCTCGAACTTTTTCACAAACCACTTATTGCAAGAGTCTTTGAACGTTTGTCATCTCTACCAGGTGAAAAAGTACTCGCCACAACTTCGGACGAGTACAACAAACCTCTTATTGATTGGGCAAGAAAAAGTGCAATCAACTGCTACAGCTATGAAGGTGATGTCAACGATCTCATGGGACGTATTGACCATGTAGTAAATATCCATAAGCCTGAATTCATAGTTTATATATGCGGTGACTGCCCCCTCGTTGATCCCGACTATATTCTTCAGGGTATTGAGAAACTTCGAGAAACAGATAATGCCGACCATGCAACAGCATCGATACATCCCTCTTTGGGTAGAGTAGTTCACGAAGGAATTCTTATGTATTCGATGAAAGGCTGGAAAAAGCTTTTCAATGCCAGCCAAAGTAAACTAGAAAAAGAACATGTTGGCTTGGCCGCACGAGATGAGAATTTACTTAAAACAATATATTTCCAAGAACGAGATTTTACATACTCTTCACATCACCGAATTTCCGTCGATACAGCGGCAGATTGGAGATTCATGGATGCCCTATATACAGAATGTTATTCCAATAACTCTCACCCCCTAAACTTAGAGTGGGCGTTACATCGGCTTAATCACTCCCCCTCTCTTACAAATATAAATAAGCACGTCCAGCAGAAGAGTGGATTCAAGCAATATGGGAAAGCATTGTTTATCACCGAAGCAGGTTCAAGCAAGGGCTTAGGGCAACTAATCCGCTCGTCTTCATTAGCAGAACGGTTTTGCGAAGAAACAGGGCTAGGAATAGAATTGATCATTTTAGGCGACTCCACCCAACATAAATCAATAAAAACCCTCAACCACCAATGGTTCACATTTGAAGAACTATGTTGGGATTACTGTGCAGAAGCCCAAAGTGATATCTATATTTTTGATGTCTTTCCACAACGCCTCCAATCTCCTGCACTGTTTACCGATCTTTTATCCCACTTACGTGAAAGAGGAGCCAGATTATTCGGTATTGACCATATGGCGAAGCTCAACTCCTATTTAGATCAGGTTTATATCCCTAATATAATCAATGACAATCCAGCGGCTGACAATATCAATTTTGGGGCAGAATATGTCATTTTACCTCCAAACACCGTAAGTACTCATGATGACAAAGAAGACCGTTTTGATATTTGCATTACAACAGGGGGAGGAGATGCAGTAGGGTACGGAAGTTGGTTACCAGGGTTATTCGAAAGTGAGATTGACCAACCAAAATCAATCGCTTGGATCCAGGGTCCTTACGCCAAGCCACCGAAAATCCCAGAAGACCCCAAACATAACTGGGCGATCATCGAATCTCCAGATACCCTGCACCCTATCATCGAGCAGTCCAGTACAACAATCACAGTTTGCGGCACAACAGTCTTTCAAAGTATTAGCGCTAAAAAACCAACTATGATCTTACCTAACCCTGCAGTTATACCCAGAGAAGAGTATATTCAATACTGTAATTTACCTTACTGCTTACCACTTGAACCTATTAAAGATCACCTATCACCCGTTATCAAAAGCTTAAGGAACATAGCTACAGGATTAAGTCAAAACGTTGACTCACCAATCATATGTAATGGTCGAGAAAGAATAACTTCTGAAATCATTAATTTTATTGAAACCCAACAGAATAGTTTGTAAATATCGGGGATTGCCTGCGTGGATATAAAAAATAACGAAGAAGAACTCTTAAGTCAGTGCTTTGACTCACTTTTCCCCATATGCCGTTCAATTACCGGGCCCGGCCTAGAACAGTCTATCGCCCTATTTAAGGAGTATATGCCACTTCAGATTGAAAAGATCCCTACTGGAACTCAAGTATTCGATTGGGAAGTACCTCCAGAGTGGCATTTTAAACGTGCCAGACTATGGGGCCCTAATGGAGAAGTGGTCTGTGATACGAACGAATCTAATCTTCATGTAGTGAACTACTCAGAGCCTGTAAATAGATCAATAGAGCTAGAAGAACTCCAAAAGCATTTACACAGTATTCCCTCACTTCCCGAAGCTATTCCTTATGTCACAAGCTATTACAATCGCTCTTGGGGTTTCTGTTTGCCACATAAGCAACGCCAAGAGCTGCAACCAGGTACCTATAAGGTTGAAATTGACAGTTCATTTTTCCATGAAGGGGGAGTCCCCTTCGCTCATTGCACCATAGTAGGTGAGAGTTCAAGAGAAATACTGCTTACTAGCTATCTATGCCACCCTTCCCTTGCTAATAATGAATTGAGTGGACCATTGGTACTGCTCGGACTACACAACCGTATTCAACAATGGTCAAAGCGAAGATTCTCGTACAGGTTTCTCCTCAATCCAGAAACAATCGGTTCTCTTTGCTTTTTATCCAAATATTACCGTCATCTACAATCCAACCTAGAAGCAGGCTTGATTCTAACCTGTGTTGGGGGCCCTGAATCAAACTTAAAGTACAAGTCAAGTAGAATGGCAAACAGTCTCTTCGACTCCTATGTTTCTTATCTCGCTGACCATAATCCTACGATATGGAAAGCACTCCCGTTTAATCCTTTGGGAGGCTCTGACGAACGACAGTACTGCTCCCCTGGTTTTAACTTGCCTATGGGCCAGATATCACGAACTACATATGGCCAGTACGATGGATACCATAACTCATTGGATACAAAAGAGTTTATGGACATAAAACAACTTATAAAAACAATTGATCAACTAGAGGCTTTCCTTTTAGATGCTGAAATTGCTGGTAAACCATTAAACCTCAGCCCTTATGGTGAACCCCAGCTCGGCAAGAGAGGACTTTATCCAAATGTAAACTCACCTAATAATTGGCGTAACTCCAGTGATCGTATGCATGATGACAGAAAAGTTCTAAACGCAATTCTCACCATTCTAAATCTAGCAGATGGTGAGCATAGCATTCTTGAAATAGCCAACCTGCTCGATCTTCCGTTAGACGACCTTAGGCCCATAATAGAGAAACTAGAAAGCGAAAATTTAATCCGATTTAATAGTGAACAAAATGTTTAAACTCATATTTCTAACTGGCGATCATCCCCGGCACCTATATATAGCAAGAGCCCTTGCCAAGGCTGGCCTGCTATCAAAATTGATAATTGAAAGAAGAGAACACTTTATACCCAAGCCTCCCGAGAACATTAGCCCCAAATTAGTTCAACTATTCACTCATCACTTTGCTGAAAGAGAGAGAATTGAGCAAAAAATGTTTGGTCCTGCTAAGTTACCGAGTTGTGATACTGTCTATACCACTTACGACGACCTCAATAGCTCAGATATTAAAAATTTCTTAGAAGAGGAAGATCCAGATCTCTTTCTAACCTATGGTTGCCATAAGTTAACCCAAGAGACCCTTGAAGCCGTTGACGGGCATAAATGGAACTGTCATGGAGGCCTTTCCCCTTGGTATAAAGGTGCTATTACCCATTTTTGGCCTAGTTACATGCTGGAACCTCAGATGACAGGTATGACAGTTCACGAATTAACTCAGGAATTAGATGCCGGAGATGTAGTCCATCAATGCACTGCTCCTTTAGTGGCAGGGGACTCTCTACATCAATTAGGTGCAAGAGCCGTCGTCCAACTCGCTGAAGAGCTACCTACTCTGATTAATCTACTGAAGAAAAAAGGAGCTCTACCTACCCATAAACATAAAACAAACGGTATGTTATGGCGCTCAAGCGCTTGGAGAGCAGATCATCTGTCACTCATATATGAGCATTATGGAGATAAAATCGTAGATCATTACCTCGAAGGGAATTTAATACAGTCTGAACCTAAAATTTACCGCCAATTCGACTAAACTAACGGTAATCTATTAAGTGATAAGCCTAAACCTAGAGGAAGTAGGTATAGGCTCATCAGGCCCTAAGTTATAAAACTGAAAGCTATCTCATACAGCATCCGTTACTCAGACAGTAATTTATTCAAGAAAATTCGGAGGTAAAAAATCAACTTCTTCACCACTAACCTTGTAGAAGTTAGTTTCAAAGTCTTTAGGCACTAACTGTAAAAACCCACATATATTGTCAGCCATATTTGCATAGATCTTACCTACATCCCTCCCTTCTTTAAGATGTAAAACCACCGAAGAAATCACAACCAGAGCATAATTAATGCTCCCCGAAAGTAAACGATAACTAATCGACTGTTCCCTCACTGATTGCAGACTCTTAAACGCCTTATTAAGCACGTCCATTACATCACTGACAGATTTAACCTCGGTATTAAAAACGCGAACAAAGTGGTCACAAATATTCTTCAAATCGAAAAATATTTTGTATGCTTCATTTTTACTTTCTATGGGCCTCATTTGTTTTAGGCTAAACACTTTACCCAGCTGTTCTTTTAAAACTTGGCTTTTTTCCTCTTTCTGCTCGATTAAAGGCAGTTCTGATGCATGCGCAGGCTTAGCCCCTCGTATAAAAGCCCCATCATTCAAGTTGTATACATTTGGCTTCCATTTATCAAACATATTTTCAAAGATAATACGTGATGTTTGAAGAACCATCGTTGTATAAACTTCATCCCTGAAATTACCTTTATCTTTAAGTTCAGGCTCTTTTCTATAGCGATTACCTAAATCTTTCATAAGATGAAAATATGCACTTTTACTAGCATGATGTTTATCGAAATCTACCATCCCCAAATCAACACCAGCCAAATACAGCTCATTAAACCCTAATGTCAAAGCAATAGATGCCGCTGCATTGGTTACAGTTGGATTACAAAAATCAGCTAAAGCTAAGGTATTTCCTTCTATTTGCTCCATACGGCTGACCAGCCAATCTGTCCCTATATCATTAGGCTTTGAAATAATATATGACTCTTTAAATAGAGAAGATAATTTAGGGTAAACTGTATTCAAACCAATAAACGTAATATCTTTCAGGTAATCACCATCCTGATATTTCTTTAACCATTCAAAGGTTATATGCGGTCTTTCCTGTTCAATATGAATATCAGGTTTCAGCCCCATCTTTTCCAGAGTTTGCAAACTTGTGCCCGAGGAGATAATAACTAGGTTATCTTTGTTCTTAATCAGAAAATCTTCACATAAGTCCAAAGAGGGACCATTACCAATAATCACACACGGGCAGCCTGCAAACTGCTTTCTTTGAGATAGAGAAACTCTTGCTATAGGTAGGTTCTGTAAGTAATTCGAAACAGTATGAGATAAAGAAATACGCTCATCATCATAGAACCCTATACCTACTGATAAATTACTCATTTCATTCTTAAGCAGATATTCTAATTGTGATATATCTTCACTATTGTAATGCTTATAGAGATAAACACGGGCAATATTGAATATTCCGTTCCGTTGGAAAAATTCCCCTAATCGTTTCATGCAGTCATGACCTGGCTCCCCTATACACAGCTCAAGGCTATACCCTTCACGATCAAAATATTCAAGAATTGGTTCCCAATCGACCATATGCATTGAATTAAACAGTGCATCTAGATGGGGGTCATATAAGCATAGATTACGTATATCATGATGTTTTATTAGCTGTAAGAGGTGGTGACCACTCCCAATTCCCATCACTACCATAAACCTAATACTTTCAGGCAAAGATTCTTTAACAAGTTCTTCTTTGCTTTTTATATCGCTATAATTTTCTAAAAGCTTTTTCATGTAATTGGTATGAAGGTACCGCTCATGAATTTTGGCATGCGAACCTTCAAAGAAGATCGACCTAGTCAAAGGTTTCTTTTTATACAATGCATATTGCTTTTCTGAAAAACTAAATGGGGCTTCAGAATAAACAAAAGACCCATTCTGAATATTACAAATATTCAAATTACCCTGTTGATCAAGCTTTACTGTTAGCTCTTGAGGCACATAAGTGCTAAAACATTCATAGACCGGCGGCAGATATTTTTTAAAACATTCCAAGTTCTTATTATAAAGCACTTGAACTTCTAAATTTAATCTCAGTACATCTACCTTGTGAATCAAACTATCTAAACCGGACATGCATTATACTCCTAGTATTCTTGCACTATAAATTCCAAAGAAGGATTTGCCTCTGTACACAAAATTAATAAAGCTTCGCAGGCTCCGAAAGGCTAGCCTAGCTGTTAGAGGCGGTGAAAGGTAAACGCTCAAGTATGCCGTCTAGTTGATCGCCAGTACTTTGAAAACTACTTACGATTCGTTCCATAGCAAGGAACTGAGAATAGAGTCGAGCTTCAACTCTTTCCATCTTACGGTCAAGGTCTTCACGATCAGATTCAACATCATTTAACTGGCTATTGATACTGTCTTCACGCGTTTTTATAGCGCCTGTATTTGAAAGGAACTCATCAATTAGGTTAGACAACTCACCGGCAAAACCACGTGAGAAATTAATTGAAAGGCTACCGCCTGCAGCAACAGTATCAGCTGTAGCCCCTTCTAAAATGGTAAAATTTAGCCCGTAAGGATCGCTATCTAATGCGGGAAGAAGTATATTGCCACTACCAAAAGCAGCTTCCCCCCCGATAGTACCAGCAGCATCCACCCCTGCAGTTACCGTCAAACCCGAGTCAGCTAACCCTAAACTTTGGGTCTCCACTGTTGTTCCACTAAATGAAACATTAGAGCTGGAACCATACTGTCTTGAAGTAAATAAGAACTGATCTGTAGCAGTGTCATAGGTCACATCAACTGCAGCTCTAGCCTCTTTTAGATTGGTGTCGCCGTTAATCAAAGACTGGAGATCTGCCCGAAGTTCCTCTACCGTCGTATAATCACCTGTTAGTGTAATTTCATTTGACTCAGTTCCATCTACAGTAACAACAAAACTATAGTTCCCAAGAAGGCCTGTATTCAGGCTGCCGCCCAATGCACCAAAATCGTCAGCTCCATTATCAAAAGCGGTATTGGTTATTACATTTGCCTGAATTGCACCTTTAACGGGGTCCGTAGTTATCGCAATATCGTAATCACCTGCAACAGTGTTATTTGCATAACTACCTACACTCACTTTAACTTTGTCACTGCTTGAAGATGTATCCGTAGCAAAGAGCGACTCTATCAGTTCAAAATTATCATTAAGAGCTAAATTAAAATCATCTTCATCGATGGAAAGCGTTCCATCAAGTTCAGTCCTGATACCAACATTGGTTAGAGCTGTGAATGCATCATCAACTCCAGGAACCGCACTCGCAATAGTACCGCGAATGCTATTAATGATCGCTTTAGCAGAACCATCAGTAGCCAAATCAGATCTGACAGTATTCCCTTCTTCATCTTCCTTATACTTAGTCAGATTTTCTGCTGTTTCATAAAAAAGATTATAGGCTTCAACAAAATCCCTTATCGCTTGTTCCGCCAGGGAAGGATCCTCTGACACTGAAAATGTATAACTTTGCCCAGGGTCTGCTGTGTTAAGGGTAAAATCAAAGCCCTGAATAACATCATCAATATCATTGGTATCACGATAAACTGTCAGTCCATTTACTTTCAACTCTGCATCTGTGGCCTGCTGAGTTTCTGTCATCGTGGAGAAATTGGTTGCATTAAACTCAAAATCAACTAATGAGCCGTTATCATCACCATCGGCTGTAGTGGTGATCTGCATGGCATTGGATGCACCGGATGGGGCTGTCATTAGTAACTGATACTGCCCATCTACCAAAAGTACGGATGCCTGAATACCCGCATCTTCCTCAGCATTAATTTTCTCCGCAATTTCCTGAAGTGAATCACCCGCTTCAACAATAATATTTAATGCGGCTTTTTCATCATTAACGGTAAAAGGAGCGATCGGTTCATTAGAACCATTATAAGTCCACTCACCAAAAGTAATGGTCATCGTACCCGATGCACCTAACGCAGCATCTTTGTCGCTCTGTGCAGCGGAGGCCAAGGACTGGGCTCTAGCCACATCAACAACTTCAATCTGATAAGTCCCTGTTTGAGCACCAGGGTCGACAGAATTAGGGGTAATTACATCAGTATCCGGAAAAGCTACCGAGCGAGCGTTGTATGTATCATTATCCGCCAAAGGGCTTAATGCACTTTGTAGTTCAGACAAACTACTTTTTAATACGCCATAGGCTGAAATTTGTGCGTCTAGCTTTTCTTCTTTGGTATCTAAACGACTTTGAAGAGGTGCCCGTTCAATTTCAACAAGCTGGGAAACAAGGCTGGTGGTATCGATACCAGAACCGGCTCCCAGTGACTTAATAATACTATCACTCATAGCCTAAGCCTCTGGTTAATATAGGGGGTTAAATAAAAGGCCTAACCAGTAGTTCAGGCCTTTTCATCGAAAAGCATACCAAGCATTCTATCTAAAGACTCAGCAAACTTAAGTGCTTCTTCTGTAGGTATCTGTCGAACAACCTGATCAGTTGTGAAGTCACGTACCTGAACAACAACTTTATCAGAAGCCTTATCAACTGAGTAGCTTAAAGACCTTTGACTACTTTGCATCATCTCATTTAAGCGATCAATTGCAGCATCTAGCTTTTCCATGGACACTTCTTGTGTCTCTTGGGCCTGCTTTTGAAAACGCTCATTACTCGGTGCTTCTGGAACCGGCTGAGGCGCAGCTTGCTGAACTTTCGGTCCTTGCTGAGGCTGCTGTGACGATGGCGTAACTACCGTAGACGCTACACTCATTGAATCTGCCATAACATATTCCTCTCTTTTTTCTTAGGAACAATCCCCCATCGCACGATGGCTCAGGGGGATTATTCACACTTCTATCAGTTAAGTATAGCCACTATCTTACTGAAGCAGTGACAGTACCTGCTGAGGTGCAGCATTAGCCTGAGCCAACATTGCAGTACCCGCCTGCTGTAGCACCTGAGCTCGGGACAGAGCTGCAGATTCAGCAGCGAAGTCAGCATCCTGAATACGGGACCGAGCTGCAGATGCGTTCTCGGAAACGTTTGACAGGTTGTTGATAGTAAAGTCCAGACGGTTATTTACCGCACCCAACTCACTTCGAACATCGTTTACTGTTTCCAAAGCGTTATCGATTGCACCGATAGCTTTTTGTGCTCCAGCTGCTGTAGAGATATCCAGAGAAGCCAGAGATGCACCAAAGCCAGCACCAGTTGAAGACTCATTTTGAGTTTTCAGACCAGTATTGGTTGCACCGTTTCCTGAAACCTCAATACTAATTGGCGTACCACTCAGAGATCTTAATTCCAGACCCGCACTAGTTGTGCTAGCACCACCTGTCATAATACCTTGTTCGTCCAGCCCCAATGCATTCAGTGTTTTCGCACCGTTGTCATCACCTGTGTCGATACTAAAGCTTGCAGCTGAAGTTAGAACCAGATCGCCATTATCATTCACACTTGCGTTTACGCCGGTGCTCGCAGCTGAGCCATTGATGTCATCAACCACATCATTGATATCGGTAGTATTACCGATAGTCACCTCAACGTTGTTCAGGCGGATGCTACCCCCACTAAATGCAGTATGTACCAGAGTCGCCGCAGCACTGATTGTATTACCAATTTTTGTTCCGACCGCACCACCAATTGCAGCTTCTAACAGTTGACCACCACTACCAGCTGTACCACTTGTAACCGCCACAGAGATAGAAGCATCACTGTAGAAGTTCATTTGATCATCTTCATCGATATAAGCTGTTACACCCGTATTTGATGTCTGTGTATTGATTTTGGTAACCATTGCATCCGCTGTGGAGCCAGAGGTAATAGCGATATCTACACCGTTTATTATAAGAGCCGCACCCGCCCCTGTGAACGTAGTTGCTGCAGCAGTAAAGGCCAGCTCTGCTGTTTTATCGGCAAAGTCAGTAGCAGAAGTGCTTTCTGCCTTCAATGATGCTGTAACGCCTGTTTCATCAGTAACAGCGTTGATGTTATCTACTTTCCCTTGCAGAGTGCCTGTATTTTCATGGTCAATAATCTGACCATTGATTGTCAACTCACCATAAGCCAATGCAGTATCATTCAATGCACCACCTAGTACTGTTCCATCTGCTCTATTTTCCTGGAAGCCGATGTAACCCAAATCTGTAGATGAACCATTCGCACCTGCAGTAACGGTAATCTCATTTCCATCTGTAGAAGTCAGACCGATCTGCCCCTCGAAAGTTGGGTAACTTGCGCCAGATGCAAAACCAGTGATAGCTGTCAAGGTACCACTAGTAGTAACAGCCAGATTGATTGAAGCCCCTGTATTATTTTCAAGCACAAGCTCATTATCATCATTCAAAGATGCATTTACGCTACCACCAGTTACTGTATTAATTTCAGAAACCAACTCATCCATGTTGTTTGTGCCAGTAATATTAAATGTCTGAACAGTTTCGTCTGGGTTGGTTACCGTAATTTTCAGAGTATCACTTGCCAGATCGCCACTACCTACTGTAGTAGCTTCAGCCAAATTAAAGCCACTAGCAGTGACACCGTTAACATTGTCATTAATCTGGTTAATCAGACTTTCCAGGGTGCCTTCACCTGCCGCTGTCGATGCTCCATCAAAAGCACCAATACTCTGATTATTGATCAGAATATCGCCATCTTCCCAAGAGTTTGTTCCCAGATTAGTGTCACCACCCGCGATATCGGAGCTTGTTGCCCCCAAACCCAGACTTTTAGAGTTCAGAGCTTCGATTTCGAATCCGATAGTTTCGTTAGCTTCAGAACCAACCTGCAGATCAACATTTCCAAGAGAACCATCAAGAATGTTCAGACCGTTGAATGTAGTTGTTTCAGAGATACGGTCCAGTTCTTTGATCAGCTGCTGTACCTCAGCATTGATAGTAGAACGGTTGGAATCAGTGTAAGTACCGTTGGCAGACTGAACTGACAGCTCACGCATACGCTGCAGGATGTTAGTTGTTTCGTCCAGCGCACCTTCAGCAGTCTGGATCAGAGAGATACCGTCATTCGCGTTACGAACCGCCTGGTCCAGACCACGAATCTGGGAAGTCATACGGTTAGAGATCGCAAGACCTGCAGCATCATCTGCTGCAGAGTTGATGCGCTTACCGCTGGTCAGACGTTCCATAGCCTGGTTCTGCTCACCCTGTGAGATTGTCAGGTTACGCTGCGCATTCAGCGACATGATGTTTGAGTTAATTACCATTGCCATGAGATTTTCTCCTCATATTCAGCCGAGTCTGACCGGCCATCTTAAATTTTTTGCTTTTGATTTCTCCGGTTTAAAGGGGTCGGAGAGTCAAGCTTGAAGAGGTTATCGACCAGGGATAAAAACCCTTTAGAAAAAAATTTATTTTTCTTTATGGGATAACTCTCTTGTTGCTTTTTAATATCGGCACACACAGACTGTTCATTAGAGAAACTTTACGGAAATAATCAAATGAGCGTTTTAATTGAACTTGCAGCACAAGCCTTACAGCAAGCAAAACAGATGAACAACGCAGCACTTGAGAACGATTGGGGTCAAGTTGCCGAGATACAAACCAAGCACGGTGAACTTGTTTCTAAGATTGCTATAGCTGAAGTGGAGCCTCAGTTGGCTGATGAGCTTCGTAACATTCTTATAGAAGTCAGAAAACTTAATGGTGAAACTGAAGCCCTTGCGGCCTCAACGAAAGATGGGCTTGTAAAGGAAAAGAAGACCATCAATAAAGCTAACAAAATGCAGAAAGCACTAGACGCCTTTAAATAACGCTCACGAAATACTTCACCACTAAGATACAGAGTTCACAGAGAAGTGATTATTCTCTACTCCTATACACTCTGTACCTCTGCGGCAAATTATTTGATCACACTAATTCTCTTCCTTTCTCTCAGGATGCAACAAACAAGCAATTGCTGGCAGCAGTATTAATGCACCCAACATGTTCCAGATAAACATAAAGGTCAGCAGGATGCCCATATCCGCCTGAAACTTAATAGGTGACAGCGCCCATAAGATCACACCAATCGCCAGCGTCAGGCCAGTGAAGGCCACTGACTTACCCGTACTCTGCAGCGTTTCCAGATAAGCAGTAGGAAGTGAATGCCCCTGTTGTAGGTAGGTCTGCATTTTAGAATAGATATAGATGCCGTAATCCACACCTATACCCACACCTAGTGCAATCACAGGAAGCGTTGCTACTTTCACGCCGATACCCAGCTGCGCCATTAATGCCTGACAAAGCACAGAGGTTAGCGCCAATGGTGCAATAATACAGATGACTGTGCGGATAGAACGGAAGGTCAGCAAACAAAGGAAACTTACCACTGAGTAAACCCAGATCAGCATCTCGTACTGTGCGGTTTCGATCACTTCATTTGTCGCCGCTTCGAAGCCCGCTTTACCCGCTGCCATATTGAACTGAATACTCTCAGTTTCATACTCATCCGCAAATGAACTCACTGCAGCCGTGATACGCTTCAGTGTTTCCGCTTTATGATCATCCAGGAAGATGATCACCGGCAACAGAGAACAGCTACTGTTCATCAAACCTGCTGGCACATATGAGAGGGATGCGTTGATTACATACTGGTTACGAATCACAGAACGCCATTTAAGGTTACCCTCGTTAAGGCCTGCTGTTACCCGCTCCGATACATCCACCAGCGAGATACTGGATTGCACGCCCTCAATGCCTTTTAGGTAGAACTGGAAGCGATCTACTGTTTCCAGTGTTTCATAGCGGCTACAGTACTCGACTGGCGTTGAAACCATTACCACAAATACATCACTGGATGTGGAGTAGTTTGAGGTAATGAATTCGTTATCCAAGTTATAACGTGAGTCCGCACGTAGCTCCGGAGCACCGGAGTCCAAATCACCTATCTGTAGATCTTTACTGCCATACAGACCAAGCGCTAGCAGAACAAATGCGACAGATACAGCAACCGTTGCCCCTTTACGGGTGGAGAAAAAACTAAATAGATGCCAGTGCGAGTGCTCATTCTCAATACTGCGTTTTGCCTTATTAATGGCATTGCGCCCTACTCCCACATAACTCATCAACAGTGGGAGCAACATAAGGTTGGTCAGTACGATTACCGCAACACCTACAGATGCAGCCACCGCAAGATCCTGAATTACCTGAATCTCAATCACCATCAGGGTTACAAAACCAATACCATCAGATAGCAGCGCGGTCAGGCCAGGAATATAAATGGTTTTAAAGGCATGACGAGAAGCCTCAACTTTACCCGCACCCGTCGTCGCAGATTCAAGCGTGATGGTGTTTACAATCTGCACCCCGTGGCTAACTGCTATTGCAAATACAAGGAATGGTACCAGCATTGAGTATGGATCTAAGCCGTAACCCAACAGGTTAAGAAGCCCCAATTGCCACACAACTGCTGCTAGAGAGCAGATCAGAGGGATCAGGGTTCCCATCACACTGCCGGAATAAAGGTAGAGCAGAACCATAGTGACAATAAATGCAACCGCGAAGAACAGAGCAACCTCAACTGCACCATCAATCAGATCACCAACTATCTTGGCAAAGCCGGTCATATGTATATCAATTGTTGCTGAGCTGTATTTATCCCTCACCAACTCTTCCAACTGAGCAGAGAACTCCTGATAGTTCAGTTTCTCACCCGTATCAGGATGCTTATCAAACAGCGGGACCTGAACCATGGCAGATCTAAAATCATTACCTACCAGAATACCCACTTGGCCAGAGCGCAGGATATTGATCCGCACCTGTTCCAGGCTTGCCTCTGATCCATCGTACTTAGCAGGAATAACCGGACCACCGACAAAACCTTCTTCGGTTACTTCGGTCCAACGCACGTTGGGGGTCCAGATAGATTTCAGTGCCGAACGGTCAACACCGGGGATAAAAAACAATTCATCGGAGACCTGCTTCAACGTATCCTGAAACTCACGGGTAAAAATATCACCCTCTTTAGCTGCCACAACAACACGGATACTATTCCCCAGACCTGCCAGATCATCTTTATAACGGATATAGTTTTCTACATATGGATGTTCAGCAGGGATCATCTTCACAAAGCTGGCATCCGGACGGATATTAGAGGCTTGCCAAGTCAGTAAAGCTGTAATCAAAAGAAACAGAACCAAAACCAGCTTGCGATGCCCATAAAGGAAGCGCTCAGCCACCTTCTCACTGGTCAAAATAGGCCACAACAGGACGGAGGAAAGCTGTTTCATTATTGACCTCCAACCAGAGAAATTCGATTAACACCCGCTTCACCCACTGTGATCAGGTAATCACCCACAGCCGTAACCGCAGAATATGAACGCAGACCTCTCTCGCCATAGAGCCTGAAGGTATCACCACTTTGCTGTAGCAAAGCACCACCCTGACCAACCAAATAAGCTTTATTCTCTACAACCACTGCATCATTGATCGTAGCAGTGGTTTGCAAGGCCACTTTTTCCCAAATAGCGTTTCCCTCAGCAAGAGCATCAGGAAGTTGAAGTTTAAATACATTACCTCTTAGCCCCATAAGATAGAGAGAATCTGATTCAGCCACAGAGAAAAAGGAACCATCGTAAGGAGAATCTAAAGCCACCCAACTCTCGCCAAGATCCCTGCTCAACATTACCAGCCCTGCCTCACCCAGAATCAGCAGCTCACCTTTCTGAGTAAGATGTAACTTATTCAGGTGCAGCCCATCAGGATTAGGAAGTTTATGGCCGATATACCGCCATTGTTTACCGCCATCATCTGTTACCAACAGAAGGCCATAAGCCCCCAGCACAAATCCTTTATCAGAATTAACAAACAGCACATCTAATAAAGGTGCCGTTGGCCCCTCTTCAGAGGCAACCGAAGCATCATCAAGTTGATATTCGACCGTTTCGAGAAGATCGCTATCAACATCCGGATTTTTTTGCAGTTGCGATAGATAGTTTTCCAGTTGTTTTACGCGTAAAGCATTCAGATTATTGCCATCAAGAACCTTTTCCCAGGAAACACCTGAATCTATTGATCGCATAATCAAGCCATCATGTCCAACCGCCCATCCGATTTGATTATCAAAAAAGTGCAGATCCGTAATAAGAGTACTGATTGGAACGGATGCCTGCTGCCAAGAAACCCCAGCATCATCGGAGAAAATAATGACACCATGCTCGCCAGAAGCCACCAATCGAGATCCAGCATTAGTAACAGATAGAAGCAGAGCATGTTCTAAACCAGGCTGTTTAATAGCCTCTTGTTTCAGGCGATCAGCCAATACTGACTGAGAAAACGCCATAACACATGCGATAAAAGGCACACTAAGAAAAGAAGATTTACGCATTCAAACCCCGGTTATTATTTTTTTCGAGAGGCAATTATCATCCTAGGATGTACCAAAACCGCTCAATCCAGCAATAACATTCCACCCCAAATTCACTAACAATATTAATCATAGCTTCATTTAAAGAAGATATACTGGGACAGTTTGGGATAAGAAATTGCACCAAAGTAGTGCTCAATTAGGGCAATTCCTTATTGCGCTGCAGCATAATTCGTTATTTAATCAGAACTATTGAATTAAGGTTGTTTAGCGCTCAAAAAATATCCGACCGATAGGACGGTCGGAGCAATGTCAATTGCTCAACAACCTTTATAGATGTCGATCCGAGCTTTCGGCACAACTAACCACACTGCCCTGCGACCTAAAGTAGAGAAAGGGCAGAAGCGGCCATAAAAAAAATTACATGCTGCTCCGGTTAACAGGAATTTACTGGAGACGTATATGAGCACAACAGTTACAGGTAGAGAACACGTCTACCCCGATCATGTTCGCCTGATATCGACAACAGATACTCAGGGTAACATCACTTATGCCAACCCTGAGTTTTGCCAGGTTGCTGGCTATACCCAAGAAGAGTTGATCGGACGGCCGCACAACATTGTGCGTCATCCTGATATGCCACCCGCTGCATTTGGCGATCTGTGGCAACATATGAAAAATGATCAACCCTGGATGGGTATGGTGAAAAACCGTTGTAGAAATGGCGATCACTACTGGGTTCAGGCATACGTCATGCCGCTCTATGACGAACTAGGCAACAAAACTGGCTATCAGTCAGTGCGAACCCGCCCCACTAAAGAACAGATTGGGCGCGCGGAAGCCGTTTACAGTAAATTACGAAAATCTCCTCCAACAAAACCACTTAAGCGCTTTAGTTTATCAGCGCGACTTACAGCCATTGTTGCAGCCATGGGGTTTGGCATGCTGGCCTCAGCCCACCTCCCTTTGGAGCAGGTTTATCAATCAATTTTGATGTTAGCTGTATTTGGCATTGGCTTGGTTGCCATCTACTTTAATTCTCAGGGTATTAAACAGATCTCCGGGATCAGCAGTGAGATTTACGACAATCCACTAGCGCAGAAAGTCATGTCAAATAACATGCACGAGCAAGGCGCAGTTGATCTTGCCTGCAGAATGATGCGAGCACGACTGCGAACCGTAATCGGTCGTGTAGAAGACAGCATCGAAACATTGGGTAACGTGGTTAGTGAGAATGACGCGGCTATCAGCCAAACCACCTCCGGTATCCATCAGCAAAATACTGAGAGTGACATGCTAGCCAGTGCTGCAACGGAGATGTCTGCTACAGCTCATGAAATTGCTAACAATACGGCGCAAACCTCAGAAGCAACGCAACATGCGTCCGATCTTGCTGATGAAGGGAAGCGCAATATAGATACCATGCTCAATAGCATCAGCGAGCTGGTTTCTGATGTACAACACGCATCAAACTCATCGGAAGAACTAAAGCATCAGGCATCATCTATCGAGCAGATCGTTAACATCATTAACGATATTGCCGAACAGACTAATCTGCTTGCACTTAATGCGGCAATTGAAGCGGCACGCGCAGGTGATCAGGGCCGAGGCTTTGCAGTAGTTGCGGATGAAGTACGCACGCTCGCACAGCGCACACAGACGTCCACCAGCGAAATACGCAATACCATCGAAGCCATTCAACAACAGGTAACTATCACTGCGGACACTATGACTCGCTGCTCAGAACAGGCAGAAAAAGGAATTGTACAGGCCAAGCAAGCAAACTCTTCATTTGAAGCAGTCTCCGAGGCCATGGAGCAAGTATCTGACCGCTGCATCCAAGTTGCCACCGCATCTGAACAGCAAAGTGCAGTTGCCGATGAGATCAGCAATAACATTGTCAGTATTCGCGACATTGCCAGCAATAACATGTCAGCAGCCGAACAGACAAACAACGCTAGTAACAATCTGCGTTCTCTTGTCAGCGAGCTGCAATCAATGATGAAAACCTTCTCTGCTTAAGTAGATAACACTATGGACAGTGGCGTTCTTTTTTTAGCCGAGCCTGAAGTTCTGAACTTC
>NZ_JAAEQH010000107.1 GCF_024231755.1 Neptuniibacter sp.
GACGGCGGGGCAGAAAGCGCGGGAGATTGTGAAGGTGAAGATGTATTCATCTCGGTATTTAACTCATCTGGTACCTGGCAATGGGCCAAGAGATTAGGTGGGGTATTTTATGATGCAGGCCATAGCATCACCACTGACGCAAATAATAACATTATCGTAACAGGATATGTTGATGGCAACGCGGATATGAATGGTGATGGAGATTTCACTGACGGCGGGGCAGAAAGCGCGACAGGTTATGGAGATGATGATGTATTCATCTCGGTATTTAACTCATCCGGTACCTGGCAATGGGCCAAGAGATTAGGTGGGACATTTTATGATGCAGGCTATGGCATCACCGCTGACGCAAATAACAACATCATCGTAACAGGATATGTTGATGGCAACGCGGATATGAATGGTGATGGAGATTTCACAGACGGCGGGGCAGAAAGCGCGACAGGTTATGGAAGTTATGATGTATTCATCTCGGTATTTAACTCATCCGGTACCTGGCAATGGGCCAAGAGATTAGGCGGGATAGATTGGGATGAAGGCTATGGCATCACCGCTGACGCAAATAACAACATCATCGTAATAGGAAATGTTGATGGCAACGCGGATATGAATGGTGATGGAGATTTCACTGACGGCGGGGCAGAAAGCGCGACAGGCTATGGAAGCAGTGATGTATTCATCGTTAAATTTAATTCCATAGGTACCGACATTGCCAATATCACTCAAGGGAATCGTTCTGAAGATATTATTTATAACGGCGGAACTTTAGTAGATGCGACGACTTATTATTGGAGAATAAAATTCTGGGATCAGCTCGGAGCAGAGGGTGTATGGAGTGCAGGAAGCGGTGCGAATTTCTTTGAGACGGATTATTCTCCGCCGACAGGCTATTCAGTTGAGATAGATCAGGATTATATTAATGCCTCAAATGAAACCGCAGGTTCTTTTACTTTCACTGATGCTGAGATAGATGCGACCTATAATTATAGCTTTGCGGCTAAAGAAATATTGGGAGATAACTGGACGACTATAGGGACTACTGGTACGGGTGATGACCAGTTTAACAGTCCTCAAGGGATGGCTAGTGATGATACACATATATATGTTGTTGATAGTAACAATGCTCGTATTGTAAAAAGGTTAAAGAGCAACTTAAGTTATGTTTCAAAAATAGGTTCTGCAGGATCCGGTGATGATCAGTTTTCTATGCCTCAGGGCATAGCAGTTGATGATACACATATATATGTGGCTGATGGTTGGAATGACCGTATTGTCAAAAGATTAAAAAGTGATTTAAGCTATGTTGCACAGGTGGGGACTAATGGTTCCGGTGATGATCAGTTTAGCCAACCTAGTGATGTAGCCGTAGATGATACACATATCTATGTTGTTGATGGTGGTAATGCTCGCATAGTAAAAAGACTAAAGAGCAACTTAAGCTATGTTTCACAGATAGGTAGTTATGGAACCGGTGATGACCAGTTTGATTTTCCTGCAGGCATAGCCGTAGATGATACATATATCTATGTGGCTGATACCGATAATCACCGTATTGTAAAAAGATTAAAGAGCAATTTAAGTTATGACTCACAGATAGGTGGGTGGGGTTCTGGCAATGACCAATTTCGGTATCCTTTTAGTATAGCCGTAGATGATAGTTATATATATATTGTTGATGGCGCTAACTCTCGTATTGTAAAAAGACTAAAGAGTAATTTAAGCTATGTTTCCAAGGTAGGTACTAATGGCACAGGCAGCGGAGAATTTGACAATCCTTCATATGTTACGGCTGATGATACTGATATCTATGTCTCTGATAGCTGGAATAACCGTATTGTAAAATGTGATTCAGGAGAAGGCATAAAGGCAGGAACAGTAAGTGATAGCGGAACAGTTGTTTCAACAGGTCAACAAATTAGTAATATTAACCTGTCTAGTCTTGATGATGGAGAGCTGGTTCTAACAGTGTATCTTACAGATGACGCTAGTAATCAGGGCGCTGATGTTCAGGATACAGTAGATAAGGATACCGTAGCACCGACTAATGTAGCATGTGACGAACCAGCAAATAGCACAACGATAGTTTCTGTAGATCCGAACCTGATAGCTTTAATTGCTGATGACGGGTTTGGAACAGGGTTGGCAGCTACTGCGTATTCTTTTGAATTAGACACAGTAAATACTTTTGATTCAGGAAGCCTGCAACAATCAAACTGGCAGGCAGGAAATACCTGGCAGCCTGCAACTCTTACCAAAGGGAATAATTATTATTGGAGAGTGAAGGTAAGAGATGCTACTAGCAATGAATCTGCATTTTGCGGACATACTGTTGATACCTTAGGCTTCGGGACTTTTTATATTACACAAACACCAACTGCACCGACAACTCTTTATACCAATGATACTGATGCGCAGTCAGGAGATAACAATCCAAGCGGAATCTTACCAACAACTCCGCATTTTTCAGCTGTATACAATGATCCGGATGCATCCGATACTGCGGTAAATTATTGGATACAGGCAGATGATGATCAGGATTTTAGCAGTCCAATTTGGGATGCAAGCGATATAGGAGTGTTGTTAAACTCTTTACGCTTAGGCGGTGCGGATTATGATACAGGATATAGTATTACCAGTGATTCTTCAGGAAATATTCTGGTTACAGGAAATGTAATCGGAGCCTGTGATTTAAATGGCAATGGAACAACCACAGATACAGATGAACCTGGCGGCGGAATATTTGGAGAAACTGATATTTTTATCTCTAAATTCAATTCCTCAGGGACAAATCTTTGGTATAAGCGTTTAGGTGGAACAGATTATGACTATAGTAATGATATAGCTAGCGATTCTTCCGGCAATGTAATGATTACAGGACGTACAGAAGGAGCAGTTGATTTAAACGGCAATGGAAATACTACAGATGCTGGCGAACCCGGCGGGGGGATATTAGGAAGTTATGATATTTTTATTAGTGTATTTAATTCCAGCGGTACAAATCTCTGGTATAAGCGTTTAGGTGGAACCAGCGGCGACTTTGGTACTGGTATAGCTAGCGATTTATCAGGGAATGTTATGGTTACAGGAGAAGTGGCCAACGGAGCAGTTGATTTAAATGGCAATGGTAATAAAACAGATACAGACGAACCTGGCGGCGGAATATTTTTAAACACTGATATTTTCGTTACAGTATTTAATTCCAGCGGTACAAATCTCTGGTATAAGAGGTTGGGCGGGACATCCCATGAGGAGGGTAATGCCATAGCCAGCGATACATCAGGCAATGTTTTGGTTACGGGGACAATAAACGGTGCGGGTGATTTAAACGGCAATGGCACAATTACAGATACAGATGAACCTGGCGGTGGAGTATACGGAAGCCGGGATATTTTTATTAGTGTGTTTAATTCCAGTGGTACAAATCTCTGGTATGATCGTTTAGGCGGTTCCGATTATAATTGGAGCACTAGTATAGCCAGTGATTCTTCAGGAAATGTTATGGTTACGGGACAAATATCTAATGCCAGTGATTTAAATGGAGATGGGGATACCGGAGATACCGATGAAGCGAGTGGCGGAATATTTGGCGGTTATGATGTCTTTGTCAGTGTGTTTAATTCCAGTGGCACAAATCTCTGGTATAAGAGGTTAGGTGGTACCGGTGGTGATGTTGGGGAAGGCATAGCCAGTGATTCTTCAGGCAATATTTTGGTTACAGGAAGGATCGAAGGGGCTGGTGATTTAAACGGGGACGGTGATACATCAGATACAAATGAAGTAGGTGGCGGAATATTTGATAACTATGATGTTTTTATCACTGTATTTAATTCTAGCGGTACAAATTTGTGGAATAAGAGATTGGGTGGGCAAGATTATGATTATGGTAGAGGCATCACCAGCGATCCGGCAGGTAATATTTTGGTGATAGGATCTGTAGAGGGAGCCGGTGATTTGAACGGAGATGCTGATACCGGTGATACCAATGAAACGGGTGGTGGAATATTTGGAAATAGTGACATTTTCGTTTGTAAATTTAATGAAGTCGGGACCAGTATTGCTGATATTAGCCAAGGGGCGCGTTCCGAAGATATTATTTATAATGGTGATACATTAAGTGAAGGAACAACTTATTACTGGCGGATTAAATTCTGGGATCAGCCTGGAGCAGAGGGTGTATGGAGCGCAGGAAGCGGTGCGAATTATTTTGAAACGAATACTACCCCAACCGCGCCGACAACTCTTTACAGTAACGATACTGATGCACAGTCAGGAACAAACAATCCAACTAACTTAGGTTCTGCTAATCCGCATTTTTCGGCATTATATAATGACTCAGATGCGGGAGATATTGCGGTAAATTACCGTATTCAGGTAGATAACGATCAGGATTTCTCTAGTCCGATATGGGATGGAAGTGACATGTGCCAGCCACTTTGGGCTCTAAGGTTGGGCGGAACAAACTACGATTCGATATTTAGTATTGCTCTAGATCCAAATGGTAACTTTGCTCTTACAGGAAGAGCCCAAGGTGATGCCGATCTATCAGGAGATGGAGATACAGATGATCCAGGGGAAGACGGAACCGGCTTCTCAGGTAGCAATGACATGATTGTTACTGTATTTGATTCTTCTCACAGCTACAAGTGGTCTAAGAGATTAGGTGCGGGTAGTTGGGATTGGGCTGAAAAAGGTGTTATGGATAGCGCAGGCAATGTTACCATTACAGGCGGAGTAAATAATGATGCTGACTTAACCGGAGACGGAGACTGGGATGATGATGGTGAAGCTGACGGAGGAATATACGGTGGTTATGATGCAGTTATTACTGCATTTAATTCATCCGGTACTAGCATCTGGTCTAAGAGATTAGGAGCATCTAGTAGTGATTCCGGAGGTGCCATTACCACAGACTCCAACGATAATATCATTGCTTCAGGATATGTCACGGGTACCGCTGACTTAAACGGTGATGGAGATACAGGTGATACTGCTGAGGATGCAACAGGTTATGGCGGACGCGATATATTTATCACTGCATTTAATAACTCCGGTACCCATCAGTGGGCGATGAGATTAGGCGGTTCAAGTAATGATCAGACGCGGACCATCATCACGGACAATAATTATAATATCATTGCTACAGGACGCGTTATTGGCGATGCCGACTTAAGTAACGATCAGGATACTGATGAAACAGGTGAGACTGCTGGCGGAATTCATGGAGGCGAAGATGTATTTATCACTGTATTTAATGAAGCCGGTACCACCCACCAGTGGTCTAAGCGATTGGGTGGAGCAAACAGTGATTACGGATATGATGTTGCTGCAGATAGTAGTGATAATGTTATCATAACTGGAAGAGTTAATGGTGACGCTGACTTAAACGGTGATGGAGATACAGGGGATACAGATGAACTAAACACAAATTATGGAGGCGATGATATTTTCATCTCTGTATTTAATTCATCCGGTACCCACCAGTGGTCGATGAGATTAGGCGGAACAAATAACGATGCGGGACATGCCATTGCTGTAGATAATAATAACGATAATATTATCCTAAGTGGATATGTAAATGGCGATGCTGATTTAAATGGCGATGCCGATACAAATGATATGGCTGAAAGCGCAACAGGTTATGGAGGTAATGATATATTTATCTCTATATTTGACTCAAGTGGTACTCATCTTTGGGCTAAGAGATTTGGCGGAACAGGTACTGATGACGGATGGAGTATGATTTGCGATGAGAACAATAATATCCTCTTTGGAGGAGTAATTAGAGGTAATGTCGATCTAAACGGTGATGGCGATACAAGTGATACGGCTGAGAATGGCACAGGCTATGCCAATGACGATATATTAGTTGTTCAATTCAACTCATTTGGTAATAACATTGCTAATATTACTGAAAGCAATCGTTCCGAAGATATTATTTATAACGGCGGTACTTTAGTTGATGCAACTACATATTATTGGAGAATAAAATTTTATGATGATTCAGGTGCAGCCGGAACTTGGTCAGCTGGTTCAGGAACTAATTTCTATACCACTGATTATGGTGCACCAACGAATGTGGGATGTTCTATGCCGGGTGATTCATCTTCAAGCATCGCGATAGGCACAGCATTAACTGCTCTTGTTGCGGTAGATTCAGGAATTGGGATGCATACTGATCCATACTCATTTGAAATAGATACAGCGTCTACTTTTGACTCAGGTAATTTGCAGCAGTCAGGATGGGTTGCTTCGAATGCTTGGTATCCCATAACTTTATCTGAAAACATTACGTATTATTGGAGAGTAAAGGCCAGAGATGCCAACGGTAATGAATCTGTGTTCTGCGGACATACCGCAGATACGTCCGGATACGGTACATTCTCAACTAGCAATGCTCCAACCGCGCCGACAGTTCTTTATACCAATAATACTGACGCGCAGTCTAGTGCTGCAAATCCGAGCTTTATTGCTCCGGCAACACCGCATTTCTCTGCGATCTATAATGATCCGGATGGCTCAGATATTGCCACAGGTTATCGTATCCAGGTAGATAATGACCAGGATTTCTCTAGTCCAGCTTGGGACGCGAGTGATTTAGCGCAGTTTATGTGGGGAGAAAGATTAGGCGCAGCTAGTGGTGATTATGGAACATGTATTACCAGTGATAGCATTGGCCGGATAATTGTCGGTGGATATGTTGCTGGTACTGCAGATTTAAATGGTGATGGTGATACAGTTGATACAGCGGAAAGTAATTCCGGTTATGGTGGAACTGATTGGTTTATTTCTGTGTTCGATCAGTTTGGCGTGCATCAATGGTCAAAGAGACTAGGATCAGGAAATGATGATTATGCGCGGGCGATTGCTACCGATAATAACGATAATATTATTATTACCGGAAGAGTTACCGGTAATGCCGATGTGAATGGCGATGGAGATTCCGTTGACGGCGGAGCAGAGGATGCTAGTAATTATGGTTCGCGTGATGCGGTTGTTACGGTATTTAATTCATCTGGGGTTTGGCAGTGGGCGGAAAGATTAGGTGGTGCGGAATCAGATTATTCATATGGAGTAGCTACGGATAATAATAATAATGTGATTATCACCGGGAGAGTTACAAACGGAGCTGATCTAAACGGGGATGAAGATAAAGTTGATACAGATGAGGCCAGTGGATACGGAGCAGGAGATGCGTTTATTGCGGCGTTTAATTCATCTGGGGTTTGGCAATGGTCGGAAAGACTAGGAGGAACAAGTAATGAATACGGCCGCGGTATAGCTGCGGATAATAATAACAATGTTTATGTGTCCGGATTTACTACAGGTGATTGTGATTTTAGCGGTGATGGAGATTTGCTTGATGGCGGAGAAACTACAGGCGGTATTTATTCCGGAGAAGACGGATTTGTTACAGCGTTTAATTCTTCCGGGACTTATCAGTGGTCTAAGAGATTCGGAGCAGCTAATGGCGATAACGGATTTGGCATCAATACAGACGGCAATAATAATGTAATTGTTACCGGGACGGTTAACGGTAGCGCTGATTTAGATGGTGATGGAAGTATTGGAGGTACGTATCCGGAAGACGCGACAAATTATACTGGTAATGACGCAATTATAATTGTATTTAATTCATCTGGAACATATCAATGGGCAAAGAGGTTGGGAGGGGCTGGTTTAGATTTCGGCTATGCTATTACTTCCGACAATAGTAATAATGTTATACTTACGGGACGCATTACCGGAGGTGTTGATTTAAATGGCGATGAGGATTCGACTGATGGCGGGGCAGAAAGTGCAACGGGCTATGGAAATGATGATATATTCATTTCGGCATTTAACTCATCGGGCACAGCTCTTTGGGCCAGCAGAATGGGTGCAGGAGGAAATGATTATGGTCGTGCTATTGCTACAGATATCTACAATAATGTTTTAGTTGCGGCTGATGTTAATGGCGATGCTGATGTTAATGGCGATGGTGATACAACTGATGGAGGCGCAGAGGATTCAACGGGATATGGTAGCCAGGACGCGATATATGTAAAATTCAGCGCGCAGTCTGCAGACATGGCGAATGTGAATCAGGGAAATCGCTGTGCAGATATTGTTTATAACGGTAGTAGCTTAGCTGAAGGTACTACTTATTATTGGAGAATGAAATTTATTGATCAGGGTCAAGTCGAAGGCGCGTGGTCAGCCGGAGCTGGTGCTAATTATTTTGAAACAAATACTACGCCAACCGCGCCGACAACTCTTTATACAAATGATACGGATGCGCAATCGGGCACAAATAATCCTACAGATATTTCTGTATTAACTCCGCATTTTTCGGCATTATATAATGACTCAGATGCGGGAGATATTGCTGTAAATTATCGGGTTCAGGTAGATAATGATCAGGATTTTAGCAGTACGGTTTGGGATGGAAGTGATATTGGTGTGTTCCTTCATGCGAAGAGATTAGGCGGGTCAAGTGCGGATAAGGGCTATAGCATTACTAGCGATACAAATAACAACATCATCGTAACAGGATGTGTTTTCGGCAATGCGGATTTAAATGGTGATGGTGATTCCAGTGACGGTGGGGCAGAGGATGCAACAGGCTATGGGAATTATGATGTATTCATCTCGGTATTCAACTCCTCCGGCACCTGGCAATGGGCCAAGCGATTAGGCGGGACAGGATCTGATTATGGATACGGGATTGCGACTGATGATAGCGATAACATTATTGTAACAGGATATGTTGATGGCAACGCGGATATGAATGGCGATGGCGATTCTGTTGACGGTGGGGCAGAGGATGCAACAGGCTATGGGAATTATGATGTATTCATCTCGGTGTTTAATTCTTCCGGAGTATGGCAATGGGCCAAGCGATTAGGCGGGACAAGTGTGGATGAGGGCCATAGCATTACTAGCGATACAAATAATAACATCATCATAACAGGATATGTTGATGGCAACGCGGATATGAATGGCGATGGCGATTCTGTTGATGGCGGGGCAGAAAGCGCGACAGGCTATGGATCGCATGATGTATTCATCTCGGTGTTTAATTCTTCCGGAGTATGGCAATGGGCCAAGCGATTAGGCGGTACAAGTTGGGATTGCGGCTATGGTATCACCAGCGACTCAAACAACAACATCATCGTCACAGGACGTGTTGATGTTGATGGCAACGCGGATATGAATGGCGATGGAGATTCTGTTGACGGCGGGGCAGAGGATGCAACAGGTTATGGAATGTATGATATATTCATCTCGGTGTTTAATTCTTCCGGAGTATGGCAATGGGCCAAGAGATTAGGCGGTACAAGTGTGGATGAGGGCCATAGCATTACTAGTGATACAAACAACAACATCATCGTAACAGGAAATGTTAGAGACAACGCGGATATGAATGGCGATGGAGATTCTGTTGACGGCGGGGCAGAGGATGCAACAGGCTATGGAAATGGAGATATATTCATCTCGGTATTCAACTCCTCCGGCACCTGGCAATGGGCCAAGCGATTAGGCGGGACAAGTTATGATGCGGGCCATAGCATTACTAGCGATACAAACAACAATATAATCGTAACAGGACGTGTTAATGGTAATGTGGATGTGAACGGCGATGGTGATTCCAGTGACGGCGGGGCAGAAAGCGCGACAGGTTATGGAATGTATGACCCCTTTATTTCAACATTCAACTCCTCCGGCACCTGGCAATGGGCCAAGAGATTAGGCGGGACAGGTGCGGATGAGGGCCATAGCATTACTAGCGATACAAACAACAACATCATCGTCACAGGATATGTTGTGGGGAATGCGGATATGAATGGCGATGGTGATTCCCTTGACGGCGGGGCAGAGGATGCAACAGGCTATGGAGATTATGATGCATTCTTTGTTAAGTTTAATGCAATAGGTAATGATATTGCTAATATAAACCAGGGGAATCGTTCCGAAGATATTATTTATAACGGCGGAACTTTAGTTGATACAACGACATATTACTGGAGAATAAAATTTTATGACCAGGCCGGAGCTGCCGGAACATGGTCAGCTGGATCAGGTACAAATTTTTATACTACATCATATTTGCCTGGGAATACCTGGACTAATGCTGATGGTGCTGATAATAATTGGTCTACTCCAGACAACTGGAATGACGGAACTGTGCCGCTTGCCGGAGAAGATGTGTATTTTAATTCAGGGTATACTGACGATTGTACGGCAGATACGGTTAATAATAATCTAGGATCAATAACAGTAGAAACCGGATATCCGGGTACGGTAACCTTCCAGACTAATGCTGTAGCTTCGGGCATGAGTTTGACCCTTACCGGAGATCTTACGGTTAACGGTGGAGATATTATTTTAGAAGGGGATACTGGTTTTGGTGCCGAAGGACAGGGATACACAATTAACGCGGCTAATATTGATATTGGAGTAAACGGAACTATAAGTGTAAAGGGAGAAGGTTTTGGCGAGGGGGCTGGTCCCGGAGATGGTAAGGGCGGTGGAAGTGGTAATCCATCGGGAGCAGGATACGGTGGGCAAGGAGGAGATCATGGCGATGTCGGCGGCGGTGAAACATACGGCTCAACTATAGCACCTACTTCTTTAGGAAGTGGTGGAGAAGATCATTATGGTGCCGGCGGTGCAGGTGGTGGCGCAGTTGTATTAGTTGCAACAGGAACTGTGACTGTTGATGGAACGATTGATGCCGACGGTAATAATGGGGTGGATAATACAGGCGGTACCAGCGGCTCAGGTGGTTCCGGCGGAAGTGTTTATATAACGTGTAATACTTTTACCGGAGCTGCGACCGGTGCGATTAGTGCAGATGGCGGGCGTCCCGGAAAAACTGATGGAAATGGTTCAAATGGTGGTGGCGGTGGAAGAATAGCTGTTATTTATACTACAGATACTTATAGCGGTGCAATTGAAGCTTTTGGGACTGATGCTGGAAATGGGAGAAGTGCGCCTGGAACTATTTATAAGAAAGCCGCATCGCAGTCAAACGGCGATGTGATTGTTGATAATGATAACAATGAATCAGATAGAAGGAACTTACGCGCAACAAGATTGAGCGATATTTCAGATACCGCAACTCACACTTTCGATAATGTCATTTTACAAAATGAAGGCAATCTTGAAATTACTTCTCTTCAGACTCTTACTGTTACAGCAACTACGGTTAATAATGGAGTGGGAGACACAACAGGAACTATTACCAATAATGGTACCTTATCTTTGCCAGCAACTTACACTCTGGCAGGATACATCCTTAATAATAACAATAGCGCAACATTACAAAACCTCACTGACTTAACCATAGGAACAAACGGAAAACTCTCGCATTCTCCTAACCACTCTACTGAACTCTATAAACTAGATATTTCCTTAACCAACTTAACCGTAAATGCTGATGGAGATGTTTCAGTCGATTACAAAGGCTATAGAGAATGGTCGGGTCCGGGATGGGGGGATAAGAGTGGTAATAATGCCGGTGGCGGTGCTGGATATGGCGGCCAGGGTGAGCCAACGAATGATGGTATAGGTGCTGCGTATGGTTCTGTTTTGAGTCCAGATAATATTGGAAGTGGCGGAGCCAGCAATTATGGCGGTGGTGGTCTTGGCGGTGGTGCAGCTAAGCTTACCATTAGTGGAACATTGCTACTTAATGGTGATATTCTTGCAAGAGGAAGATATGCTCCTGATGGTTCTGGAGGTGCTGGTGGTGGTGGTGGAAGTGGCGGAAGTATTTGGATTATTACCGATACCATAAGTGGAAGCGGTACAATTAATGCCAGTGGTGGTGGTTCATATGACGGCGGCGGTGGTGGTGGTGGAAGAGTGAAGATTGAGTATTCAACTGACAGCCATTCTGCTCTACTTACTTCAACCCTTGTCTCACAAGGTGAATCAGGTGCGAGTGCCGGAACAATTGTACTTCGTGATACTGATACTCAAACTTATGGCGACTTATACATAGCTGATAATGATTATGGTAATCTCGATATTCCAATTTCTTCAACTAACTTTACTGGTACCCCTGCAATTTTAACCTTAGATTCAATTACAATCTCAAATGATGCTAATGTTACTATACCCGGTAATGTTGAACTAATATCCTTAAATGATATTGATATTGGTACTTCATCTTCAGGCACAGATACCGCACGGATTGTTGTTGAGGGAAATTATGAATATGCACCGAATCCGGGGACTGGTGTTTTTGATGATTTTGATGATAATTCGCTGGATGCAGGATGGAGTACTCATGATGCTGATGGGGATTCAGGTACCTCTTTTACAGAGACAGGACAACAAATAGAAATCGATGCTGGCGGCGATGATGTGTGGACATCATATGATGAATATGGGGCTATATATCAATCATTTGCAAATGATTTTGATCTTAAAGTTAAAATAGTAAGCCAGGAAAATACAAACGCTTGGGCAAAAGCAGGCATTATGGTTAGGAATGATATGGCACAAGCTGGTACATCAACTGGCTATTGTATGGTTGCAGTTACACCGGGAAATGATTTTTCATTCCAGTATGACAGCAATGACGATGGAAATCTTGATACCAACACAGAAGTAGGAACTACAACATATCCTTGCTGGTTAAGATTAGTAAAATCCGGAACTACTTTTACAGCTTACTATGCAACGAGTGTAGGTGGTAGCTGGACTCAAATAGATTCACAGGCTATTGCCAGCGCTAATGCAACTCAAGATGTAGGAATGTTTGTAACTTCTCATCTCGCAGGGACGCTAAGCCTTGTACAGTTTGATGACTTTGGCGATTGGACATGGCAAATAGCTAATGATGGCGGTTCTACTGTGAGAGCAGCAAACATTAACGTTCATGGTTCTGCGGGAAGTGGTGCATCAATCAATGCTGATATTCAGGGTTTTGAAAATGATTTAGGTGCAGGAGCCGGCGGCATGGACAGTTCTGGGCATGGTGCCGGAGCTGGATACGGGGGCGCGGGCGGAGATGCCGGAGATACCGGCGGTACCGGTACCGGTGGTTCTACATATGGGTCAGCGACTAACCCGGTTAATCTTGGTTCTGGAGGAGGTTCAGTTGAAGGTGGTACTGCGGGTGGAGCTGTATTTTTAGTTTTGGATGATACTTTGAATGTAAATGGATATTTATCCAGTAATGGTAATAACGGAGCTAATGGAGCAAGTTATGACGGTGGTGGAGCTTCAGGCGGAAGCATCCGAGCGATTGGTCAAACATTAGCTGGTGCGGGTTATATAAAAGCTAATGGTGGTGATGGCGCAGATGTATATGGTGGCGGTGGTGGCGGTGGAAGAATATTCTTGAGCTTTGGGTCTATGACTTTACCCGTAGGAAATGTAGAAGTATTGGGAGGTACCGGTGGTACCGGAGGTAATGCCGATGATGGACAACCTGGAACCAAGTCGATTTGTGAATATATTGTTTGGACTAATAATGCCGGAAATAATTTATGGAATACAGCAGGTAACTGGTCGACAGGAGCTGTGCCGACGAATTCCGATGGTGTTTTATTTAACGATGATTATTCAAGTGATGACTGTACGATAAATGCTACTGCTAACTGCAAATCTGTAGATTTTACCGGATACACCGGAACGCTCACTCATAATACAGGAATTACCTGGACAATATCAGGAGATTTAATTTTAGTTGCGGGGATGACGTATACTCCGGCAGATAATACTTCCTCGATTGTGATTAATGGAACAAGTAGTGTATATACAGGTGGACATTCAATAGGAAACTTTACGGTTAATGGTTCAGGAATAACAGTAACCTTAGAAGATGATTTTACACTGCTTGCAAATAACACGGTTGTTACTCTTACTCAGGGTACGTTGAAGACTGACGGAGCAAGTGATAATTCCGGATTAGTTCATAGCTGGGGAGAGTTTTATTCAAATAATTCTAATACAAGAACCTTGACTTTAGGTACAAGTGATATTACGATTTCCAGGCCGAGCAACTCAATTCCTTGGCAAATCGGCGGCTCTAATATGACCTTAAATGCAGGCAGCTCTACCATAACCCTTACTGGAACGGGCACAGGCTATCATGCATTTTATGGTGGAGGCAAAACCTATAATGATGTTGTGTTAGCTAATGAAGGCGGTCATAGTGTAGAGAATTCTTCTTGTGTTTTTGCCAATTTAACAGTAACTGGCTCTGTTTCAAAAACCGACAACTTTTATTTCAATAATGACCAAACTATTACAGGCACTCTTACGATAAATGGTAATTCGGCAACAAATAGAATATTAGTTCGGTCTCAAATTTTTGGCTCAGCACGAACTTTAACTGCCGCCAATGTATCAGTTTCCAATGCTGATTTCCAGGATGTGACAGGTGCCGGCGCAGGAGATTGGGATCTATCTGCGTGCGTAGGTGGCTCAGGTGATTGTCATGGTAATTCCGGCATAACCTTTACTCCAGCAGATACTATGTATTGGCATGTGGATACTGGTAATTGGTCTGATATCGGAAAATGGTTTCTGGCTACTGATGGCGGTGGTGGAGCTGGCAGAGTTCCTCTACCACAAGATAATGCAGTTTTTGATGCTAATTCTTTTGATACTAGTAGTCAAATCTTTAGCATAGATATGCCTCGCGTTGGACACGATTTAACCTTTACCGGAGTAACAAATACTCCAGCGCTAGACCCGAATGGCACTTGGCAGGTTTACGGTTCTTTAACTCTTGATTCTGGAATGACCTTACAAAGTCAAACCGGTTCTGCGCCAAGATTTTATGGAAGAGATTCTTGTACTATAACTTGTGCAGGAAAACAAATCTACAACACAGAAGTTGCTATTTATATGATTGGTGGTACATTAACTTGTCAGGATGATTATACTTTTTCAAATGGTGTGTCGTGGGAGTATACCAGTCTATACTATGGACATTTTGATGCTAACGGTAATAATGTTATAGCACAAGCTTTTATATCTGATAATTCTAATATTAGAACCTTAAGTATGGGCGAAGGTACCTGGACGATAAAAGCTTCTGGGTGGGGATTTGAACCTTGGAATTTGGGCGATACTACAAATTTAACATTTAATAAAGAAACTGCAGCTATTATAATGGACCAAGGTTCTGCTGATAAAACTTTTGCTGGTGGTGGATTAACTTATAATGATATTACAGTTAATTCTGGTACAGGTGTAACTAGTTTTACGGGTTCCAATACATTTTCTAACTTCACCATTAATGCACCCAAAACAGTTACGTTAACTGAGTCTACCACGACTACAGTTAATGGATCTTTTACTACGGTAGGTACGGCTTCTAACGGCATTACTTTAGACACAACAACCGCTGGTAACCAGGCTACATTGACTTTGAACGGGGATGATTATGTTTGCTACGTTGATGCCCACGATATTCTCGGTACCGGAACCCCGGTCCTGAATTATAACGGAACGATAGATAATTGCGTTAATTGGAGTGCGCCTAACGCTAATATCTGGATTGCTAGTGCTCCCGGAGATTGGGACACAGCTACTAACTGGTCACTAGGAACCGTGCCGAATAGTAGTGATAATGTAGTATTTGCTGATGCTTTCTCGAACAGTGATTGTACAATAGACGCTGCTGCTTGTAAATCTGTAGATTTTAGCGGTTATACCGGAACACTTACTCATAACGTTGGCATTCAGTGGAGAATATTCGGTGACTTAACCTTAGTTTCAGGTATGACTTATGCTCCTTCTGATGATTCTTGTGCAATTTCAATAGAAGGAATTAGTAATGTCTATACAGGAGGAAAGTCTTTAGGAAACTTTATGGTCAAAGGTGACGGAGCCATAGCAACTCTAATGGATAATTTTACTACCCGTGCTGCTACAACGACTGTTAGTATTGTTTTAGGCACGCTTAAGACCGATGGCACGACCGATGATTATGGCTTAACGCATACATGGGGTAAATTTTATTCCTGCGATGCCAATACAAGAGTATTAACTCTTGGGGCAAGCGAAATTACTCTCACGGGATCAAATGGCGATGTGTGGAATACTTCTAATATGACGAATATGACGTTAAACGAAGGGACTTCGATTCTAGAGTTTACCGGTTCTAGTGTAATATTTCGTTCAGTAAACGAAACCTACTATGACCTTAGATTTACTGGTGGTGGATATGTAGCAATATATAATGGACCAAATTACACAGTTACCAACCTAACTGTTACAGGTACTGCTATTAAGACTTGTAATTTTGCTACCTATGCCAGTTGGAACGTAACTGGAACGCTAACTTTGGAAGGTAATAGTGCAGTAAATAGATTATTTGTTGGATATTCAATTGATCAAACTAAAACTTTTAATGCTGCAACTGTAGTTGTGAGCAACTGTGATTTCAGAAACATCACCGGTGCAGGTGCAGGTGATTGGGATTTATCGGCTGTCACGGGCGGCTCAGGTGATTGTGGCGGTAATAGCGGTATAACTTTCACTACAGCAGATGATTGGTATTTCTATGAAAGTGGCGGCGGGACTTATAACTTCAGCGATTATACGCAATGGTATACTGCAACCGCCGGTGGTGGCGCGCAGATGGCCTCAACAAGAGTTGTGTTGCCACAAGATAATGCCTACTTCGATGCTGATAGTATAAACGGAGCAGTTACCGTTGATCAGGATATGCCGAGGATTTGTAAGACATTAGATTTTACTGGCGTAGATGCAATGACATGGGATGTTGCTCAAACCGCTACAAATGGAAGTACAACTATCTATGGCTCATTAATCTTAGATAGTAATTTATCGCTTACCTCGGCTGGCGCTGTAGCCAATCATATGATGTTTGAAGGAAGAGGTGCATTTAACTTTAATGGTGCCGGCAAAACCTTCGCAAATATTAGCATTAATATGATTGGAGGGACCTTAACCTTTACAGGCGGTTTCACCACACATAACAATAGGACATTCTCATTAAATTATGGAACATTTGATGCCGACACCTATAGCTTTACTACAGGTCAATTTAATTCCTCAAATTCAAATACACGTTCAATTCTCATGGGCTCAGGAACATGGACATTGGGTGCCGGAAATTACCCATGGGATACTGCAACTACTACAAATCTTACCTTTAATGCAGAAACATCAACAATAGTTATTTCATCACCGGCTAGCAACGGCTATGATTTTAACGGTGGCGGACTTACATTTAATGACATCATATTCAATGCAAGCGCAAACTCCAATGATATTATTGGTGCCAACACCTTTAACAACTTTACGATCACTGCACCCAAAACAGTTACGTTAACTGAGTCTACCACGACTATAGTTAATGGATCTTTTGCTACAGCAGGTACGGCTTCTAACAGCATTACTTTAGACACAACAACCGCTGGTAACCAGGCTACATTGACTTTAAACGGGGATGATTATGTTTGCTACGTTGATGCCCACGATATTCTCGGTACCGGAACCCCGGTCCTGAACTACAACGGAACAATAGATAATTGTGTTAATTGGACTGTGCCTAGTATTCATATCTGGATTGCTAGCTCAGCGGGGGATTGGGATACAGCTGCTAACTGGTCACTAGGAACCGTGCCGAGCAATAGTGATAATGTAGTATTTGCTGATGCTTTCTCGAACAGTGATTGTACAATAGACGCTGCTGCTAATTGTAAATCTGTAGATTTTAGCGGTTATACCGGAACCCTTACCCATAATGCGGGCATCACTTTGACCGTGTCCGGCGACTTGACATTGGTTTCGGGTATGACCTATGCTCCTGCTGATGATACTTGTGCAATACTTTTTGATGGTTCAACTGGAGGTAACGTAACGACTGCGGGTAAGATTCTCGGAGATGTTACTTTTAATGGAACGGGATCATGGACATTACAGGATTCTATTACTTTGCGCTCAGATAGTGATGTAGTGCTTACACAAGGAACCCTTGATACTAATAATCAAGCAGTAAATTGTAGAACCTTTGTCTCAAATAATAGTAATACTCGTACACTTACCCTTGGATCAAGCACGATTACCGTTACCGGAGGACAAGGACTCACCGGATGGGCTTGTAACGATTCTACTAATATGACCTTTAATGTCAATACTTCAACTATTATTTATGACAATGCTGTCAATACTACGCATTATTGGGGTGGCGGTAATTTAACATACAATGAAGTACAGTTGAATGTTGCTGGTAATATCCGCTTAGATTTTAATGCAGGAACATTTGCAACTTTCACCAGAACAGGGACAGCTTCAAAGACCTGCTCTTTAGAACTTATAGACAATATGACTGTAACCGGTAACCTTAATTTGGTTGGTAATTCAGCAACGGATAGGTTGTTTGTAAAGGGTAATTATATCGGCGATACTTGTACCATAACAGTGACAGGTGCGGATCTTTCCGGATGCGCTAATGTAGACTTTAGAGATATTACAATGACCCCAGCAGTGGATTTATCCGGCACTACAGGCGGCTCAGGTGACTGCGGTGGTAATACTGGTATAACATTTACCACAGCAGATGATTGGTATTGGGATACTTCGAGCTCAGGAAGCTATAATTGGTCGGATTATACGCATTGGTACACCGCAACCAATGGCGGTGGTTCACAGATGGCCTCCACCCGAGTTGTGTTACCTCAGGATAATGCTTATTTTGACGCTAATAGCATAGCAGGATCGGGAGATACTACAGTTACTGAAGATATGCCGCGTGCTTGTAAGGATTTAGATTTTACCGGGGCATCTATGTATAGATTTCAATGGTCTGGGGAATGTACTGTGTATGGTTCCGTAACATTTAATTCAAGTATCGGATTTTACTATAATACGGCAAGATTGAATCTTCAGGGCAGAGGAGCTCATACATATACCCCATCTGGTTCAGCGTATCATCCTGAGCTTCATATTCAATCAATAGGTGGTAGTTATACCTTATTGGGAGAACTTCCAGAATGTATTTATCATATGTTTGTTGATTATGGCACATTTGATGCGAATGGAAATGATGTTCATGCAAGAGATTTTTATTCTAATAATAGTAATACCCGTGCAATATATATGGGAGAGGGAACCTGGTATGTAGGTGCTTATGGTTCTGAGACGTGGAATATATCAACAACAACCAATTTAACGTTTGATGCGGAAACATCAACTTTAATTACAAGCACTGGTAACGGCTCCAGTTTTTCTGGAGGAGATTTAACGTACAATAATTTTATAATATCAGGAACCGCACAGCGAACTATTTACGGCTCCAACACCTTCAATAATTTTGTCATAAATGCTCCCAAAACAGTAAGGTTAGCTTCAGGCGCAACTACTACTGTCAATGGTGATTTTATTGCAGCAGGAACTTTCTCTAATGGTATTACCTTGCAAACTACAAGCGCCGGACAAGCCACTCTTACCTTAAATGGTTCGCAGAGCGTTTGTTATGTTGATGCACATGACATCTTGGGAACTGGCACAGCTGTTCTGAATTATAACGGTACGATAGATAATTGTGTTAATTGGTCAATTCCGAGCGGTAATGTATGGGTCGCATCTTCTGCCGGGGATTGGTCAACCGCGGGTAATTGGTGTACCGAGGTAGTACCTACATCAGGAGAAAACATAATATTTAACGGAAGTTCAGTTGCTGATTGTACGGCGGATACGGTAAATAATAACTTAGCTTCCTTATTATTAGATACCAGTTATACCGGTACTTTAACATTCCAGACAAATGCCGTAGCTTCGGGTATGAGTTTGACACTTACTGGAGATCTTACAGTTAACGGTGGAGATATTGCTTTGACTGGTGATACCGCAACTGACTCTATCCCGGATGGAGTAAACGACGGAACCGGATATACGATTAACGCGGCAAATATCACCATTGCTTCCGGTACAAGTATAGATGCTACTGGGCAGGGATTTGCGGCGACGCAAGGCCCGGGAGGAAGCAGTACTTGGGACGGAGGCGGAAGCTATGGTGGTATCGGAGCATATGATAGTGGTGCGGCTACGTACGGTTCTGTAGATGATCCGACAAGCTTAGGCAGCGGTGGTCGTTATAGGGCTGGTGGCGGCGCAATCGAACTTAATGCTACTAATATAACAGTAAACGGATATTTATCAGCTGATAGCGCGGGCGGTAGCAATGGTGGTGGAGGTTCCGGCGGTTCAATAAATCTTAGTTGTACTACTTTAGCTGGTTCTGGAACCATCCGCGCAATTGGGCAAGGAGGAAGCGGAGCTGCGAATCAGGGCGGTGGTGGTGGCGGCAGAATTTCTCTATTCAATGTTAATACTATTAATTTTGAGGGTGTAATATCAACCAGAGGAGGTGGGATTGGGGTTGGACGCAGAGGCTATTCCGGAACGGTTTCTTTTCCAACAGGTTTTGATCTGGAGGTTGGTGAAAGCAATAATCCTTCCTATATAAGTTTAGGCACAGACTCTACGCCTTATCCTTACTCGTTTACTTCGATCACGATTAATAGCGGCGGAACATTAGAGGTAGATGGTAATCCTCTGCTTAATAATAATGAAGGAACCTCAGCTACAATTTCCGCGGGGAGTATTACAGTTGACAGTGGCGGTATTCTTTCTGCTAATGGGCTTGGTTTTGCCGAAGAAAGAGGTCCGGGAGCAGATGATGATAATTGGGACTCCGGGGGGCATCACGGAGGATTAGGCGGCAATAATGATATAACCGATACTTATGGATCTATATCTGATCCGATAAGCTTAGGCAGTGGTGGTAAGTATGCTGGTGGTGGCGGTGCAATTATTCTTGATGTTACGAACACTTTAACAGTTGACGGGACTATTTCTGCGAACGGTTCGGCTGCTTTAGGTGCGGGAGCAGGCGGTTCAATTAATATTACTTGTTCCACATTGACTGGTGCAGGCTCAGGAGTTATCAGTGCCGCTGGTGCAAACGGCGGCGCTTCTTCCCATCAGTCTGGCGGTGGCGGAGGAAGAATAAAAATTGCTTATTCAACTAATACATTAAGTGGAACAATTAATGTGTACGGGGGTACAGGAGGTAACGATGCCAGTGCCGGAACTATTGTTTTGCAGGATACAGATACGCAAACTTACGGTGATTTAACTATAGATGATAATGATGTTGGCAATTTAAATATCCCAATTATGGTAGATAATTTCACCGGAACTCCGGCGACATTAACATTTGATTCAATTACAATTAATAATGACGCAAAGGTAAAAATACCGGGTGGATACAATTTAACATCTGTAGGAGATATTGATATTGGTACTAGCAGTGATTCCGATGATACAGCCCGGATTATTTGTGAGGCAAAAGGTCCGGTTGTACATTGGGCAATGGATGATAACTTAGCCGGAACAACGGTGGCAGAGGAGCTTGCTACTTATAATGGAACTTCAACAAATAACACAAATACAATGGTCGCCACCGGAAAAGTTGGCGGGGCATTACAGTTTGAGGATACTGCTAATGACAGAATAGATTTTCCGGCAGAGATTCCGGCAAAAGATTTATTCTCGATAGTTTTCTGGATGAAAGCACCTGTGCAGTCCACAGATTACGCAAGTGTTATTCGAAAATTAAATGCTACTCCCCGCGGCTGGAATATCCAGTTTAATAATACCTCTGGTTCATCCAGAAATATTTATATGAGACTGGATACTTCAGATGGGTCAAATCAGACGTATGGTTTTATTACTAATACATGTGATGATACTTGGCATATGTATGTTTATATTGTGGATAACGGAACAATACGATGGAGCAAAGATGGTGCAGCTTTAAGCTCAGACACATATAGCACGGGTCTTGGGCTGGAGAACGATGCCGAACCGATACTTATCTGCAGAGATCAGAATGCTGATTTTACAATGGATAATATTTTAATTTATGATTATGTACTTACACAAACTGAAATTGATCGTCTTTATAATTCCAATAGCGGAATAGATTATACTCCTGGCCCGGGAGTAAAAATTACCGCAGATAATATTAATGTCCATGGTTCTGCAGGCAGTGGAGCAAGGATTACAGCGTATGCTAGAGGATATGGTTATGATTACGGTCCGGGAGCAGGTGGAATCGGTACAAGTTATGGTGCTGGTGGTGGTTATGGTGGAGCTGGTGGAGATTCATCTGATAGTGGTACTGGTGGTACAACATATGGTTCAGCTACTAATCCAATATCCGTAGGTTCCGGTGGAGGAGACACGGACGGTGGTAGTGGTGGCGGTGCAATTTCTTTAGAAGTAACTGATACGTTAACTGTAGAAGGTTTCTTGTCCAGTGACGGGAGTGATGCGGCAGGCAGCAGTTATGCCGGTGGTGGTTCAGGCGGTAGTATTAAAGGTATTGTCGGGACATTAGCCGGAACCGGCGGTATTATTCACGCCGATGGTGGTGATGGTGATGGTTCAGCTGCAAATGGCGGCGGTGGCGGTGGAGCCGGACGTATTTATTTCTTCTATAATACAGCTAAGACCTTTAGCGGGACTTTACAATCTTTGGGAGGGAATGCCGGAGGGACTAGTGCTGATGATGGGTTAGATAATACGGTTGTGGAATGTTATAAAACAATAAGTTCTACCAAGACCGGTGACTGGAGTGATCCTACTGTATGGAGCGACGGATTTGTACCTATAGGGATACAGAATGTGACAATTAATAGCCCTCATGTTGTAACCTTTGATCAGGATGATGCTACCACAACATGTGCTAGTATTGAAATTCAAGATGGTGGAACCTTGGATTTTGACACCGCAGCTGATCGCACGCTTATCGCCAACGGCAATATCCTTGTATATGGCACCTTAACTATGCGTGCTGGTTCAAGCTATACCTCAGCAATACAACTTGAGTGCGCCAGCGATGCTCAATTTGGCGTTATTGTCTACAGTACCGGTTTTCTTGATGTTGAAGGTACTTCAAAAGAAAATCAGAATTGTCTAATCACCGCCCTTACCCAAGATGGCTCACAAGATGGCTATATCAACCTAAAAAATGGATCAGAAACAAAAATTATTAATGCCGAGATTAGCTATATGGGTACTAATAATGATCCTCAGTATGGTATTCATGCTGAGAGTGTAAGTAATGACACAAATGAAGGCTTGGTTATTATGCATTCCTTAATCCACGATATCTATGATGGTATTCGTTTGGATGTTTGTGTTGATGCACTCCTTGCCTACAATAGCGTTTATTCCAATGACTTAGATGGTATTGCCTCATATGGCGGCGGCGGCCACAAGATCATTGGCAACGCGATATATTCAAACGGTGATGAAGCAATTATGATAAATAGCAGTGATAATAATACGCTAAGGGCGAATATCTCCTACAATAATACTTCTAATGGCATTGAAATAGCCAATGGCTCAGATAATAATTATGTTTACAATAATACCTTAGATAGCAACAATAGAGGCGTTTATATCACCTCAGGTGGCAATAATAATAATATACTTAAGAACAATATTATTTCCAATAGTACTACCACCGGTATTGATGATTCTGGTGGATCAACCGTAATAGACTATAATCTTTTCTTCGGTAATACTGCAAATGGTTCAATTGGCACCAATTCCGTTAGCGGAGATCCGGATTATGTTTCCACTACACCGGGTGATGCCGACTTTATGTACCTTAATGCCGATTCACCAGCTATAGGCGCGGGCGTTGATATCTTTAAAGGCTCAACCGGCAGTGGGAATATCGGTGCTCGATTAGGATTTGTATTTATTGGAGCCACCACTACAAGCTGCAATTACCTACAGCAAGCCCACACTCAAGTAGGGCAGCCATTGACAAATAGCGTTACGATTATTACCTATGCCGTGGATGAGGCATCCAGCACGATTAGTTCGGGTATAGACACAGATGGGTTTTATGAATACTTTAATGTTGCTGATGATATTGTCGCTAATGGCAATGACTATATCGGCTATTATCTCTATATGACCTCAGGCTTAAACAAAGGACGTTATTACTTGATTGTAGATACCGTAGGTACGCCTGATACAATTTATATTTTACCTCTTAGCGGTGATAGCGATTTCTATTCTGGAGATGGATTTACGATTGTTGATAGAATCTATACAAAAGAAGGTACTGCTGGTGCTAACCTTGAGCTCAGCAAAGTCGGTACAGCAGCTTATACTATGAGATGGATTACTGTTGGTACAGTGGTTGTGGATGCAGAAGACCTAAGAAGCTACGGACTTTACTTAAATAATGCAGATTATAATACTATCGAAGGCTTTATGTTCCAGAATGCCACCAGTCAAGGTATTCGTGTTGATAATGGATCAGAATATAACAAGATAAGCGCTGTTACCTCCTATAATAATAGTAGCCGCGGTATTTATCTTACCTCAACTAGTGCTAATAATATCGTTGAAAATAGTACTTTCTACTCCAATGCTCACGGTATTCGTTTGGTAGGAAGTGACAACAATTCTATTATTGGCAATATGAGCTATTCCAACTATGATTATGGAATTCAGCTCTTAAATGGTTGTAATAATAACACCATTCTCAACAATAGCTCATTTGGAAACTACAATCTTGGCCTCGGTCTTTATATGTACAATAACAATGATTACAATACCATCAGAGGAAACGTCTTCTTGGGAAATACCCTTGATGGTGTGCGTCTTGAAGATCTTTGTGATGAAAATATTATTTCTAATAATGTTATGCTAGGCAATACCCAAGATGGAATCAGGCTTTGGGCTGCCACTACCGGTAATAATAAGGTAAGGAATAATCTATTACTCTATAATGTTGATGATGGCTTAGATGATGACTCATCGAATGAGAGTTATGACTTTAACTTCTACCAAGGTAATGGTACGGCTTACGAAGGTTCAGGCAGTATCGGTGCTAATTCAATTTCAGGCCAAGACCCCAACTTATTTGTTGAAGTTTCAACCTTAGCAGATGTCAACAATACCACTACTACGATTATCGCTCCAGGAAATAGTTGGACTGAGAATGAGTGGGTCGGAGCAATGGTTACGACTACTACTAGTGGCACAGATTACCGGGCAGTCATTACTTCCAATACTACGAATAGATTGTTTGTGGCTCCTGCCTTAGGTGCAGCCCCTACTAACATGGACCCTGTTAAGATTACCAAGTTCTACATTGACAACACCACTACAAGCACTACTCCTTTAGGCCAAGGATGCGCTGAAGATGGAACTACAGAGCCCGGTACAGTGAATATGGGTAGGCGTTTAGGTTATGTGGTTAATGATGATCAGGCAAGTGCGGATATTAAGTTTAGCTATATCCGGGCGGCTGATGATAATGCTAATCTTGATGCCGGGGATACAGTTACTATTTATGCGGTTGATGAAGATACTGGGACAATAAGTGGTGGTATTGCTGATAACGGTTCTATGATTACCTTTAATTTAACCGAAACAGATGTAATTACCGCTGATGATCAATATGAAGGTATGTATGTGTACATGACTTCTGGAACTAATAGCGGTGCACACTATTTAATTGTTGATTCTGTGGATGATACTACAGATACGATTACAATTCTGATTGATTCAACAACCGGATTTGCGGCTACGGATACGTTTACTATTGTTGACCGTGTATATGCCAGGAAGTCTCATGCTTCTGCTAATTCCAGAATATCTAAATCCGGAACATCCAGCTGGATCACCTGGGATATAAGTAATACTGTAATTGTGGATGCGGAAAGCTTAGTTGATTATAACATTTATGTGGAAACAGGATTAGACAGAACAAGGCTTAGTGATTCAATTGTGCTGGTGAATTATCAGACTTCTGAGTTTGGCAATAACACATATGATACACAGTCTGGTGGTTATTATATGTGGGGTGATGCTACTCCTCCGATTGGTACAGTAACTGTAGATACTGATCCGATATATGAAGGAGATTTGGTTCAGGGGGTTACGGTGGATTATAGTGAGCCGATGAATACCGGAATAGATCCAACGATTAATTTCTCATGCAGTAGTAATGTGACCAGTAATAGCGATGGGACCTGGTCTGATGTGGACACTTGGACAGAAAGTTTTACAGTAACGGATGAAAATGAAAACGGTGTAAGTGTAGATGTTACTTCATCCGGAGCAGAAGATGTGGCTGGGAATCCGGAAGGAACTTGTGTTGAAGATTCATTTACGCTTGATACTTTAGCTCCGACAGTTTCTGTTAGTGCCCCAGTATTGGGTGATTATGTTACTGGTTCGGATACAATTAGCTTTACCGGTTCTGCGGACAGCATGACCTTCGAAGCATCAATTGATGATACTAATTATGTGGTCGCTACTACGGGAGTGACGACTTTAAGCGCTGTTACTAATTTTGGTTCTTTAGGTGAAGGCTTAGGCAGTGAATTATTACCGAATCCGAGTTTTGATACAGATACTTCGAATTGGTCTTTGCATGACGAAGATGGAGCAGTAGCTACATTAACTCGTACTACGGTTCTGGGAGAATATGATTCTTTGCCGGCAGGAGCAAAAGTATATTGCACAACAGCGGGTAATTCATCAAATGATATTCAGTTATATACGACAAACTGGAGTGTGGAAGACGGTAAAACTTACAAGTTTACCTTTAGAGCAAAAGCAACAACAGGTTTTACGGTTGACAATATTAGATTTATGAAAGGATCGGCTTCCTGGAATGATTATTTCTCTGCATCTACTTCCATAACTCCGACTTTTACTACAGATTGGGAAACTTATACAATACATTATGTGGCTAATATAACTGCTAGTGACTGTCGTATCACATTCTATATGGGCTCAAGCTTGCCTACCGGGGCAACATTATATATTGATACCTTGAGCTTTAAAGAAGATCTTGGTGCTTTTACCTTATATATGAAGGATACTGATTTCGCGGGTAATGTGGGAACTACTTCTGAAATTGGTATTATTAAAGATACTACAGCTCCGATTGATGGATTATGTTTAAACCCAATAAATTTACAGACAGGAGTTTCTTTAACCCCGACTTTAACTGCATTAACTGCGCAGGATATTGCCAGTGGATTACACGCAACTGCTTATTCTTTTGAAATAGATAATGATCCTGCATTTAGTCCGGCATTAGAATCATCGGGTTGGCAAGCAGGTAATACATGGCAGCCGACAACCTTAACCCAAGGTATCGAGTATTTCTGGAGAGTAAAAGTAAGAGATGTTCTCGGTAATGAATCGTTCTGGGCCGGGCATACGGCTTCTCCGAAGTATGGTAGATTTACAACAACAGCTGCGCCAACTGCACCGACAGATCTTTATAGCAATGATACTGATGCGCAGGCTGGCGATGCTAATCCATATCTCTCAGCTGCCAATCCACATTTATCAGCAATTTATAATGATTCAGATGCCGGTGACTTTGTCGCGCGTTATCAGATTCAGGTAGATAATGATCAGAATTTTGGCAGCACTGAATGGGATAATACTGATGCAGCTAGTTTCCTCATGGCCATGAGGATTGGGGGATCAGCTAATGAAGTTTGGGAAGAAGACGTTGGCTATGCCATTGCTACAGATAATAACGATAATATGATTGTTGTTGGACGTGTGCAAGCTGCTGCGGATTTAAATAGCGATGGCGATGTTACAGATTCAGGTGAAGCTGCAGGCGGTGTTTATGGAGAACAAGACGCATTTGTTTCTGTGTTTAACTCAGCGGGAGTTCATCAATGGTCAAAGCGATTAGGTGGTTCAGGGGGAGATTTTGCAAAGACGGTTACTACCGATACTAATAACAATATTATTATTGCCGGATTTGTAGAAAGCGCTGCTGATTTAAATGGAGATGGAGATACGGGTGATGCAGAAGAGACAGGCGGCGGAGTTTATGGCAGTCTTGATGGCTTTGTTTCTGTATTTAATTCATCAGGAGTACACCAGTGGTCAGAAAGAATTGGTGGAGCAGGCAATGACCAGGGTATTTCTGTTGCTGCAGATACTAATAATAATATTATTGTGGGAGGATATGTTGAAGGCACTGCAGACTTAAACGGAGATGGAGATACGGGTGATGCAGAAGAAACAGGCGGCGGAGTTTATGGCAGCTATGATAACTATATTGCTGTATTTAATTCCTCCGGAACACATCAATGGTCAGAGAGATTTGGCGGGGGAGGTCTGGATTTTGGTGTGTATAGCATTGATACAGACACGAATAATGATATTATCATTACCGGTCAAATTGATAATACTGCAGATTTGAACGGAGACGCGGATACAGATGACCCAGAAGAAAGTACCGGCGGAGTTTATTCAAGTAGAGATGTATTTCTTTCTAAGTTTAATTCTTCGGGAGTACATCAATGGTCGGAGAGATTAGGTGGCAGTGGTACTGATATAGGATACGGAGTTGCGGTTGATGGAAGTGATAATATCGCGCTTCTCACAACAATGCATGAGACAGCTGACTTAAATGGGGATATGGATACATTAGATGCCGAAGAGATTACCGGCGGAATTTATGACAGCAGGGATATTGTTGTTTTGTTATTTAATTCCGCGGGTGTCCATCAATGGTCAGAACGTTTAGGGGGAGCAAATGCGGATTTTGGGCATGATATTGTTGTTGACGGTAATGACAATATTATTATTACCGGATATGTTACTGGTACAGCTGATTTAAATAGTGACGGCGATACTACAGATGCGAATGAAACAGCTGGCGGTATTTATGGAGCTTCAACCTCGGATATATTTGTCTCTGTATTTAATTCATCCGGTACTCATATTTGGGCGGAACGTTTAGGCCGGGATGATGATGAAGAAGCTTATGGAGTAGCTGTAAATAGTAAGAATAATATCATTGTTACCGGATTTGTAGAAAGCGCTGCTGATTTAAATGGAGATGCAGATACATCAGATCCAGAAGAAAGTACTGGCGGTGTTTATGCAGAAGCAGATGCTTTTATTTCGGTATTTAGTTTGATATACGCTCCGCAGGGAGCTCGTTGTGAGGATATTCAATATGCAGGCAGTGCGTTGAGCGACAGCACTACTTATTATTGGAGAATTAAATTCTGGGATGAGGGCGGAGCCGAAGGGGCTTGGAGTGCGGGTGCAGGAGCAAATTATTTTATCTGTGATCAAACTGCGCCGACGAATGTGGGATGTGATACTCCGGCAAATTCAGGATCTAACATAGCGTTAAGTCCTGCTTTAACCGCCTTAGTTGCCGCAGATGGAGGCAGTGGATTACATGCTACCCCATATTCAATAGAAATAGATACTGCTACGACTTTTGATAGCGGTAATTTACAACAGTCCGCCTGGCAGGCATCAAATATTTGGTATCCGCTTGCCTTGTCTGAAAACACCACATATTATTGGAGAGTAAAAGCAAGAGATGCTGCAGGTAATGAAGCATCTTTCTGCGGTCATACCGCAGATACTCCTGGGTACGGCACATTCACAACTACGCAGACGCCAACAGCACCGGATACTTTATATTCACATGATACAAATGCTCAGTCTGGAAACACTAACCCAGATTTATCTTCTGCCAATCCGCATTTCTCTGCGATCTATAATGATTCGGATGGCTCAGATATTGCCACAGGTTATCGTATCCAGGTAGATAATGACCAGGATTTCTCTAGCACGATTTGGGATGGAAGTGATATTGCGCAGTTCTTCTGGGCAAAGAGATTAGGCAGAGATTGGTATGATTGTGGGTATGAAATAGCGATAGATACAAATGATAATATTATTGTGACCGGAAATATTTGGGACCAGGGAGATTTTGATGGTGACGGAAGTGTTAGTGGTTCATATCCGGAAGATAATACCGGTTATGGCAGCAGCGACATATTTGTCTCTGTGTTTAATTCCGCCGGGACTTATCAGTGGGGCAAGAGATTGGGCGGTACAAGTACAGATAAAGGACACGGTGTTATAACTGATACAAATAATAATGTTATTGTTACCGGAAGAGTTTTGCGTGATGGGGACTTAGATGGTGATCAGGTTATTGACGGGACATATCCGGAAGATAATACCGGTTATGATAACTATGATGGGTTCATCTCTGTATTTAACTCTGCGGGAGTATTCCAATGGGCTACTCGTTTAGGTGGGACAGGAGATGATAGATGTAATACAGTTATAACCGATACCAATAATAATATAATTGTTACCGGGTATGTAAATGGAAATGCGGATTTGAATGGTGATCAGGATACGGGTGATGCCGGCGAAAGCGCAACCGGTTACGGTGACAAGGACTCTTTTGTGTCTTGTTTTAATTCATCCGGAACACATCAGTGGACAAAACGTTTAGGTGGTACAGCTGGAGATAATGGAAGCGGAATTTTTGCAGATAACAATAATAACGTTATAGTTACCGGATATGTTAATGGTAATGCGGACTTAGACGGCGATGGAAGTATCGGAGGATCTTATCCTGAAAGTTCTGCCAGCTATGGAGATAATGATGTATTTGTTTCAGTGTTTAATTCTTCCGGAACACATCAGTGGGCAAAACGTTTAGGCGGCGTAGATTCTGATGTAGGAGCTGATGTTACTGCGGACGCAAGTAATAATGTTATAGTTACCGGATATATTAATGGTAACGCAGACTTGAATGGAAATGAAAACTCCACAGATGGCGGGGCTGAAGATGCTACAGGTTATGCGGACAGAGATATTTTCCTGACTGCTTTCAATTCTTCCGGAGTTTATCAGTGGTCAAAAAGATACGGCGGTGTAAACAGCGACTGTGGTGTAGGCATAGTTATGGATTCTAATGATAATATTGTTATTACCGGATATGTTAATGGCGATGCTGATTTAAACGGAGACGGCGATGCAACAGACGGTGGTGCTGAAAGCGGTACAGGTTATGGAAGTTCTGATATATTTATTTCAATATACAATTCTTCCGGAGTTTATCAGTGGGCAAAACGTTTAGGCGGTACAATTGGTGATGAAGGTCTAGGGGTCAATGTTGATTCTAATGATAATATTGTATTTACCGGATATTTTGATGGGGCTTGTGATGTAAACGGTGATGGGGATGCAAGTGACGGCGGCGCAGAAAGCAGCGGCGGTATATATGGAGAAGATGATGTTTTCTTGATTGTATTTAAATCGCCTTTAACTGATATGCCCAACGTTAACCAGGGAAGTCGCTGTACAGATATTGTTTATGCCGGTGATGCTTTAGCTGATGCGATGACTTATTACTGGCGGATAAAATTCTATGACCAGGGAGAAGCTGAAGGTGCCTGGTCAGCTGGAAGCGGTACTAATTTCTTTACCACTACCATAGATTTTGCGCCAACAGCGCCGACCACTTTATATACAAATGATGATAACGCGCAGGCAGGAGACAATAACCCAACGGATATTGAAGATCCGCGGCCTCATTTCTCAAGTGTTTATAATGACCCTAATAGTGGTGATACGGCAGATGCTTACCGTATCCAGCTAGATAATGATCAGAATTTCTCGTCGCCGATTTGGGATGTGAGCGACGTTAATCAATTCCAGTGGGCAGAAAGATTAGGCGGTACACATGGTGACGGAGATTACGGGCGTAGCGTTGCCGCAAACAATATTATCTGTCTTACCGGAAGCGTTCATGATAATGCGGATTTAAGCGGAGACGGAGACACCAATGATACCGGAGAGAGCGCTGCAGGTTATGGCTCAGAAGACGCATCCGTTTCCGTGTTTAATTTATCCGGAGCGTATCAATGGTCAAAGCGGATTGGCGGAACAGATCTTGACAGAGCTCATGGAGTTGCGGTGGATTCAAGTGATAATGTAATTGCGGTCGGGTTTGTGACTGGAGTGGCTGATTTAAATTGTGACGGAGATACTTTGGATTCAGGAGAAGATGGAACTGGCTGTTATGGCCAAAGTGATATATACGTGTCTGTATTTAATTCTACCGGAGTGCCTCAATGGACTAAGCGGTTGGGATCTTCCGGATATGATTGGGGATATGCGGTTACTACGGATAGTAGTGATAATGTTGTAATTGCCGGAAGTATTGGCGGTGATCCGGATTTAAACGGTGACGGAGACAATGACGATGTTTTTGAAACTGCCGGCGGCGATGGTTGTATAACGGTGTTTAATTCTTCCGGAGTACATCAATGGGCTAAAGTAATCGGTGCTTCCGGCAGGGCTGTTGCTGTGTCCGATAACGGTAATATTATTATTGCGGGAAATGTGAGTGGTGAGTCAGATATAAATGGAGACGGAGATACCCTAGATAATGGGGAGAGTGATGCAGGGTATGACAGTGATGATATATTTATTCTTGTGTTTAATTCCACAGGTACGTATCAATGGTCCAGGCGTTTAGGAGGGGTTGAATATGATTATGGATTTGGGGTGGATACTGATAGCAATAATAATGTAATTGTTACCGGAAGAACTAGAGGCAATTCTGATTTAAACGGCGACGGAGATAATACGGATGGCGGTGCGGAAAGTGCGTCTGGATACGGCAGTGACGATGTGTTTGTATCTGTGTTTAATGTGGTCGGGACATGGAAATGGTCTAAAAGATTGGGCGGAGGAAGTTCTGATGAAGGATACGGTATTGTTGTAGACCCTAATGATAATATTATTGTTGTCGGTGAAATTAGCGGCAACTGTGATTTAAACGGAGACGGGGATAATACCGACGGCGGCGCGGAAACCGGCGGAGGTATTTACGGAGGCTGGGATATCTTTGCTTCTGCATTTACTCCTTCCGGCGAACATTTCTGGGCAGAACGCCTTGGCGGTTCAAGCAGTGATTATGGCCGGTCTGTTGCTATGGATAGTAATGATAATATTGTTATTGCCGGCGATGTCTATGGCACGGCTGACTTCAATGGAGACGGCGATACAAGTGATGCAAATGAGAGCAATGCGGGTTATGGTGATACAGATATATTTATTTCTGTATTTGATCTGGCCAGCCAGGATATGCAGGATGTTTCTCAGGGCAACCGCTGTGAAGATATTATTTATACAGGAGATTATCTGTCTGATACAACTACTTATTACTGGCGGATCAAATTCTGGGATCAGGGCGGCTTAGAAGGCACATGGAGCGCAGGCTCGGGCGCTAATTTCTTTACTACTGATTTGGCTGCGGCGCCTCCGGTAATCAGCAATGTGCTTTTAATTGATTCAACCATGGATAACGAAGCCTATGTTAAGGATACGGATACTGTTACATTGACGGCAGATGTTTATGACCTTTATTTAGGTGACGGTGACACAAGTTATATTGAAGCAAACCTGACCACGTTGGGCAAGGGCGCGGCTGTCAATCCGGATACCTATACCAATGATACCGCATATTGGACGATTACTAATGTTACCTGTACTCCGGCTAACGGCACGGTTACCGTAACTGTGGATGCCGATGACCCGTCGGCTAATCCGGCAACGCAGCAGAGCGATAATATTACCTCAGATAATACAGCTCCGACTAATGTGGCTTGCAGTACTCCGGCAAACAGTGCTACGGGTATTTCGGTGAGACCGACTTTAACGGCACTTACAGCGCAGGATACCAGCAGCGGCGTTTCGGAATATTCTTTTGAAATAGATACTGTTACCAGTTTTGACAGCGGTAACTTACAGCAGTCCGGCTGGCAGGCTGGTAGTGTATGGAGGCCGGCAATTACCTTATCCTCAGGCACGGATCATTATTGGAGAGTAAAAGTGCGTGATGTAATTAATAATGAATCTGCGTTTTGCGGACATACAATTGATAGTTCCGGGTATGGGACGTTTACTACCACCAGTGCTCCAACAGCTCCGGATAATTTATATTCCCATAATACCGACGCCCAATCAGGCGATACCAATCCATATCTAACAGTGGTTGATCCACATTTTTCAGCGATTTATAACGACCCGGATGGTTCGGATACAGCTGAAGGATACCGGATCCAGGTGGATAATGCGATTGATTTCTCCTCACCCATTTGGGACGCTAGTGATATCGGTATGTTTATCAGAGCCGAGAGACTGGGCGGAACCGATACTGATAGCGGAAGCGATATTTATCTTGCTCCGAATAATAATATTGTGGTGATCGGATCAGTTACCGGTAATGCGGATTTAAGTGGTGACGGAGATACGAATGACGAGGGTGAAGATGCAACTGGTTATGGAAGTGGGGATATATTTATATCTGTGTTTAATTCTGTTGGTGCATATCAATGGTCCAAACGCTTGGGTGGGACAGGTTCTGATTACGGCAGAAGTATAGCCGTGGACAGCAATAATAACATTAGTGTTGTTGTCGGGATTACCGGCAATGCAGATTTAAGTGGGGACGGTGACACAAACGATACTGGTGAAAGTTCAGGCGCCAGCTCTTCTGATATGGGGATATCGGTATTTAATTCTGCCGGAGTCTATCAGTGGTCAAAACGCTTGACAGCGGTAGATATGATGAGCGCTTCTGCGGTGGCTGTGGATGAAAATAATAATATTATTGTCTGCGGAGTTGTGAATGAAGCAGGGGATCTGAATGGAGATGGAGATACGGGAGATGACGGAGAATCTACAGGAGGAACTTATGGGAGTCTTGATGGGTTTATATCCGTATTTAATTCTGCCGGTGTCCATCAATGGGCCAAGCGTATCGGCGGCATAGCTATGGATTTTGCTAATGATGTTACGACAGATTCTAATAATAATGTGATTGTTACCGGGGCAGTGATGTGGACCGCGGATTTGAACGGTGATGGAGATACCGGTGATCCTGATGAATTTTCCACTATTTTTGCTTGGCAGGTATTTGTTTCTGTGTTTGATTCCTCCGGAGTCTTTCAGTGGGCAAAGAGATTCGGAGGCACAGATAGCAATCGGGGGGACGCAGTTGAGGTTGATTCCAATAATAATGTGATTGTTACCGGTTATGTTAAGCTTGATGGGGACTTGAGTGGAGATGGAGATACGAATGACGAGGGAGAAGATTCGACCGGTTATGATGGCAGTGATATATTTATATCCGTATTTAACTCCTCTGGGACATATCAGTGGTCAGAGAGATTAGGTGGTATGAATGACGATGGCGCAGCCGGAATTGCTATTGATGTCGACGATAATATTATAATTACCGGCTCGGTGGAAGGTGATGCGGATTTAAGCGGTGACGGAGATACTAATGATGCAGGCGAAGATGCAACATTCTATGGCGATAATGATATATTTATATCTGTATTTAATTCTTCCGGAACATATCGCTGGTCCAGGAGATTAGGCTCGGCAAACAGCGGAAGCGGAAACAGTATTATTGTAGATTCGGACAGTAATATTATTGTGGTCGGAGATGTGGAAGGTGACGCGGATCTATCCGGGGATGAAGATACAGATGATATGGCTGAAGATTCAACCGGCTATGGAGATCAGGATATTTTTATCTCAGTATTTGACGCCGTAGGCAATGATATTTCCGGGGTAAATCAAGGTACCCGCTGTTCAGACATTACCTATGCCGGCAATACATTACAGGACGGAACGCAGTATTACTGGAGAATTAAATTCTTTGACCAATCATTGACAGAAGGCGCATGGAGTGCGGGTGCAGGAGCAAATTTCTTTATTTGCGATCAGAGTCCGCCGACAAATGTGGGATGTTTAATCCCGGCTGATTCAGCAGATACTATTTCACTAACTCCGACTTTAACCGCATTAGTTGCGGTAGACGGAACAAGCGATTTACACGCAACTCCGTATTCACTTGAAATAGATACAGTAACAGCTTTTGATAATGGCAGTGGTGGCTTGCAGCAATCTGGCTGGCAGGCTGGTAATACCTGGATTCCGTCAGTTAGTTTGAGTGCAAATACTCCATATTACTGGAGAGTGAAAGTAAGAGATGCCGCAGGTAATGAATCAGTTTTCTGTGGACATACAGTAGATACATCCGGTTACGGTACCTTTACAACGAGCAATACACCAACGGCTCCGACAACTTTGTATTCCAATATAACAACCGCGCAGTCAGGCCAGAATAATCCATATTTATCGGTTGACGGTAGTACAACTCTTCCAGTTTTCTCGGCAATATTTAATGACGCGGATGCGAATGATTTTGCCACCCAGTATCAGATCCAGGTAGATAATGATTCAGGTTTTGGTAGTGCAGAGTGGGATAGTGGTGGAGTTTATGTAAGAATGACAAAGCTTCTGGGGTCCGGAGATAGTGAAAGAGCTTTTGCGATAGCTGCAGATACAACGGATAATGTATATATAACCGGGGATACTCAGGGAGACTTGGATGGAGAGACCAACAGTGGTGGTTATGATATATTCCTGACTAAATATAATTCATCAGGGGTAAAGCAGTGGACAGAATTATTAGGTACAGGCGATAGTGAATTCGGATATGGCGTAGTTACGGATACCGCAGGTGATATATATGTAACTGGGGATACAACTGGAGATTTAGACGGAGAGACTAATAGTGGTGGTTATGATATATTCCTAACCAAATATAATGCAGCAGGGACAATACAATGGACTAACCTTTTAGGCTCAGGGGCTAGCGATGCTGAACATGGATGTGCGGTTACTCGTGATACCAATGACGATATTTATGTGACAGGACTTACAGAAGGCGACTTAGATGGAGAGACAAACGCCGGAGGCGATGATATCTTTCTAACCAAATATAATGCAGCGGGAACAATCCAATGGACAGAACTACTCGGTACTGGAGTTGATGATACCGGCCGGGCAATAACATCTGACCCAAGCAATAATATTTATATTACTGGATATACATATGGAGATTTAGACGGAGAAACAAATAGCGGTGGTAGGGATATATTCCTAACCAAATATAATTCCGCGGGAACAATCCAATGGACAGAACTTTTAGGGACAGGGGTTGATGAATACGGTCGCTCTGTAATTTATGCTCCGGATGGATATGTATATATTGCCGGACATACAGCAGGAGATTTAGACGGTGAGACTAACGCTGGTGGCGAAGATATTTTCCTAATAAAATATGATTCAGCATCAGGAGCAAAGCAATGGACAAAACTTTTAGGTACAGGAGTTGATGATACTGCACGTGGTATAACTTGTGATGCAAATAGTAATCTTTACATTACTGGTTATACGAATGGAGATCTGGATGGAAATACAAATAGCGGCGGCAGAGATATATTCCTGACAAAATATAATTCTTCAGGCACGAAGCTTTGGACGGAATTTTTAGGGACCGGTAGTAGTGACAATGCACTTGCTGTAACTGCGGATACAGTTGACAACATTTGTATAACCGGTTATACCTCAGGGGATTTAGATGGAGAGACAAATATCGGTGGTTCTGATTTATTCTTTACTAAATATCGCGCTTCAATACTTCATCTGCAAGAGGGTACTCGTTCCGGAGATATTATTTATGATGGTTCTGCATTAAGCGACACAACCACATATTACTGGCGTATAAAATTTTGGGATAGTGTAAATACAGAAGGCGCATGGAGCGCGAGTGGCGGAGCTAATTTCTTTATCTGTGATCAGAGTGCGCCGACTGGAACAGTAACTGTAGATACTGACCCGATATATGAAGGAAATTTGGTTCAGATCGTAACAGTAACATATACTGAGCCGATGAATGACAGTATTGATCCTGTGATTAATTTCTCAGCCGGGACTGCAGTTACGCGTAGTAACGGAGGTTGGACAGTAGGTGATACGGTTTGGACCGAGACGTTTGATATCACAGATAACAACGAGGAAATAGCTACGGTTACTGTAAGTTCATCCGGAGCAGAAGATTTAGCTTCTAATCCCGAAGGTGCTTGTACAGCCGATACATTTGAAATAGATACAATTGTTCCGGTAATTAGCAATGTATTAATTACAGATACGACTATATCAAGCACTACATATGTAAAGGATACTGATGATGTCCAGATCACAGCAGATATCGCAGATGGTAATTTAGGTGATGGAGATACCGGATATATTACTGCTGATTTAACTGAATTCGGCGGCGGCGCGGCAGTTAATCCAGCAACGTATACTGGTGGTACGGCAACCTGGACATTAAGCAGTGTAACCTGTACTCCGAGTGACGGAACAATTACGGTAGATGTAGATGCTCAGGATCCGGCAGGTAATAATGCGATACAACAGAACGATACAATTACTTCGGATAATACAGCGCCGACGAAGCCCACGTTCTATGCTAATTATGCTGATAGTGATTTAGATGCCGATTACGCAGAGGGCTCTACCACTGCTACATACTCCGCCTCCCGTGGTGCGAGTAACCCGGCTACTTACTTTAACACAGTAGGTATAATGCAGAAGACTGAGACTTCTGATGTAGGCAGATTTAATTATGGTTATTATGATACAACAGGTTGGAATAAGTGGGCGGATGGTAAAGCTGGGTTAATAATAGAGGAAGCAAGTACGAATTTGATGTTGAATAGCTATGGTGCGGCAACTACAGCTGGTAAATTAGATAATTGGGGTTCTCAGATATCTGGGACGATAGTTGGAACTCCTGTTTGGACTAACTCTGATATAACTTCTGATCTGTGTAATATAGTGAATGCCAAGTCACAGAGGGTTCAATATACTGGTGTTGCAGGCGATGGTGGTACTGGTAACGATAGATTGCAACTTTGCACACAAAATACAGAGGTTGGTACTTTCACTCAAAATGATATTGCTACGGCTAGTGTTTGGGTAAGAAGTCTTAATGGTAATAGTGGTGTTACGCTGGGAATGAGGATTTGGCAGTTAAATGTTGGCGGTGGTTGGATTACAGAATCCGGCATTAATTTTACTCCAGATAGTACTTGGAGAAAATACGTATTTACATATGTTTTAGATGAGGCTAATGTTGATAGAGTAAAGTTAGAAGTTAGAGCAGTTAGTATTAGCGATGGCGATACTGTAGACTTCGAAGCTGCACTTATACAGCTGGAGAAACAACCTTTGGCGACGACGTTCATTCCTACTACGGCAACGTCTTTAACTAGAAGCGTAGAGACTTTGAAGTATGAGACCAGCGGCAACAGAAATGCTGCAACGGAGAGTTGTGTAGCGAAAGTGGCTCCTGAGTTTGATAGTAATGTAAACACTAATAAAAGAATAACTGACACTGATACAAAACGAAGATTATTTGGTTATGGGTGGGCAAATGATGTTCAAATATATTCTAATGTAGATGATTCTAATAGTAGTGGTGTAACAGATTTAGTTGAAAGTCCTTGGACAGTCGGGACTGAAATGACCTTAGGTTACGCTATTCAACATTCATTGCCTTATGTTGTAGGATATTATGATGGCGTAGCTGATGGAACTAATGAGACAGTAGATGATTTTACAGACAATGCTTGGGGAACATATTTTTGGGTAGGATGTGATAGGTATGAATTCCAGAATCTCAACGGGACAATAAAGGCAATATCATTCTGGGATACAGTTCTAGATGCTGATTCGATGAGCACGTTACATAGTCCAGGAGCAGTAAACTTTAGCGCTGTAGGTGGCAATGCAGTAGCCAATGCCTTGAACTTAACCAATACTAACTTTACAGTCAGTGCTATGGTAATAGCCGGTCAGGCCACCGGTGGCACTGCAGAATTACTAAAAGATGGCAACCCATTTACTAGTCCAATAACTGATGGCACTATCGGTGCAGCAGATACTACTGTAGACTTTGATGCCGGACTGAGCAGTAATGCCCAAGTGCAAACAGCCTTTGGCAGTACAGCTACTTTAAGTGTAAGAATAACTGATGCCGCAGGGAACTTCTCAGACAGCGTTGTAGACAACTCGATAATTAATGTTGATTATATTGCCCCGGCAACACCTGTAATTACTGCGATCTCAACAGATAATTATATTAACGATTCAGAGAAAGCAGCGATAGTAGTAGAAGGGACAGCCGAAGTAGATGCAATGATTAATATAAGTTTGACTGATGGAACGAATACAATAAGTGACAGCACAACTGCCACGGGTGGAACCTATAGTCTTACGCTTGATGGCACAGCTGCAACTCCATCCGCATTAACCGATGGAACGATAACTCCGAACGTAACTGCAACAGATGCAGCAGGCAATATAAGCGGTGCGGACACCACTCCGACAGCAATACAAGATACAGTAGCTCCGGCAGGATTAACTACACTGTCTTCTACTGCGCAGACTGCAAATTCAATTACTCTGCAGTGGACAGCGGTAACAGAAACAAACTTTGATCACTATGAGATATGGTATGACGATGCAGCGACGATTACTAGAGATGTCGCAACAGAAGATGAATGGGATGATACTAATGATGCTAACTTAGCAACAAGAACTACCACACAGACAATCATTACTCCATTGGTCGGGAATACAACCTATTATCTCAAGATTTGGGCTGTAGATATAGCAGGTAACGAAGAGACAGTTGCGGAAATAAATGTAGATACACAGAATACTCCGATTGGCTATTGGAAACTTGATGATAATACAGGAGATGTTGCAAATGATGAAACAGCCTATTTGAATCATGGAACCTTAGGTTTGCCTGGTGGTCCTGATGGAAATGATCCGGCTTGGACAGGAAGACAAGGAAGTAAGTTTGAGACATCAGCCTTGAGTTTTGATGGAGGAAGTGATTATGTTGGAATTGCAGATGATGCTTCTTTTGATTACACTGCTTTTAGTATTGAGTTTTGGATTAACCCAACAGTCCCTGCTAACACTTATCGTATTATCATGTCCAAGTGGGATTTTGCAAGCGGGGCTGATTATAGAGAATGGATTGTAGGTCTATATACTGATGGAAGATTGCAGTTTGAAGTTACTACTAGTGGACAAGATGCACAGAATGTAACAATAGTAACTGATGTTGGCGATGCCTTAACAAGCGGCCAATGGTATCATATAGCTTGTGTATTTGATCCTGAAGCGGCAAATAGACAAAAGATATATATTAATGGATTGGAAGAAGCTCAAGGCGTGGGTGCTACTTCAGTATACAATAGTGGTTCAGATATGCATATAGGTATACATTCTCCGAGCACACCTGTAGGCAGATGGTTTGAAGGCACATTGGATGAAATTGCAATCTATAATTATGGAAGAACCCTAATCCAAATCCAGGCCGATTATAACAATACGGCTCCCACTGTAGCTTCTATAACTGGCAATCAAGCTACAGATGGTACCGGCAGGGTAACTGTACAAGCGACATTCGATGATGTGGGAGATGAAAATACAATACAAGGCCAAGTTGAATATAATATAGGAAGCGGTTGGGAAACAGCGACCTTAAGTGAAGCCGGAGTGGATACATCTGCTACTTATGATGATGTGACCGTAGAAAATGATCTTAGCTATCAAGTAGGTAATCACAATACATCGACATCTATAGAATTTATTACTACAGATGGAGGAGCAAACACAGTTACCTTTATTTGGAATTCACAAACCGATGAGTCTACTGCAGAGACAACCACAGCGCAGATTAGGATCACTCCGTTTGATGGAGAGAATGCTGGAACTCCGCAGTCATCAGCTAATTTTACCGTGGATAATGTTGCACCGGCTGTCAGCGCATTATCCGTAACACCAAATAGCGGAACCTCCGGCGTAAGCGATACAGTAACTTTAAATATTACAGCAGACCAAGTAGGCTACACAGCGAGTGCAATAAGTGTAAACAGTGTAGATGTAACCGCGTCGAACTTCCAGGATTTAGGCGCTGGAAGTTATTCAGTAGATTACGTAATAAGTGAAGGCGATGCAGATGTAAGTTCCGGCGCAATAACCGCAAGTGTGGTATTAAGTGATGGTAGAAATACGAACACCGCGTTTACAACAATCGATGCAAACACACTAGTAATTGATGCTAATACTCCGGTAGTAAGCGCATTATCTGTAAATCCGAATAGCGGCACCTCAGGAGTAAGCGATACAGTAACTTTAAATATTACCGCTGATGCAGCCGGGTATGCCGCAAGTGCAATAAGTGTAAACAGCGTAGATGTAACCGCATCGAACTTCCAGGATTTAGGCGCTGGAGCATATTCAGTAGATTATGTGATTGGCGGTGGTGACCCAGCTGTGAGTTCCGGTGCAATTACTGCCAGCGTAGTATTAAGCGATGCAGCCAACAGTAATACGGCGTTTACCACTGTAGATGCAAACACACTTGTAATTGATACAAGTGCGCCGATAATTACTGCATTATCAGTTAATCCAAACAGTGGGACATCTGGTGTAAGCGATACAGTGACCTTAAATATTACAGCAGACCAAGCAGGCTACACAGCAAGCGCAATAAGTGTA